>NZ_JCANUC010000014.1:0-79901 GCF_059568765.1 Lacicoccus kunmingensis DSM 17847 | reverse complement strand
ATCCCGGTCTGATGGGTAGGTTGCCTACGTGTTACTCACCCGTCCGCCGCTCGGGTTTGAGGAGCAAGCTCCTCAATCCCGCGCTCGACTTGCATGTATTAGGCACGCCGCCAGCGTTCATCCTGAGCCAGGATCAAACTCTCCATAAATGGACAGCTCATCTGAGCTCGGTCGATACATTCAGTATCATCTTTGCGTGTTGTGTTGTTCGCCTCAACTTTGTGCTCCCATATAATAGAAGCTTTGTTCGGAATTAAACGTTGACATATTGTCATTCAGTTTTCAATGTTCTCGTTTGTGTTTCGTTTTTAAATCACTCTTACAACTATACTCGAGCTGTTTCATAAATGCAAGTGTCAATTTTACACTTTCAATTTTTCTTTTCGATGTCGTTTGTTGTAATCAGTGTTTTTAGTGCCGCCCTTAAAACAGCGACTTTTAAATCATACCAAGCTTTCAAATCGTAGTCAATAGTTTTTTAAAAAAACTTTTTTCGTTTGACCTCGCTTGTTTAAGTTCGCTTAAATTAGCGACTTTTATATAATATCAAGCTTTTAATCATTCGTCAATACGAATTATTAATTTCTTGTAAATTCCTTAACAGGTCATTAACTTGTTAAGAATGTAATTATTAGATTATCATATATATGTTATTATGTATATAACAATTTTTGAGGTGAAATAATGGAGAGAAAAACCAATAAGATCAAACGTATCAGAGGCTACGCCCTGGCAATGGTGTTTGCCGGACTTATCATAATGTACCTTGGAGTCTTCTTCAGAGAGATCCCGTGGCTATTCGGTTTATTCATACTGATCGGCTTCATACCTATGGTACTTTCTGTAATCATTTATTTCTGGGTCGGTGTAATCAGCGCCAGAGTGATTACTGTTGAATGCCCCAACTGCGAGCGTCCGACCAGAATTTTAGGCAGAGTCGATTACTGTTACTTCTGTAAGGAACCTCTGACTATAGATAAAGAATTGGAAGGCGAAAAATTCAATCTGGACTATAATGTTCAACATAGAAGAGATAAATTCTTAGAAGAGAAGAAAAAAAAAGAAGACCAGTAAATACTGGTCTTCTTTTTTTTATTTTAATTATACTATCTGCATTCCGGACACAGTCCGTAAATTTCCAATCGGTGGTGGCTGACATCATATTCCGTGACAGCCCCTGCCAATTGTTCCACTTCATTTAAACCCGGATAATGGAAATCAGTGATCTTTCCGCATTCGCTGCAGATGATATGGTAATGTGTATCCGTTACAAAATCAAAGCGGCTGGAAGCATCTCCGTAAGTCAGCTCCTTGACCAACCCTGTTTCTTTAAATAATTTTAAATTATTATAAACAGTTGCTACACTCATGTTAGGATATTCACTTGATAAAGCTTTAAAAATATCATCAGCAGTTGGGTGCTCATCCGACTGAATCATGAAATTCAATACCGCTTTACGTTGAGGCGTAATTCTGACGCCTGTTTCTTTAAGCGCATCAATAGATTCATCATAAATCTTATCCACATCTATCATCTTCATAATGATACCCACTTTCTTTAACTAAACTACTGGTATTAGTATCATTGTACTGAATTCCAAAATTGTTTGTCAATCAAGACTTCTTAATTAGTTTAATATCCCCTCTTGTTATCAATTACATTTTCCATCTTACTGTAGTCATCGATATGTTTTAAATTGTGTTCGAATATATCAAACGCTCTCTCAATATACCCGCTCGTCTTGGATGAAGCATGCGGTGTGATTGTCACATTATCGTATTTATAGAACGGGCTGTCCGGCGTGAGCGGCTCATCGTTGAAGACATCGAGTATGAGCTGTCCGATTTGTTTCTCTTCCAGAGCATTGAACAGCACTTTATCTTCCGCAATGTCTCCACGCCCGATATTGACAAATATACTGTCGTTTTTCATCGCTTCAAAATGTTTTTCAGTGATCAGACCGACAGTCGCTTCCGTACTAGGAAGGATATTGATCAATATATCCGCCCCGTCTATATGACCTATCAATTCATCCAGAGGATACGTTTGGTCGAAACCTTCGACTTCCCTCCCGTTGGTATTATACCCTATCGTCTCTACACCAAAAGCCTGCAGCACTTTTGCCAGATGGCTGCCTATGCTGCCTGTGCCGAGAATATGCGTGCACTTGCCGTAAAGTTCAGTAGTGAATGCTTTTTTCCTCCAGTGTTTAGCTTTCTGGTCCTCATACAGCAGATTGAAATCTTTATAATGAGAAAGAATCAGTCCAATCGTATACTCTGTCATCTGTATTTTATGAATACCGGTTGCGTTAGTAATCAGCACATCTTCCAGTTTATCAAGCGGCATCATCTCAAGCCCGGCACTCATAACCATAATCCATTTAAGATTTTTAAACTCAGGCACATGCTCTTCTGTCATGTCCGTACCGTATGTCACAAAAATCTCTGCCTGCTCCCGTTCTTTTGCAGTCATTTCTTTTGAACGGACATGTTCATAATTCGCCTGAGGTAAAACTTCTTTTATACCGGCAATCATTTCATCCGGCAGTCTAATAGTAGAAACTATATTCTTCATCTGACTATACCTCTTGTAAAAATGCTTTTAAATCTTCTGCGTGAGCCTTCGCCTTAACATTATCCATACGTTTAAGTATATTGCTGTTTTCATCTACAACAAATGTTGTACGGACAATCCCCATTGACTCTTTGCCGAATGCCTTCTTCAATCTGTAGACATCCAGTTCTTTCGCCAGTTCAAAGTCTTCATCAACCAGCAGATCAAAGTTCAAATCGTGTTTTGCTATGAAGTTCTGATGTTTCTTTTTTGAATCTCCACTCACACCATACACCGTCACATTCAAATCTTTTAAATCATCCATTGCATCTCTCATATCACAAGCTTGTGTTGTACAGCCGGGTGTATTATCTTTCGGATAAAAATAAATTACTGTTACATCTTTTAAATCTTCATTAGATACTGTTTCACCGTTCTGGTTTTCGAGCTTAAAATTCGGGAACTTATTCATAACAATCTATGCCTCCATATATTATAGTTATCATTAATGATACAAAACTAATTATAATCCGACAAGAACTTCCGATTTACTTAAAAGCATACACCGTTTATGTTATTATATCTAATGAACAAATTGATATTAAGAGGATGAAATAGAATGTTTACACACAAGAATTCAGAAGCACTGCAAAAGTCCGCTGACGATATCATACTTGGTGGTGTCAACTCCCCTTCACGCTCATATAAAGCTGTCGGTGACGGCGCCCCGGTAGTAATGGATCGTGCAGAAGGCGCATATTTCTATGATGTTGACGGAAATAGATACATTGATTTCCTGAGTGCCTACGGCCCGATTATTACAGGTCATGCACATCCACGTATACACGAAGCAATCGTAGAACAGAGTGGACGCGGCATACTTTACGGTACGCCGACAAAGCTGGAAATAGATTTTGCAAATAAAATCAATGAAGCTATGCCTTCACTCGAGAAAATCCGCTTTGTCAATTCCGGAACAGAGGCAGTCATGACAACAATCAGGGTTGCCAGAGCATATACCGGACGAAACAAAATAATAAAATTCGAAGGCTGTTACCACGGCCATTCGGACCTGGTGCTTGTCGCGGCAGGCAGCGGCCCGGCACAACTCGGCACCCCTGATTCAGCGGGTGTACCAGAAGGTGTCGCACAGGACATGATTACCGTCCCGTTCAATGATATCGACTCATTGAAAGAAGCAATTGCGTACTTCGGAGATGAAGTTGCTGCGGTAATGGTGGAACCGATCGTCGGAAACTTCGGTATTGTTGAACCTTTCGAAGGATTCCTCGAGGAAATCAACGAAATCGCTCACGATAACGGCTCACTTGTCATATATGATGAAGTGATCACCGCATTCAGATTTATGTATGGCGGTGCGCAGGATTTGCTGAAAGTCTATCCAGACCTCACTGCCATGGGTAAAATTATCGGCGGCGGTACACCGATTGGTGCATATGGCGGCAGACAGGACATAATGGAAAGTGTCGCCCCGCTTGGACCGGCCTATCAGGCAGGTACCATGGCAGGCAACCCATTATCGATGGCTGCAGGTATTGCATGTCTTGAAATATTAGAAAAACCCGGAGTTTATGACGCACTCGACCGTTTAGGACAAAAGCTGCAGGAAGGCTTCGACAGTCTGATTAAAAAGTATAATATTCCTGCAAACACTTCCCGTCTGTCCGGGGCACTGACAATTTTCTTCACGACTGAAAAAGTAACGAACTATCAGGCAGCAGAAAACACTGACGGCGAATTGTTCGCGAAGTTTTTCAGAGGACTCATCAACCGCGGCATCAATATTGCACCGTCCAAATATGAAGCCTGGTTCCTGACAACGGCGCACACAGAGGAAGACATAGAAGAAACGTTACAAATTGTAGAGGATGTTTTTAAATATGACTTTTAGGAGATGGTGCCATGCGTTTTGGCGCTCGAGTATTTAAAACCGGATTAACCGTAGTACTCACATTATTCATCACACATCTCTTTGGGCTGGAGCCCAGCCTCATTGCGGGCATCGCAGCAGTATTTGCACTTCAACCGAATGTTCACCGCTCAGCGGTAAGAACCTGGGAACAGTTTCAGGGAAATGCTTTAGGTGCTGTTGCAGCCATTATAATGGTTTTATTATTTGGTAATAACGTCATCGTTATTGGCCTGACTGTTATTCTTGTTCTGGCAACACTTTTATTTTTCAACTTGCAAAGTGTTTCAACTCTCGCAGTGGTCACAATGATTGCGATTATGGATGCCCCTCAAATCAGTGAAGCAGGAGCGACAACAGTCGACTTTCTTGAGGCGGCGGGGATAAGATTTTCACTCGTAATGATCGGGGTATTATCATCATTACTGATCAACCTGGTGTTCATCCCGCCTAAATACGAGACGAAAATGTATCACAACTGTTTTAATATCACGACAGACATCTTCAAATATATACGCTTGGAACTCAGCAACATGAGCGAGTATCAAATAGTAAAAAAAGATATCGAATCCATCAGAGAACGTGTCGTCAGACTTGAAACAATGTACTTATGGTTCAGGGAGGAACGTTCATTATTCAGAAGAGAACGTTTTGCAGATGCCAGAAGAAAAATCTTATTCAAACATTTGATTTCATCCACAAGGCGTGCATTCGAACTACTTCGTAAGTTCAACCGTTTTGAAAACAACTACAACCACCTGGATGAGGCGTTTCAAAACAGAATCCGCTTTGAACTCGAGTATTTAATGGGCTTCCATGAGCAGATTTTCATGAAATTCACGGAGAAAATAAAACCGAATGTAACAAATGAAGGCATTCATGAGAATCTTTACGAAACTTCTTTAATGGATGATTTCATCAGACATTATAATGAAGCTGAAACAGAAGAAGAAAGACTTCAATATACAAGTATTATGGAAATACTTTCTTCATTATATGAATACGCAAATTCGCTTGAACGTATCAATCGTCTGGCTGACAGTTTCTTCAGATTCCATTCCAAGAAAAATAAAATCAATATCCAGGACGAAACTATGGATATTTAATAAGAATATGAAAAACCCTGAGTGGATTCACTCAGGGTTTTTCATATATTTATTAGGAAGTACTATGGAACTTTCATAAAAGATTCAAGTTAGCTCAAAGCTCTTATTGCCTATACGCCGTTCAGTCAAATTAAATCACTGATTCCAAAATCATTAAAACAGTTCTTTTCTCCCTTTACAGCGCCCCTTCCGGCAGACAATCCCCAATCTCTGCCGGCAGGTGCTGCGGCACTGTAAAATCCTTTTGTTTTGATTATTCAAACCAGGTCATTTTTTTCAACTTTTCTTGAATCTTTCTATAAATCTATCTTAGCGAATTCCAATCTATATAATCAATACATTAATGATATATTACCAATATCAAAATTAGATTGTTATACTATACTGCAGTTCAAGAGCCTTTATGATACATATTGCCAACGGCATATTTATGCACTTCTTTTGCTGCTTCACGCCCTTCTTTGATCGCCCACACAACCAGACTCTGTCCACGCCTCGCATCACCTGCAGTAAACACTTTTTCATGGTTTGTTTTATAAGTTATATCATCTGCATGAATCTTATTGTTTTCCATCCTGATATTAAAGGCTTTGGGGAGCTCACTCTCGGCGCCTTCAAAACCAATGGACAGAAGCACCAAATCTGCCTTAAAATATCTCTCCTGATCTTCCATTGTCATATTAGTCAATTTCTGCTGCCCTAAAACTTGAGTTTTAACCCCTTTCAAATCACCGATGAAATCTACATCATAAGCCATTGTCTGTACGCCGTACGCTCTCGGCTCGACGCCGAATTTCTTTTGGTACTCTGCATGGGAGTAATCCAGTTTGAAAGTCTTCTTCTCCAACGGCCATGCAGGGTTGCCCTCGATTTCATCAGGCAGACGATCATATTTATTGAGTTGGAATACGGATTTACAACCTTCGCGAAGCGCCATTGCTACACAATCTGCTCCCGTATCTCCTCCGCCGATAACAACAACATGCTTATCTTTTGCCGTGATTGAAGGTGAATTTTTCTCGTTTAACTGAATTTTCGTCTGCTCCGTCAAATAATCCATCGCAAATTTTATATCTTGGCTCTGGCGGCCTTCAAGTTTTAGATCTCGCTGCTTTCTGGCTCCCGATGCTATGAGGATGGCATCATATTCTGCGGTCAGTTCATCCGGGGTGATATCTTTACCAACATCCATATTACATATGAATTTGATGCCTGCATCTACCATCAATTGTATGCGCGTTTCCACCAGCTTTTTATCAAGCTTCATATTGGGTATACCATATCTTAATAATCCTCCCGGTCTGATATCACGTTCGTAAACATCCACTCTGTGCCCCCACGTATTCAATTCCTCGGCTGCGGTGAGACCTGCGGGGCCGCTGCCGATAACCGCAATTCTTGTTTTTAAACGATGCTTCGGTATTTTCGGCTGTACCCATCCCTCTTTGAAAGCTTCGTCGATAATTGTCCGTTCTATACCTTTGATGGCTACAGGGTCTCCACTGATTGAAAGTACACAGGAGGACTCGCATGGTGCCGGACAGACCGTACCTGTAAACTCAGGAAAATTATTAGTTTCTGACAATCGGTGGAATGCTTCCTTGAAATCCCCTCTGTAAACGAGATCATTCCATTCTGGTATATAATTACCGATAGGACAGCCGATTGTTTCTTTGCCTGCACTCGAACCCGTCTGACAGAATGGTGTGCCGCAGTCCATACATCTTGCCCCCTGCTCACTCGCATCATCATTACAAAACCTATGCTGATAAGCATCATAATTTTGAATTCTGTCTTCTAAACTTTCTTCTTTCTGGCTTTTGCGTTCATATTTTAAAAAACCTTTGAATTCTCCCATATGCCAGAACCCCTCTCTTAATGAATATTCATACTTTCAAGTACTTCTCTATCAATAACCTCTGTTCCATAAAATGCATTCAGTTCGGCATCCCGTTTCGATTGATCAGAGCGGAGGCCGTATTGAATTCTTTGCTGCATCACTTTAAATTCGACAGGTATCACTTTAATGATCTGAAGTCCGCCTTTTTCTAACATATCTACCGCTGTATCGGCTTTTTGACTGCCGGTAAAAAACTTTTGTGCATATAATAAATTTCTTACTTTATCGATTTCTTCAGGGTTCTCGGCATAGCTTATTTCTATCGCTTCAGTATTCATATTCAGTTTATTTTCCATCAATGAACGATCATTGATGATATAAGCAATGCCCCCACTCATTCCTGCAGCAAAATTTTTACCAATATCTCCAAGTATCAACACTCGACCGCCGGTCATATATTCAAGACCGTGGTCACCGAGACCTTCTACAACGACATCTGCCCCGCTGTTTCTGACACCAAAGCGCTCACCGGCAGTACCGTTGATAAATACCTGTCCAGATATTGCACCGTATAGACAGACATTCCCTGCAATGATTTCATGACTGCGGCTGATATTTGGAGCTTGCAGGATGATGCGCCCGCCTGACAGTCCCTTGCCGACATAATCATTCAAGTCTCCTGTGTGATGCAGCGTCAGTCCCTGAGGGATAAAGGCCCCATAACTCTGGCCGCCACGACCGGACGTGTTCACTTTATAATAATCATGCGCCAGTTGTTTCATACCGAATCTGTCAGTAATCATACTGCCGAATCTCGTTCCTATATTTCTGTGTCTGTTCGTTACAGGATATGTCGTTTCCTTACTTTCACCTTTTTCTAATTCATCGATGAATTCAGGTATGATATTGGTTTCATCAAGGGAATGTTCAAACGGATGTTTCTGGTTCTCACTTTTAAATCTGTCTCCTTCAACCATCGTAAGGATAGGCTGTAAATCGAGGTCACTCATACGATGCTGACTCACTCTCGCTTTGTCTATTTCAAGATGATCGACGTTGCCTATCAGTTCATCCATCGATTTCAAACCGAGTTCACTCAGTATTTCCCTGATATCCTCTGCAATAAAATTCATGAAGTTGACGACATGATCGGCCTTACCGCTGAACAGCTTTCTCAAATCCCCATTTTGGGTTGCGATGCCGACCGGACATGTATCTTTATGGCAGACTCTCATCATGATGCAGCCCAACACAAGCAGCGGCGCAGTTGCAAATGCAAATTCTTCTGCACCGAGTGCAGCCGCCATGGCAACATCACGACCGGTCATTAATTTACCATCCGTTTCTATCGTCACTCTTGAACGAAGCCCGTTCAATACCAGTGTCTGGTGCGTTTCTGTCAGACCAAGCTCCCACGGCAGACCGGTATGTTGAATGCTTGTCATGGGTGAGGCACCAGTCCCCCCGTCGTAACCGCTGATGACTATTTTATCCGCATAGGCTTTTGCTACCCCGGCAGCGATGGTACCCACACCGTCCTTGGCTACAAGTTTGACAGATATATCCGCTTTTTTATTGGCATTTTTCAAATCATGGATCAGCTGAGCCAAATCTTCGATACTGTATATATCATGGTGCGGCGGAGGTGAAATCAATCCGACACCCGGTGTTGAGTTTCTTGTTTCAGCAATCCATGGATATACTTTTTCACCAGGCAGCTGACCGCCTTCTCCTGGTTTAGCGCCCTGTGCAACTTTAATCTGTATCTCTTCTGCGCTGTTCAAGTATTCACTGTTTACACCGAAACGTCCGGATGCCACTTGCTTAATTGCACTGTTATAATTACTGCCATCCATATTCAAAGTGGCACGTCCAGGGTTTTCTCCACCCTCTCCACTGTTACTTTTTCCGCCTATTCTGTTCATTGCTTCTGCAAGTGTCTGATGTGCTTCCTCTGATAGAGAACCGTAACTCATCGCTCCCGATTTGAATCTCTTCACTATATTTTCTGCAGGCTCAACCTTTTCCAGTGGTATCGTTTTCCCATTTTTAAATTTCAATAGATGTCTGATACTGGAATGATGGTTTTCATTCATATAATTTTTGTACTCATTATATTTATCTCTGTCATTAGCCATACAAGCTTCCCTCAACATCCTTATCGAAGTCGGATTGATGACGTGATGTTCTCCCTGCTGCCTCCACTGGAATTTACTGCCCGATTCCAGATACTCCAGTCTTTGATTCTGCTGCTCTTTAATATTCAGATTAAGATCTTCTATGGATAAACCGCCAATTTTCGATACAGCACCGCCGAAATATTTCGACATTAATCTTTTGGATAATCCCACAGCTTCGAAAATTTGTGCACCATGATAACTCTGTACTGTTGAGATGCCCATTTTAGCCATCACTTTGATGAGCCCTGCAGTCAGACCATCATTGAACTGCCTGACAGTCTCCAGATCACCGTCAGTGTACTGGAGCAAAGTTTCCTGAGCGATATAAGGGTCTATAGCATTGGCACCGAAGCCGATTAAAGCTGCCACATGATGAACTTCACGCAGTTCAGCGGATTTAATGATGATGCTTGTTGAAATCCTTTTATCCGCTTTGATGAGCGCCTGATGCACAGCGCTTGTAACAAGCAGCGGCGGCATGACATAGACACTTTCATCTTCCAATATGACTTCGTCCGTCAGTAGAATAACACCATATTTATCCGCAACCAGCACAGCCTCTTCCATCAGGTTGTCAAGCGCCTTTTCAAGACTGCCATTGTATGTGATATCGATTTTTTTAATCCCAAGAGCTTTGACATCGTTCCTTTCATATACACTGTTGTCAATGACAGGTCCTTCCAGCTGGACTCTGTCCGTTACATTTTTACCGGGGTTCAAAAGGTGACCCTCTCCGCCCAAATAAGTGATTTCGCTCGTTACTATCTTTTCCCTGTATGAATCGAGCGGCGGATTGGTCACCTGTGCAAAGTGCTGCTTGAAATAATCGAATAATGATTTTGTATGATGGGACAAAAATGCCAGGGGCATATCAAAGCCCATTGCACCGATGGGATCTTTCATTTCAGCAGAGAGTGGTGTCATATATTTTTCGATATCTTCTTTTGTATAGCCGAATCTGACCAGAATCGACTGAAGCTGAACATTATCCAATTGACTTCTTTTGTACTTGAAATCTCCACCTGAGTCTTTACGAGTTTTTTTCACCCATTGGCCGTATGGTCTTTTCGATGAGATGGCATTTTTCAGTTCATCATTTTCAACAATCCTCGAAGTTTCGAAGTCGACCAGAAGCAACTTCCCCGGGCTCAACTGTCCTTTATAAATTATTTCCTGCTCGTCTGCATCGACGACACCCACTTCTGATGAGTAGATGATCTCATTTTTATCAGTGACGTAATATCTTCCCGGCCTCAGTCCATTCCTGTCAGTCAGTGCACCAATTCTATGGTTATCGCAAAAACTGATCATTGTCGGTCCATCCCATGGTTCCATGATATAACTGTAAAATTCATAGAAATCTTTCACAGCAGGATTATCATATCCCTGATATTTCCACGGCTCTGGTATGAGGATCATTGCAGCCTCTTCCGGAGGCATGACAAGACTCATGAATTCAAGAACATTGTCGACCATGGCAGAGTCACTGCCGTCATCATCAATGATTTCTGAAATTTTCTCCCCTTTTTCTCCGTAAACATCCTTCAACCATTGACTCGTACGCGCCTGCATCCAGGCAGCGTTACCTTTAATCGTATTGATTTCCCCATTATGCATCAATAATCTGTTTGGATGCGCACGTGCCCAGCTGGGAAAAGTATTTGTGCTGAACCTTGAATGGACCATACCAAATTTGGAAACATAGCCGGGATTCTTAAGATCTATATAAAAATCTTTGATCTGCTGAGCTCTCAGCCACCCTTTATAAACAATGGTTTCATTTGAGAATGACGAAACATAATGTTCAACCATATTGTCTTTCAAATTTTGCTCAATCATTTTTCTCAAATAATAAAGATCCAGCGTTTCATGACATTCCGTAATGACCTGGATAAAACCCGGCATCGTCTGTTGGACATGGTCGGCTAGCGCACTTTCATCCACCGGAACTGTTCTGAATGCAATCAATTTTTCATTTTCATCATTAATCGTTCTTTCAACAATCATTTTAAATTCATCAAGAGATGTACCGGACTCCAACATGTACATGCCTACGGAATAGCGGCTGAACTCAGGCAGCTCAGAATACTCCTCTTTCAGTAGATCATGAGGAATCTCCGTCATTATTCCTGCACCGTCACCTGTCATTCCGTCTGCGCCGATACCACCCCGGTGATCAAGTCTGGTCAACATTTCCAAAGATTTCAGTACAATGTCATGAGACCTTAAATTATCCATATTGGCATAAAACCCAATGCCGCAGGCATCGTGTTCATTTTTGGAGTCATATAGTCCATACTGGTCAGTTTTTTGATATAAAGACATTTCTGGCACCTCTTTCATCTGAATATTTTTACAATTTTATATTATCCATATTCTTCCCTATACAATCAATATATCAATGATATAATATTAATATCAAAATAAGATTGGTAGTGATTTTATGGAGATAAAACAATTATTGTATTTTACAGAGACCGCACGACTGCAGCATATGACAGAGGCGTCACTCGTTTTGAACGTGGCGCAATCAGCACTGTCAAGACAAATCGGTCTGTTGGAGAATGACCTGGGAATTGAATTGTTTAAAAGGGAAGGCAGAAATATAATACTTACTGAAGAAGGAAAAATATTTTATGAAGATGCCTTAAAAATATTAGCAGTTGTCGATAAGACAAAAGAAAAGATTTCAGAGAGTAAGAAAGCGGATGCGCAGACTTTGAACATTCATATTACTAAATCTGACATGACCACAAAGGTGCTTCATTCTTTTCAAAATCTTTTAGTGGAAAATCCTGAAATTGATTTTAATATCCAGAAGAGTGACGAAAGCACAATAGAACAGAAGCTTTTGGACCACACTCTCGATATTGCAGTTTCAACGAATAGGTACGCCAATGAAAATATCAATAATGCATTATTATTTGACCAGAACTACTACTATATATTCCGTGAAAGTGCTGAGACCAATTTACCGATCAAAGCCTCTTTAAATGAATTCGAAGATTTATCCTTAGTTACGTTGGATGCGGTGATGAATATAGAAAGTCAATTTAAAAAGTCTTCTGTTTTAAATATTAATGATATTGCAATCATACAGTACTTGCTGATGCACCATAACCATGTCGGCATACTCAGCTTTGATGAGACCAAAATATTGAAGCATAATTACCCGAATTTTGTCGTGCACAGTCTGGAACACTTGAATATCAGACAACCTCTATATGTAAATATACTGAAAAATAATGAAAAATCTTTTGTTCATAAATTGTATAACCAGCTGAAAAATGAATTCAGTACTTTGAAGAGTCGCATGATGAATTAAAAAAAGAGCGCAAAATCCATTGGATTTTGCGCTCTTCATATTATTGCCAGCCATTCCCAAGTCCGGCTTTTCCTTTAAATCTGCTGACATGCGGATTACCTTCCACGATGAAACGATACAGATAATCGACTGCTTCTTCTTTATTATCTATACCGATTCTCGGTGTCGCTAAAATGTTTTTTGGTTTTCTACCGTGTCTGACAACGAGTGATTCGTTGTTCAATTCCATACCGTTGTGCGCATTTCTTGTAATACCGAGAGATTTCGTCAGCTTGCCCGGTCCGTCTGTCAGATTGATATCGCGTCCGCGTCTTTCTTTCATGATATCGATACCCATATTCGGTTCGATGCCCCGGATCAAAACCCCTTCCGGTTCACCGGCTGTCGTTAAGAAGTTCATGCAGTTATGTCCATGCATGCTGTAAACATAAATGTGACCATACGGTTTATACATCATTTCGTTTTTCTTATTCTTCTTTCCTCCGAAAGTATGGGCCGCTTTGTCTCCAACACCCAGATAGGCTTCGACTTCAGTGATGAAGCCGCTGGTTATATGACCGTCGATCTTTGTTATGATTTCCAGTCCCAGCAGCTCTCTTGCCGCTTCTAAAGTGTCGTGTTTCATAAACTCTATATCCACATCAGATTGAAAATTATCTGTCATAAATAATCACCTTATAAATTTTGAATGCTGTAAAGATCGAAGTACTGTCCTTTTCTGCGCATTAACTCCTCATGGGTACCTGACTCCACTACCTCACCGTCACTGATAACGTGTATTTTATCAGCATGGGTCACTGTAGACAGTCTGTGTGCGACGATAACAGTCGTACGCTCCGCTGACAGTTCAAGCAGTGTATCCTGTATAATACTTTCACTTTCAAGGTCAAGTGCACTGGTCGCTTCATCCAATATTAATATCGGTGGGTTTTTCAGGAACACACGCGCTATTGCTATACGCTGTTTCTGGCCCCCGGATAATTTGACGCCGCGTTCGCCGACTTCAGTATCATAGCCATCTTCAAGCATCATGATGAAGTCATGGGCATTCGCATGTTTCGCTGCCTCCACCACTTCTTCATCAGTCGCATCCGGACGGGCGAGCAGAATATTTTCCCTGACGGTTTCAGAGAACAGAATATTCTCCTGCATGACGATACCTATTTTATTTCTGAGTGAAGAGGTCGTCACATCTTTAACGTTTGTCCCGTCCAGAGTGATTTTACCTTCAGTCACATCATAAAATCTTGGTATCAGATTGACCAGTGTCGATTTTCCGCCGCCGCTCATTCCGACAAAAGCAACGGTCTCGCCGCTGTTGATTTCGAGGTTCATCCCGTTGATGACCTGACGGCCGTCTTCATTATATTTGAATCCGACATTTTCAAACTCCAGATTGCCGTTCGTCGTTTCAAGCGCTTTGGCATCGGGTTTGTCTGTGACATCATACTTTGCATCAAACAGGTGGAACACACGGTCCATTGACGCAATACTCTGAGTCAATGCCGTTGATGAGGACACCAGACGGCGTAACGGTCCGTATAATAAATCCAGATAAGCGATGAATGCGGCCAGTGTACCGACGGTCAGGTTGCCCTGTATTACCTGATAGGCGCCGAAACCGATCACAAGGAGCGGTCCGATATCCGTAATCGTGTTTACAACCATGAAGCTCCGTGCCGTCCATTTTGCGTGAGTCGTCGCTTTATTAAGGAAATTACCATTTCTCTTATTAAAACGGCCCGCTTCCGTCTTTTCGACAGCAAAACTTTTTATGACATTGATGCCTTGGATTCTTTCATGCAGATACCCCTGCACTTCTGCCAATGCCTGAGAACGGTTGCGCGTCACTTTGCGCAGACGGCCGAAGAAATACCACACTCCGAAAATATAGAACGGAAAAATAATCATGGCCACAAACGTCAATTGTCCATGAAGACTGAACATGATTGTCAGAGCAATCAGTATTGTCGCGAGATCCAGCCAGATGTTCATAAGTCCTGTCATAATGAAATCTTTAGTCTGCTCTACATCGTTGATGACACGCGAGATGATCTCCCCGACCTTATTATCCGAATAATACTTGGCACTCAGCATCTGCAGATGCCCATATAATTTTTTACGGATATCATATAATATTTTGTTGCTCGTCCATTGGGCGAGATACTGCCTGAAATATTCCACCGGCGGTCTGATAACCACAAATATGAATGCGAACACCAGCAGAATCTGAACGAGCATTGTCATTCTCTCGTCCGCCGCCAGCCCCTCCGGCATGATAATATCATCGATTGTATATCTGATCAGGAGCGGGGTTAATAATGGAATACCAAATTTAAGTATACCGATAATGATCGTTAGAAATATCAGCCACATATATGGCCTGACAAATTTTAAATACCTTCTTATCAAATGACAATCCTCCTTATACATTCGAAAAACCAATCAACAGTCACGTTGATTGGTTTAGTACGACTTAAAGTCACTGTTGAAGCGATGCTGCCAGACTTTTATAAAGTCTGGTGCAAACGGCCCTTTTTTGTGTTCGATCCATTGCTGTAAGATATCGACGTTCCTTCTGAGAATGACATCGATATCTTTGGAATAATTCATCCGGCTCTTATGTAACTGGTATTCATCTTCATCCAGCAGATGGTATTTACCGTCCGGATATACTTTAATATCCAGATCATAATCTATATATTTTATCGCTTCCCCGTCATAGGCGTACGGTGAAGATAGATTACAATAATAATAAACCCCGTCTTCTCTGAACATACAGATTACATTGAACCAATATTCAGTATGGAAATATACAATGGCCGGCTCCCTCGTCACCCATGTTCTTCCATCACTTTCTGTTACCAGAGTGCGGTTGTTACCACCGATGATTACATGGTCCGTGCCTTTTAAAATCGTTGTTTCTGACCATACACGATGCATTGAGCCATCGTGTTTATAACTTTGAACCTTTACCTTGGTTCCTTCTTTTGGTATGGATTCTACACCCATATTCCACACCACCTCGAGAGTTAATACTTTTATATTATAACATAGGGGCCACCACTTTACAGTTCGTGGAATTCATCTGTCGTAAATTTCCTGAAAATCTTCTTCATCGCAGTACTCATCGGCAGTTCATGCACTTCATTCACCGGCACGAAATATTCATTTTTGGAAGTCGTATGCAACAGATAACTTTCCATGTACCAGATTTTATGCGTGAATACATGTTTATCACTGCCTATATAGATGCGTTTGTCATCCAGTTTAACGTCCAGTTCTTCCTCGATATTTTCAATATTTGTATCCACATCATATTTCGGAAGCTCGTACATGCCCTTCAGCAGATCGCCCTCTTGCTTATAGATGAATATCTCCTGTTCATCATTAACGATGAAATACACGTTATAATATTCTTCCTTTTTCTTTGTTTTCTTTTTCTTGATTGGATAATTGTTAACGGTGTTGCTTTTGAAGGCTTCACAATGTTGCTGGACCGGGCACATGATGCACTTCGGTGTCCTTGGTGTACAGATCGTCGCGCCGAGCTCCATTAGAGCCTGATTGAAATCCCCGGCTTCGAGCGGAATGATTTCTTCTATATTTCGTTTCACCGACTTTTGTACACTTGCTTTTGTCATATCCCGGCTGTCCTCATTCAACCTTGACATCACCCGGAGCACGTTGCCGTCGACGGCCGCCAGCAGGTGATTGAAGGCAATGCTCTGGACAGCACCGCCGATATAGGGTCCGACACCTTTCAAGTTAAAGAAATTCTCCGGATTATCCGGGACTTCGGCATTATAATTTTCTTTTACATCTTTGATTGCGCTGTGGAAATTACGTATTCTGTTATAATACCCGAGCCCCTCCCAGTCCTTAAGGAGTGCCTGTTCATCAGCATCGGCCAAATCCTCTAAAGTGGGATATTTTGTTATAAATTTTGTAAAATAGGGAATAACAGTAATGACTTGAGTTTGTTGCAGCATTACTTCACTTAACCATATTTTGTATGGGTCAGTGGTCCTTCTCCAGGGCAGATCCCTTTTATTTGAGTGATACCATTCGAGTAAGCTATTATTAAATGTTGAAGACTGTAACATACTGACTTTCCTTTTTAAAATATTTTTTCAACCATATTATACAGAGTGGAGGCACAAACTATGGATACTCTTACACATACATTAATGGGCGGGACTTTGGTCGGTCTGGCCACCATAGACCCAAATATCGATGCAATTTCAGCAGGATTCATTGCAACAGCAGTCGGTGCATCTTTAGTGCCTGATATCGACACAGTGATGAAGATGAAAAATAATGCTGTATATATTACCCACCACCGCGGCATCACCCACTCTTTGCCGTTCACTTTTCTAATATGGCCTGTACTTTTGACCCTGATTGCGCATTTCGCTTTCGGCCTGCCATTTTTAAACACTTATTTGTGGGTCCAGCTGGCTGTATTTCTCCATGTGTTCGTCGATATATTCAATTCGTACGGCACACAGGCGCTGCGGCCGCTCGATAATACGTGGATACAGCTGGGAACGATAAACACGGTGGATATTCCGATATTGATCGTCCACGGTCTTTATTTCGTCCTGTGGTTTATAGGTTTTTCACCTGTCGCATTGTTCTTTGCAATGTATGCTTTCCTTATACTATATTATATCACCAGATATTTTATGCAACGATTCCTGATCAGGAAAGTCCATAAACAGCTGCCGAATGAAAAGGTCATACGCACCTTCGTCATGCCGACCCTGCACTTTAACCAGTGGCGGATCATTGCAGTGACCGAAACTGCCTATTATGTCGGCCGAAGTTTTCAGAGCAATATTATATTCTATGACCGCTTCAACCGGGAAGACTATCTGCCCAATGAAATTTTCATGGCAATCAAACATGATAAGAATTTCAAGGCATTCACATTCTTCTCGTCCATCTACCGCTATGAACTGACATCCCTGGATACAGAGACATTTGAACTGCGGTACATTGACCTGAGATATTTAAAAGAAGGCCATTATCCTTTCGTGTGCATCATGCATCTGGATAAAAGAACGTATGAAGTCAGCCACAGCTACACAGGCTGGGTATTCACAGAAGATAAACTGCAGAGGAAACTGCTGGATAATTAGTTGAAACTGACAAAATTTAAACGACAGGCGGGCATATGCTCACCTGTCGTTTTTATCGGTTTCTGGATTTTATTTTTTAACGGTTCTGAAGCTACGTCATCTGCCTCTTTTTATTGAAATCATAAAACGTAAATTTCATCTTGTCATACAGTTTGAATATCCATAAGTACAACAGTGCCATCTGCGCAAAGAACAGCACATCGTGCGGCAGGCGGTTGACACTCCACGCGATATCGATCGAATTGGTCTGCAGGCCGTTCACCACATAATAGAATGGATTCAGGCTCAGCAGATTGTTCAGTGCCGTCGGCAGTTGCTCCGGCAAATAGACGACCGGGACAACGAGAACGAGTATGACGAATACGATGACATTGAATCTGTAGTTCGGTGAATCCGTCATCAGGTAAAATAAAATAAACGGCACAATGAGCAAAAGCCCCAAAATGATGTAGTACAGCATCGTAAATATATTGATCATCCAGTCATCCACCGCCAGCGCGACGATTGCGGAATTCACCACTGTAAATAAAGTGAATATGAAAGTTTGAAATAGAATCGTCGGCATGATTCTGTAGAAGATGGAAATGTATCTGATCTTCACGATTGAATCTTTTGCGAACACGATATTCCAATTCAATACGACCATGCTGAACAGCCAGATCGTTGTCATCAGACCGATGACGAGATATAAATATCTGACCGCCTCAACGTCCGTCAATGTCAGTCCGCCGATGACTAAAAACAGTCCGCAGATGAAGTACATCAACAACGGGGTCAGATTATGAAATTTAAAATTCTGAACCTGATATGAAAAGTGTCTGATTAAATAGTTGAGCTTTTGTTTCATAATGACCTCCTTAACGGTTGATGTACACCCAGTTTTCGTTTGCTCCATCCAAAATCATATAGCCGTCTTCCACTCTGAAAACCTGCTGATTGCCTGTCAGACCATAGTCATCAAGGAGACCATCTATATCGGTTGCAGGGAAGGTGACGGATATGACCCGGTCATTTCTGAAGTGATAAGTGATTGGTACCCCCGGCACTTCCCCATGATAATCATCCCCCTGCAGATTAAATGATTCTGTTACTTCCTCCGCTTCACGATTCAGCATTCTCGTATAGAACTGATCGCTGTCTCTGAATGTACCGTCCGCATACTGCAGCAGTTCATCAAATGAAGTTTCCGTATATAAGCTCGCGGGATTGAAATAAAGAAGTTCGGATTCATCCACTTCATGTTCTGTTTCATTTACAACGACTGTATAACTGTCATCGCGGATCTCTACAATATCGACCATACTGAGATATGGTAATGTTTCACCGCCAATTTCCAGCGTTTCATCAAGAACAAGGCCGTAGACGAAACTTTCTATACCCGCCTCTTCTTCCATCGGTACCGTTTCTGTTTCAACTGCAGTGCTGGTGCCTCTGAAATTGATATTCATAAATATCACTGCAGAAGATGCCATAATGATGAACAGCAGTACGAGTGACACGATAATGCGTCTGATGCTGAGCTGATCTATCAATGATGTCTGCTTCTTGCTCAGTCTCTGCATATTGTGTTTGTAGTGTGCATACTCCGATATGTTCCTCTTCCATTGCAGGTCAAACAGCGCTTCTTCGTCCACGTTTTTAATCTGGCTCTTATCTTTTAAATACTTGTTATAGTAAGCAATGCCTTTTTGAACGCCGCCTTCATAGCGGACCTGACCATAACTCAGCCACAAAAAGTAGTTGGACAGCCCTTTTATCATATCGACATCCGTTTCAAGCAGCATGACGCCCTTGTCGGCTTTTTCAAATGCCGATACAGTCTCTTTGAAACGCACTCTGTTGCCGTCTGACAAGTGGTTGCTCATATTACAGAAAATAAAAATATCCGCTTCGATATATGTAGATGCCTCCATTAATACTGAAGCCATCTCGGTCCGTGTCAGAGTGTCGATATTCTTATACCATAATCTTTTGAAAAAAGGATTTTCATTCAGTTCTTTAAGGCTCTCATCCACTTTTTGAGGGCTCATATACTCATCAAACAATTCACTTAAAAACATTTGGACCTGGTGTTTATTCTGAACATGATCCATCACATCGAGTGTGGCAATGACCGCATCAGACTTCACTTTACCGGTCTTCGGCTGGATTGTGCCCGTAATCATATCCTTTAAATAATAAAGCGTTTCATAGTCGCTTAAAACACCCAGCACTTCTCCCCTGTATAAAGTGAAGGAAACATCTTTTAAGAGCAGATGTTCATCCCTCGCCAATATACGTTTTCCTAAGTGTAGGGACTCTTTCGCATATGAGAGTTCCTGGCCTCTCAGCAAAATGATATCTTGCATAATTTATCCTTTCCGCTTTAACTGAAGCATGCTTACAGGGATACCGGTTTCTTTTTCTTTGCCGCCGATAAAGAAGCCCCATGCAAAAACACCTTTAATGTATTCCACTTTGAAGTAGTGATCTTCATTACTGACAATTTTATAGATTTTGCCCTTTTCAATCTGGCTCAGATCTATCAAATAGCTTTCGGCAATCAACACTTGTCTTTCATTGACGTAATACTCATTTTCGATACCCATCATTTCAGCTTTTCTCATCGCTTCACGTTTTTCGCCAATATATGCTTCTATTTCACGTCTCGTCATCGAACGCAGTGGTCTCATCTGTCATCTCACCTATCTTTTTGTGAATCAAATCGTAACTGTAACCTTTTCTGAGCAAGGCATTAGTCAGTCTTTGTTTTAAATCAAAACTTGTGTGCTTACTGCTGTATCTTCTGAACGCCTTTTCGAAATCCTTCTCAAAATAGGGCGTTTCATCAAAGTCATCATCAAAATCTATCATATCGAAATGCTCTTTATAATAGCCTTTGTTCATCAGTTTCTGCTGAAGTTTTAAGGTAAACTGCTTTTTTGAACCTTTGTACTTCTTGAATTCTTTCCCTTTGATTTTATTCATTCTTTCAGAATCTATCAAATCATTGAATTCACCAGTTTTACGCCTGATGATGTCTTCATCGATTTTGTGTTTCTTAAGTTCCATTTCCAAAAGTTTCGGGCCTTTGTCAGAAGTGTTCAGCATCGTATTTTTAAGCGCTTCGCTGTAGAGTTCATCGTTGACATAATTTTCATCCATCAGCCGGCCGACAACTTCTTTGACTACATATGATTCGTATTCTTCATCCAAATAATTTTGGATTTCATGTAAAGAGCGTATTTTATAACTGATATATTTCAAGGCCGCAACGTAAGCATGATCATACTGTACAGCCTCAAAAACCTCTTTCAATTCATCTTCGGTCATCTGACGGTCGCTGATCAGACGGTGACGAATGATGGATTCTTCATGTACAGTCATTTTATCACCATTTGAAAAATCCACATCATATAAACCATTTTTACGCCGTGTAACTTTGTCGATCTTAATCATATCCATCTTAATCGCCTCTTTTAAGTAAAACAATCGAAAAAGAGAGGAGAATCTATATCCCCTCTCCACTCTTAATTAAAATATATTATATTTTTCTATTCAATGCTTCCTCAGGTGTATCCACCTCAACTGACGATTTTCCGGGGAATGCTTTGTTCAGATAGTAACCTAGAACAGCTGCGAATCCCAGAATAGCAACAGTGAATGCTATTAATACTAATAACATCATCAAATAACTCATGAAAGCCCTCCTAACAAAGTCATCATAATCCACATTACCTATATTTTATCATAAAATGCCGTATATAGTGAACAGTATTTTATATCACTTAAATTGACCAGTTACCTTTTACAAATATCGGAGTTTCGCTGCCTTCTGCATCTACACCGTAAATGTTCAATTCAGCGCTGCCGATCATAAAGTCGACATGTGTGATCGAATCATTCAGTCCCGCTTCTGAAAGCTCTTCCCGGGACATGTCTTTTCCGCCGTCCACACTGAAACCGTAGGCACTGCCGAGTGCAATATGGCAGGATGCGTTCTCATCGAACAGAGTATTGAAGAATAAAGTCCCAGTATTGGAGATCGGGGAATCATCCGGCACCAGCGCCACTTCCCCGAGATACTTCGCACCTTCATCCGTATCAAGCAGATTTTTAAGCACATCTTCGCCGCGCTCTGCAGAATAGTCCGTGACTTTGCCGTCCTTGAATGTCAGTTTGAAACCGTCGATGATATTGCCCCCGTAGCTTAAAGGCTTCGTATTGGATACATAGCCGTTCATACCTGTTTTCTTCGGTGCTGTAAACACTTCTTCAGTCGGCATGTTGGCCATGAAGCTGACACCGTTCGAATCTTCGCTGGAAGCACCTGCCCAAAGATGTTTTTCAGGCAGTTCCATCGTGAAGTCCGTCCCCGGTGCTTCGTATCTTAATGCATGGAAATGACGGTCATTTAAAATATCCACCTTTTCATGCAGTGATTCATCGAGTGCTTTCCACGCCTCAACCGGGTCGTCATTGTCGAGTCGCATCGTATAGAAAATGAGGTCGAGCAGTGCATCCACAGCATCTTCATCAGTTTTATCCGGGAATACTAGCTTTGCCCATTCGGCAGATGGATACCCGGCCACACACCAGCTGTGATAATCAGACTGGATGCGGTTGGAGTAATCCTTGAACGCTTTGCCTGAAGCGATCTGCATGGCCTGAAGCTTTTCAGGATCCACACCTTTCAACAGTTCAGGTGATGAGGAAGTGATGCTTAAAAAGGCCGCCTTCTCATCCGAATAATACATGCGTTCATCAATGACCCACTGCGGTACGCGGCTTGCCTCCCCGATGCTTTTATTTTTCGCGTGAAGCCGGGTCAGCTGATCATCCTTTAAATTAACCTTGACGTCTTTCGCACCTTTTTCATAAGCTTTTTCGGTAACGAGACGTATGAGCGGCAGTGCATCCACTGAAGCATTGATGCTGACCCGCTGGTCTTTTTGTACATTCAGCCCTACTTCCACGAGAAGTGAGGCATATTTTTCCAACTTAGACATGAATAAATCTCCTTTTATAAAAAATCATTTTCTCAATTTGGACAGTTCATCAAGAATTGCCGTCTGTTCCATCGCACTGATATCGTTTCTTGACGTCAGCATTTTGTGATAATCTTCTATTTCTTCCTTCTGACTGTCATCAAAATCCTCCGGCTTGAGAATACCTTTATTAACAATTTTTAATTTTTGTTCTATTTCTTTCAACATAGTCTCTTTATCCAAGATACTTGTCCTCCTTCAAATTTATACATAAATATATAGTATCAAATAATACTAAACTTGAGTAATATAAATAAAAAAACGGATATATTTTGTACATAAGTTTACAAATGATTTAAAATGGATATATCACATATAAATACCTTAAAGGAGATTTTACATTATGAAGAACAAATTGATCCCTGCAATTTTAATTGGAGCCGGTATTGGGGCACTGGTCAGCTTGATTGATAAAAGTACTCGTGAGTCAGTAATCAGCAGTGGCAAGGACGTCGGCTACTACGCTAAACATCCTGATGAAGCGAAAAATAAATTCCAAAACACGTCAGGACAGCCGTCCAAGTTTGAACAGCTGAAAGATGAAGTTCTATTCTGGAAAGATACTGTTGAACAGATCAGAAGAGAAAATCCTGAATTGGAACAGTCCATCATGGATGCAAAAGATACTTTTATGAACAAACGCGAACAGAAAAAATTGAAATAAGTAACAAATCTATAAAAGGACTGACCGAGGTTGGTCCTTTTATTTAAATGAGGTGTTTATATGTCGAAAAATGAAAGCAGCAATTCCAACTATTTATCACAGATTAAAGAAGAATCAGAAGAGAAAAAATCCGACGACATTTTTGTCGAAAATACGGTATTTAAATCAAAACAGTCAAAAAAAGAAAATGAAACGCTTTATGTATCAAAGATCAATAAGCCTGCAAAAATTAAGGACGATCCCAACTTTTTTCAGAAACTGATGTTCCAGTTCGGAAAGGATAATGCTTCGGGCATGGCGGCACAGCTTGCATATTATTTCCTGCTTGCCATATTCCCGCTGTTGATATTCCTTTTGACACTGGTGCCTTTATTCCAGATCGATCAGGAAATGATCGTCGGGTTTATCGAAGATTACGCACCGGCTGAAATTTCCGGTATGCTGACAGGCATCATTGATGACGTCATGACATCATCAGGCGGCGGTCTCTTGTCTGTGGGTTTGATTGCGACCTTATGGTCTGCATCAAACGGCATGACGGCTCTGATGAATGCGTTCAACGTCGCTTATGATATAGAAGACAACCGTAACTTTTTCATAGCGAAAGGTCTTTCTATATTTTTCACCATCATTTTAACTTTATCAGTATTACTTACATTTGTACTTATCGTGTTCGGCGGACAGATTGGAAACCTGATGTTCGGAGTCATTGGTCTTGACGATCAGTTCTCCACGATTTGGAATCTCATCAGAAGTATTTTACCAGTACTTCTCGTATTCGTAGTGTTCCTGATCATGTACCTGACTGCGCCGAATATAAAAGTGAAGGTGAAATCGGTAATTCCCGGAACCATCTTTACTACAATCGCGTTCCTTGTAGCCTCATGGGGCTTCAGCGTGTACGTATCCGGTTTCGGCAACTACTCGGCAACATATGGCAGTATCGCCGGTGTCATCATTCTGATATTCTGGTTATATATCACCGGAGTCATCATCATCCTTGGCGCACAGATTAACGCGATTATTCATAAAGACAGTGTTTTAAAAGAAAAGAAAGAAAATAATGCGGAAAATGAGCATGTGAAGGGAACAGTTTAATATGACATTATTATACGACTTGCTTGAAAACAACAAAAGTTTCGTGGCAGATGAAGAGTACAAAAATTATGTCCTGACGAAATCACCGAATAAGAAAATGGTACTTGTCTCCTGTATGGATACCAGGCTGACTGAAATGTCCTTCAAATCACTCGGTTTGAAAAATGGGGACATCAAGCATATACAAAATGCAGGCGGCGTCATTTCACACCCGTACGGAAGTACAGTGCGCAGCATTCTGGTTGCCGTGTACATGCTCGGTGTCGAGGAAGTCGTAATAATGGGACACCATGACTGCGGATTTGGTGCATTAAAGCCGGAACCGATGATTGAGGAAATGAAAAAACGCGGCATTTCCGAAAACACATTCAACGTTCTGGAACACTCAAGAATCAACATCAAAAACTGGCTGCAGGGCTTCGACAGTGTCGAAGAAAGCGTTAAAGACAGCGTCAGAAAAGTACATGAACACCCGCTGTTCGATAATAATGTGCCTGTCCACGGCCTCGTCATCGATCCGGATAACGGAAAAGTCGATCTCGTGGTAGACGGCTACAAAAAAGATTAAATTTGATGAATGACTCAAGCCGGCAATCCCTCTAGGGAATGCCGGTTTTTATTTTGCGATGAATTTGTCGCGGCTCGTGCCATGGCGGGAAAACGATGGCACAAGAGACCCTGCCTCGTGCCGTGGCGGGAAAACGACGGCACTGCTGTTTTAAAGTAATAAAAATCGGCTATATTATAATAGCTCGCTTATTTGTTTAGACAGGAGTGAATGATAAATGACTAATATAGATAAAATTTTTGAAGCACAAAAATATATTGAACCTGATGAAACACTTAAAGGTGATACCGGCTACTACGGCATGGTTGCCAGTGCCGTAGAAGAAGCGACCGAAGCCGGCAATGAAATGCTGAAGCAGGGCGGCAATGCATTCGATGCCATCATTGCAGTCCAGCTCGCTCTCGCCGTAGTCGAAGGAATGAATACCGGCATCGGATCAGGGGGCTTTATTTTATGCCATGATTACCAAAATAAAGATACTAAAGTGGTCAATGCGCATCCGAAAGCACCGGCAGCGCTCAGGCCGGACTGTTTCATTGACGAGAACGGCGAGGAAGTTCCATTTGATGAACGTTCCACTCACGGGACTTCAGTCGGCATTCCGAGCATAATGAAAGGCTTGAAATATGTGCACGAAAACTATGGCAGCCTGCCGCTTGAAACTTTGATAGACCCGGCAATACGACTTGCGGAATCAGATGTGAGAGTCCATTCTCTATGGGAACGTACACTTGATCTGTTCGAGCACCGACTGGGTGATGAAGCGAGAAAGCTATTCGTTCCGGACGGCGTCAAACTTAAAGAGGGCGATACAATCAGACAGCCGGAACTTGCGAAAACCCTTAAAACAATCAGAGATAATGGCTTTGATGATGTTTATCAGGGAGAGATTGCAGACGCCATCATAGATACCGTTAAAGCGCATGACGGCATCATGAACCACCAGGACTTAATCAACTATGATGTCAGAATTGAAGAACCGCTGTGGTCAAGCTACAAAGGCTACGACCTTGCGCTCCCTGTCCCGCCGAGTTCCGGCGGCATCGGTATCGCAATGCAGCTGAAAATTTTGGAACAGCTGGATATTTCGCAGTACGAGGCGCACTCAGCTGAAAAATATCATTTGATAGCACAGGCACTGCAGCTGGCGATGGCGGATGATGCGCTGCATATCGAAGACACTAATTTTGAACCTGCACCGCTCGACGGTCTGTTGCATGAAGATTATATCAAAGAGCGTCTGGAGCAGCTTTCCGCCGACAGGAAGGCAGAAGAAAAGACTGCCGGTAATCCTTGGAAATATCAAAAAGACGGACACAGCGAACAGGAACATAAAGTTTCTGCGGATAATGAGGGTCTGGAAACGACCCACTTCACCGCAGTCGATCAATGGGGCAACGTCGTAGCATGCACCACTTCCATTGAACGTATTTATGGTTCCGGGATTATGGTTCCGGGCCACGGTTTCCTGTTAAACAACCACCTGACCGATTTTTCCACCGAGCCCGGCAGTGTCAATGAACCCAATGGCAATAAATACCCGAAAAGCTCAAAAAGTCCAACTATTCTTTTCCATGAAGGCAAGCCGTTTTTCACCCTCGGCTCCCCCGGTGCGGCAACCATCATCGCATCCGTCGTGCAGACGATAGTGAACGTGATCGACTACAACATGCCGATTGATGATGCAATCAAAGATCAGCGCGTGTATGTCATACCGGACCTCAGCAAGCAGTGGGAGGACGGGCTCGATGATTCTCTCTTGAAAGAACTGTCAGATATGGGCTATCAGTTTGACCAGTCTTTCCGGGAAGAAGGCGCCGATACGAGAATCGGTGACGTGCAGGCGATAATGATCGATCACGCCGATGACCGCAGATTATATGGCGGTGCCGATTTCCCAAGACCCGGAGATGCCAAAGGATTATAAAAATAAAGTCTCCGTCCCTGATTGACCGGGCGGAGATTTTTAATAAGGAGCGGATATTGAATGAATAAAGCAATATTTCTGGATCGTGACGGTGTCATCAACGAGGTGTTAACAAAAAGGGTGAGGTTCGTTAATACGCCCGATGATCTTTATTTGCTTGAAGGGGTTGGTGAAGGGATCAAAAAATTGAATGTGTCGGGATATAAAGTGTTTGTCGTGACCAATCAGGGCGGGGTCTGTCTCGGGTTTATGACCGAGAGGGATCTGCATGATGTGCATGCTCGGATGGAGAAGGATTTGGAAGCATCCGGGGCTTATGTAGATGATATTGCCTACTGTCCGGACAAGCCGCATGTCAAGAGCCGGTGCCGTAAACCGAGTCCCGGCATGATACTGGATCTGGCGGATGAACACGGAATCGATCTCGCTTCAAGTTATATGGCCGGCGATCGTGACGCCGACATACTCGCCGGCAGGAATGCAGGCACAAAGACCGTCCGCATCGGAAATGAAAAAAAGCAGAGTGAGCAGGCGGATATGCACTTCCCCACTCTGCTGTCATTTGCGTCGTGGCTGACGGATTGAATTGATTTTAATGGCTGAGTACGACCGGCATTATGAGGAGCACTCCTGCACTCACAACAAGTATGCCCGTCGCCCTTTGAGATAGCTTGTTTTTACCTCTGCCCTCATACCAGCCGCTGAACTGCAGCCGGTTCCTGTATAAAACAAATAATAGAATAAACACCCCGGCAAACCCCATCCAGTTATAACTGTCAGATGTTCCGCCTATGGATTCATAGATACGTGCCAGCAGGTAGCTTGCGATGCTGCCCAGTACTATAAAGATAAGTATGATTCTTATCAGTTCTATTATGGTACGCATTAAGACACCCCTTTGTTCATTTAACCCTCCACCAAGCATCGTTGTTATCAGTCGAGAATTTCTTTTACTCTGCCGACTGTACCATCCTCCAGTTTCACTTTGATGCCATGATGGTGTGTCGGTGAATTTGTCAATAGTCTTGCGACGACACCTTCTGTCAGTTTGCCTGTCCTTTGATCTTGTTTCTGTACGACCCTGACGGTTTTACCCGGGCTGATATTTTCTCTTCTTGTTCCTGGCATATTCATTCTCCTTCAATCTTATTATTATTAATTTTACCCGTTGCGGTGTGCTTCTACAACAATCACTAATTTAATCAGTGGTATTTATATGTGAAATAACTATAAAAGAATGAAATCATTCAGCAATTAATGGTATCATAATTAAGTCAGGGAGGGAAAAGCATGACAGGAAAAACACATATCATCGGCGGTATCTCAGCAAGTCTTGCTTACGCTTATTTTACTGGTTCAGATCCATTGATTTTAACCGGTGCAGGCATTGTCGGGGCGTTAATACCCGACATTTGTCATGGCGGCAGTAAGATCGGCAAACAGCTGCCCATACTGTCCAAAATCATCAATTTAATATTTGGGCACCGTTCATTTACGCACAGCCTGCTGTTCATAGTACTCATCGCATTTTTAATGAACACATTTTTACCATACGAAACCGTTACGGCCGGACTGATTGTCGGCATGGTGAGTCATTACATATTGGATATGGGAACGAGAAGCGGCATCCAACTTTTCTTCCCCCTCGATTTCAGAGTCAGGTTTCCACTGACAACAAAAACAGGCAGCATGGTCGAAAACCTCATTTTCAGCCTGCTCGCCCTGGTCTCTTTTTACTATGGATACCACGCATTATACTTTTACTTATAAATAAATTCCCCGGCTCAGGCTGGGGAATTCTTTTTGGTGGATTTGGTGGTTGTGCTGTTTAGATGTTTGGGATTTTGACGCTGTCTAAACGCGTGTTGGTGGCAAACGTTTAGATGGCAGTAAAATCAGGCCTATCTTCACACTTCAGCATCCCAAATGTTTAGATCGCAAGAAACATGAACTTAAATAAACGCAGATCATAGGCTTCTGCTCACTTAGCCTTCAAAAACTTATTAACTGAGCAGGCAGCAGCAAAAGCTGTTCACATAACCTTCAAAATCACGCCAACTGAGCAGCCGCACAACAACATAACTGCACACACATCAAAAGAACCGACTGCAAAGTGCAGCCGGATTCTTTATTTGAATCAGTCTTCGATTTTAGTCAGGAATTTCGGACCATCTTTAGTCACAACGACTGTATGTTCTTTCTGGGCAACGTAACTGCCGTCTTTCGTTTCGAACGCCCAGTCGTTTTTGCCTTCTGTAACGAGGCTCGCTTTTGATGAAATAAAAGGCTCGACAGCGATGACCATGCCCTCTTTCAAAATGTCTTTCTTGCTTGCTTCGTAGTAGTTCATAATATGCTGCGGTGAGTCATGAAGCGTTTCACCGATGCCGTGACCGGTCAGATTTTTGATGACTGTCAGACCATTTTTACGCGCCACGTTATGTACTGCGCGCCCGATCTGGCTGACTTTGCCTCCGACTTTCACTTTTTCCATTGCTGCATCGAATGCTTCTGCACATACATCGATGACTTTTTGCTTCAGTTTATCATCTGTTTCACCGATGACGAATGAAATGCCGGTATCTGAAAAGTAGCCGTTTTTCTTGGCACTGACGTCTATATTGACAAGGTCGCCGTCATTCAGTACGCGTGAGCCGGGGATGCCGTGCGCAACTTCTTCGTTGACACTGATACAAGTGTAGCCCGGGAAATCATATTCACTGATCGGCGCACTTTCTGCACCATATTCTTTTAGCAGACGTCCCGCTTCTTCATCTATCTCTTTTGTTGTCATACCGACTTCTGCGTAGTCGACAACGGTCTTCAAGACTTTCCCGCAAATCTGACCGATTTCTTCCAATGCTTTCAGTTCTTCATCTGTTTTAATTATCATAAGTCATTTGTCTTCCTTTTATAAAATTTTATTAAATACATACTATTATAAAAAATCATATATCGTCAAATTACGATAACTTCTTTCTTCCAGGTGTGACACGGTCACACCGATTAAACGTATCGGCGCTTCAGGCGACTTCACTTCGTGATATAAATTGTATGCATAATGGAATATTTCTTCTCCGGTGAATATCGGGTTCGTCGTCATCATCTGTTTCGTATGTGTTTTAAAATCATGTGTTTTCAATTTGACTGTGACGACCCGCCCCGCAAACTGTCGGCGTTCCATCCTCTCACTGACCTTTTCACTCAATTCTTCAAGAATCTTAAGTATATACCCGTCATCATTGATATCATGATCGAATGTCGTCTCTTTACCGACAGACTTGCGCACCCGGTCGACGCTCAGTTCGTTTGTTCCGATACCGCGCGCCTTTTTGTAGAGGGAGGACCCTCTCTTGCCGAATTCACGGGTCAGATCGAGTTCGGACCACTCGTAAAGATCCGCACCATCAAAGATTTTCAATGATTTCATCTTCTCTTCGGTTACGACACCGACCCCTGGAAACTTGCCGATCGGCATGGCCAATAAAACATCCATGACATTGTTATAATGTATAACCGTGGTCCCGCTCGGCTTATTCATGCCGGATGCGATTTTCGCCAAGTACTTATTATATGAAATCCCGCTTGAAGACGTCAATCTTGTTTTCTCAAAAATATCCCTCTGGATATTCAGCGCCACAGATTTTGCTGTCCGTTCCCTAGATACGAGATGTGTAATATCGAGATACGCTTCATCCAGACTGAGCGGCTCCACAACCTCCGAGTATGAAAGAAATATTTCCATAATCTCTTGTGACACGGATTTGTACACCTCAAAGCGCGGCCTGACATATATACCGTCGGGACAGAGCTTGTGCGCCGTTTTTGTCGGCATCGCGGAATGCACACCGAATTTACGCGCTTCATAACTGGCAGTCGCAACGACGCCCCTGCTGAGCGAACGTCCGCCGACGATTACAGGTTTGCCTCTGTACTCAGGATGGTCCCGCTGTTCAATCTGGGCATAGAACGCGTCCATATCTATATGAATGATTCTTCTTTCCATAGTATCACCTAAAAGTTATCATTAAGTTCATTATATCATGATGCGAACAAACGTTCTAATTTTCAGGGGGCCTTTCATACATCGTCATACCGACATTTGTATCTTCGACATATTTCATGTTCGGGTGTTTATTCAGCAAGTGTAAATAATAAAAATCGCCGGCACATGCGCCCGTATGGAGCGCCAGAAAGAATTTGATCGAAGCATGTGGTACGATAAACCACATGATCACCATCAATGAAGTGATAATGATGAAAGGCATGATAATGATGATTTTAAACTGCTTACGGTCGAAAAATTCACCGGGTGATGTCGCATAGAACATGCCTTTACTATAACCGAATTTAACATTGCCATCCGGTTTGAAGATTTTAAAAAACAAACCGTGTATCGCTTCATGCACTGTAATGATTATAAAAAGCAGGAGGATGATCAGCACGACGGACAATAATATCTCCGTCAGCGACCATCCTAAAATGGCTGAACCTGTAGTATTTGTGAAAAACACTTCAAATAAGTAAAATACTATAAAGGCGCCCATTGTAATCAAAATGGACCATTTATTTAATGTTTTCAAAGCTTCTTGATCTTTGAATATATTCAAAACGTATTTTTCCATGAATAAAACTCCCCATCATTGATCAATAAACAGTTTATCATAATTTTTTATATATTAACGTTCGGAGGGATAGAATGTCACAGTTCACAGTAATCGGCGGCGGTATCATCGGTGCATCCACCGCCTACCACCTGATTAAACAAGGTCATGAAGTCACAGTTTATGACCGTAATGACAGAGGTAATGCAACCAGTGCATCTGCAGGGATCATCAACCCATGGGTTTCTCAGAGAAGAAACAAAAAATGGTACCGACTCGTAACAAAAGCGGCAAAATATTATCCGGAGTTCATCAAACAGCTGGAAGAAGAAACAAATGCAGAGACCGGCTATATCAGACGCGGCTCAATCTCTTTATTCAAAGATGATGATGTACAGGCGCTCGCTTTTGACCGTATCAGTAAAAAGAAAACCGATGCCCCTGAGATGGGAGAAGTAAAAATGTTGTCACGGGAGGAAGTTAAAGATTATCATCCCCACCTGAGTGATAAGTACTCCGGCGTCTACGTCGAAGGCGGTGCACAGGTCAAAGGTGCCCTGCTCCGGGATGCACTTAAAACTGCATTTATCAAGGCCGGCGGTACATGGCTCGAAGAAAATGCGCCGGGAACGACGGAAGGTATGACAATATACGCAACAGGCGCCTGGGGCTCGGAACAAGGTTACATTCCTGCAATTACACACCAGCGTTCAGAAGTACTGCATTTCAAAGTGGAAGAAACAGAGGTCGTAAAAACGCCTGTCGTCATGGCGCTCGGACCGATCTATATTGTTGAAATGGGTGAAAATGAATTTGCGGTCGGGACGACTCATCAAAAGACCGAGTCATATGACGATTCACCGTCAGAAGAAAATTACCAATATTTGCGGGGGCTTGCCGAACGGTATTTTCCGGACTCAAAACTGACAGACGTCAAGATGATGGTCGGCTTCAAGCCGTACACAAGAGATTTCCTGCCGTTTATCGGACATGTGGATGAAAATACGTTCGTCATCAACGGTGCGGGTGCGACCGGTCTCACTGCCGGACCGATCATCGGTCATGAAGTCGCCAGGTTTTTAAGCGGTGAAGAAACCGATCTCGATCTGAGCGACTACAGCTATGTCGAGCCGGAAAATAATTAAACACAAAAAAAGGGCTGATACACAAGCCCTGTCCCCTTTGTGTGCACTTATGAAAAGTGCAGTACAGTATATACTACTGTAAATATGAACATTCCCAGATTCAATGCAAATAGTCCCCATGCAAATGGGTTTACTCTGAATTTCAGATTGATAAAACTGAACAGAAAACCCAGCAATCCAAATAATAATGAAATCAGCCATAACAGCGTATCATCAAATATTAGATGGAATACTAAAATTGCTACCGGTATCGCAAGACATAACAACCTTAGCATATGATTCCCCCTTAACGTCTCAATAATTTGATTTTACATGTTTACACTTGAATTTTCAAAACATTTTTACAAGTGACACAATTTTCTATAATGCCCGTTCAATATACCAGTTTTCTCTCTTATATGTTTTATACATGAAAAACATCAGAATACCGATTATGAAACTGAGGGAACGCACTTCAAACTTTTCTCCGAGGACGATTGATGTTTCTCCGCTCACCGGATCTTCCATGATCGTCACCACATGGCTTGCATGATAATAAACTTCCAGATTCCCTTTCCAGTCTTCAGCCAGAGTGATATATTTATTATCAAATTTTCCATCCACCTTGAAGTACAGCAGGTTGCTGCCCGGCCGTTCTTTCAACTTGAATTCATAATTGTCCGACTGTACGATATAGCTTGCGACGTTCAGATCGCGGAAACGTCTTTTTTTCATACCGACGACGACCTTATCGCAGGCACTGCTGATGAATTGAAAAGTGTTTCGCTTATCGCAGTTTCTCAGCACACTGCGCTGAATGGACCCGTAGATTTTGTCGTCATCGTCAATAATTACAACATCTTGTTTTTTGTTCTTGATTTGAATCTTGTATGTAAATTGCTCCATTCTACACCCTCTTTTCTTAATTCCATTATATACATTTGTAAAGAATCTATAAAGTTTAAAATGCATAATTATCAAAAAATTAAGAGTTACAGCATAAAATTTCAAAATGCTGTAACTCTTAACACTCTGTTATTCGTTTTCCAGTTCCAAAACCGACACGATTTCAACGTGCGCACTGTGCGGGAACAGATCAACCGGCTGAACATCTTTCAGTGTATAGCCGAATTCTCTCAGCCACGTAATATCATCAGCAAATGATTCCGGGTTGCATGACACATAGACGACTCTGTTCGTCGCGAGTCTGCCGATACGGCGCATCACTTTGCCGCCTGCACCTGAACGCGGCGGATCGAGCAGCAGCACATCCGGTATGCCCCATGTTTCAAGAATCTCAGACATCCCGCGTCTGGCGTCTCTTGCGAGGAAGTACGTATTGTGAATATCGTTGTCTTCAGCGTTTCTTTTTGCCGATTCGATTGATGATTCTACGATTTCAATACCTGCGAGCGACTTCACCCTGCCCGCAAACGGCAGTGAAAACGTTCCAACACCGCAGAACAGATCGATCATCGTTTCATGTTCTTTGACATCAGCCATTTCAGTGGCGAGCTCCACAAGTTTCTGCGCCTGGGTCGGGTTCGTCTGGAAGAAAGTATTGTACCAGACACGGTAGCTGTATCCGCTCATTTCCTCGTGAATGTACTCCCTGCCGTGAAGCAGATGGATGTCTTCCTCTTCTGCCTGTGCAACGTCTGCAATCTCTTTATTTTCCATCCACATCAGACTTTCCAGTGACTCAATTTCGGACGTCAGCCGGATAACCAGGGCATTGACCGCTTCAGTAAGCGCCCCTTCCGGCGCCTCTGTTGCAAATAATGCCGCCATCAGTTCACCTGTAATCTGTGACTGTCTGACCATCAGATGGCGCAACAGGCCGGTGTGCTTATCCTTATCGTAACCCGGCAGATTGAAATCCTTCGCCCATTCAGAGACGATTTTCATGACGCTCACCATATCTTTGCTCGAAATCAGACATGTATCCAGGTCGATGATATTTCGGAAGTTGCCGAGTTCATGGAGGCCGAGATGCCCTTCTTTTGAAAAAGTGAATTCCATCTTATTTCTGAATTCAAAAGGATTGTCCATCCCGATTGTATCTTTGACCACAGAAGTATCGAAATCATGCTTCTTTAAAAATGATTTGACCAGGTCCGTCTTATAATTCAGCTGACCTTCATACTGCCAGTGCTGCCACACACAGCCGCCGCACATTTCAAAGTGCGGACAAGGCGGCGTCACCCGTTCTTCGTGCGGTGTGAGTATTTCTTTCGGCATAACAGTTGCACGTCTTCTGCCGTCTGCGTTCGGCACATCGACTGCCACTTCTTCACCGATCAGCGTCTGAGGAATATTCAACTTCAGCTTGCGCGGTTTATTGCCCCCGTGATCTCTGTATTCCAGCGCCATTCCGGACCCTTTTTTATCCATACTGTGAATTGTCGTCGTTAAATTAACACTCTTTTGTTCCTTCAATTTATAACCTCCAAAATATCAAGCATCCGTTGTCATCAACAGATATATAAAATATGGCGCACCGATAATTGCGACGATGACGCCTGCCGGCAGTGCTTCCGGGAAAAATAAAATCCGTCCGGCCGTGTCTGCAATGAGTACGAGCAACCCGCCGGAAAGTGCGCTGAGCGGCATGACAAGTTTATGGTCGACGCCGATGAGCCGACGGCTGAGATGCGGTGCGACCAGGCCAACAAAGGCAATGCCCCCGCTGACAGAAACGCTCACCGAAGCGAGCCCGACCGCGCAAACCAGCAGTACGATCCGTTCTTTCTTTAAATCCACGCCAAGACTGATGGCATTCAAAGTATTCATCCTCAAAATATTCAAAACCTGAATCTTTGATAAAACAACAGGCATGATCAGTATGAGCCCCGCAGCGATAATCCAGACGTGCGGCCATGAAGTGCCCCATATCGTCCCTGCGAGAAAGCCCGCCGCAAACTGATACGTCTCATGCGACATCAGAAGCGACACAACAATCATCAGCGCACTGACACCCGCACCGACCGCAACGCCGTTCAGTACGAGTCGTATCGGCCTGACACCAATACCGTTTCTGTACGATAGGAAAAATACGATGACTGCCACAAGCAGCCCGCCGGTAAAAGCAGCCACCGGTATAATGAACAAACTGTATTCAAAACCTTCAAGTAAAAATAAAACCAGTACAACGGAGAGACCGGCACCTGAGTTGATGCCTATGATCCCTGAATCTGCCAGAGCATTCTGCATCACACTTTGCAGGAGCATCCCGCTGAGGGCGAGTGCCATGCCGGAAAGTACAGCAACCAGAATACGCGGCAGCCGGATACCGAACAGTATGCTTTCGGTCATATTGTCACTTTGTCCAAACAACACTCCTATTGTATCCGTCACGCTGATTTCCGTAAAGCCGGTTTGTAAACTGAATACGGATGCAGTGATAAGCAGTATTGCTGCCATCATAATAATATTGGTTTGTCTTTTAAATTTCATGACGCACCCTCCCCGCCAAGTATAAGAAGAAAGGCACACCAATCAGCGCAATCAATGCGGCGACTGGTATTTCGACAGGTGCGAACAGACTTCTTGCCGCGAGGTCGCTGTAAACGACGAGCACCGCACCGAGCACCCCGCTTAACGGCAGAATCATCTTATAATCAGAGCCTGCGATCTTTCTTGTAATATGCGGTGTAATCAGACCGACAAAGGCCACTGCACCGATTACGGAGACTGCAAGTCCTGACAAAATGACCACTGAAATCAGCGCAATGATGCGCGTTCTTGTCATATGGACACCAAGGCTCACGGCCGTCTCTTCATCGAAGCTGATTGCAGTCAGATTTGAAGCTGACACCATTACCATAATCATTCCGATGATCAACCACGGCGTCACAATCAACAGATTCTGCCAATCAATATTTTGAATGGCGCCTGCAGACCAGAATGCGATTTCCTGACCCACATTAAAGTAAAGTTGGAGTGCCGCACTCATCGAGCTGAAAAATAAAGTCACTGCCACACCCGCTAAAATCAATTTCAGCGGCGTCATGCTGCTTTTAGAAAAGAAAACTGCAGCAAAGACGATCAATGCACTGAAAAGTGCACCGACAAATGACAGCAACACCAAATATGGATAAGACAAATGCGGAAAGAAACTGAAAGCGAGGGTCAGGAAAAAAAGCGCCCCGGCGTTTATTCCGACGAGACCCGGTTCAGCCAGCGGATTTCGCGTCATCGCCTGCATGACCGCCCCGCTGACGCTGAATGCCGCCCCGACAATCGCAGCGGCAAGCGCCCTCGGCAACCGGATTTCATTGATGATGACATGTATATTGTCGGAAGCATCAAAGTTAAAAAGAGCCGACCGTATATCACCTGTTGTAATGTCGGCCGCTCCAGAATACAGACTTAAAAATATGCCGGAAATCAATACGATGATTGAAATCGTGAAAATCATGATATATCGCATGGCGACTATCCTTTCAGCTGATATGAGGTGATGATCGGCCGTGATGTAAAGGGGCATTCATTGATGACTGCATCAATTTCAAAAACTTCTTCCAAAACACTTTCAGTCATGACCGCTTCAGGGGGCCCGAGTTTCCTGATGACGCCCTCTTTCATCGCAATGAGGTGATCAGAAAATCTGGATGCGTGGTTGATGTCATGGAGTACCATAACGATGGTCTTCTCAGCAGTTTCATTCAATTTTTTCAATAAATTCAATATTTCCATCTGAAATTTCATATCCAGATATGTTGTCGGTTCATCGAGTAAGATGATGTCCGTATTCTGAGCGAGTGCCATGGCGAGCCAGACCCGCTGTTTCTGTCCGCCCGACAGTTCGCTCACCGGTTGATCTGTGAATTCTTCAATACCAGTCACATCTGCCGCCCAGTCGATATTGTCACGGTCTTTTTGGTTCAATCCTTCAAACGGATTTTTATGCGGATGTCTGCCGTAGCTGATGAGTTCACGGACAGTCAGTCCTTCCGGCGCGCTTGAAAACTGCGGCAGCAGACTCAAGCGTCTGGCAACATTTTTAGTATTCATGGTGAATATGTCTTTACCGTCCATCAGCACGGCGCCGTTCTGTGTTTTCAGCACACGGGACATAGCATGCAGCAGCGTCGTCTTACCGCAGCCGTTCGGACCGACGATGGAAGTAATCTGTCCTTCCGGTATCGTCATATTGAAATTCTCCAGCACAAGTTTTTTATCGTAACCTGTTGTTACATCTCTCAGTTCAAGTATGTCCATGGCGTCTACGTCCATTCGCTTATCGGAGTGAGCCGGCGCTCAATTTCTGAACGCTTTTCTTCAAGCGCAGGCGGCAGATCAAGTTTTTTACCGAGCTCACTTTCGTCAGTGTCCGCTGTAAACCCTCTCGAGTCCGGACCGACGATTTCAAACATGACACCGTTATCCTCCCGGAAATAAAGACTCTCGAAATAATAGCGGTCGATGACACCCGTCGTCCGGTAACCGCGAGCGCTCAACAGTTCATCCACTTCCTCGAGATCCGCAGCTTCAGTCTGAACCGCCAGATGATGAATGGTGCCGCGGCCCTGGACTTCAATTTTGCCTTCTTTTTCACAGATGATGATTTCACCGGTCAATCGGTTTTTATTTGCCCGAAGAATTGCATGGTCCAAAGTATTTTCAACGATATCGTACTTGAAAATCTCTGTCAGCATATCCACCATCTTATCCTTATCGCGCACATTGATCTGGACGGGGCCCATGCCAAGAATCAGATGTTCTTCATCAATATCATTATCCGTCCACGGTTCCCATTCTGCTGGAAGCGTCTCACCTTCTGCACTGAACAGCATGAGTTTTAAAGTGTCCGCATCCTGGAACTCGAGAACATTGCGCCCGAAATATTCTTTTTTCGTGCTTTTAAAACCGAATTTTTTGAGACGTTCCTGCCAGTAGTCGAAGCCCGTTTCATCTTTTACAAGCAAGCCAAGGGCGTGATGGGCGTTTGTGCCGTGCTTCCGGTCAGCGACATACGGCATATCAAAATATGTAATGTCGTTGCCGGCGGTCCCGAATTTGTCCCCGTAAAACACGTGATACATGGAGTTGTCATTCTGATTGACCGACACTTTGACGCGTCTTAAGCCCAGTACTTCGGTATAAAAATGATTGTTCTTTTTCAGATCTTTCGTATACATGGAAATATGATGATGTCTTTTAATCATTGAACCCCATCCTTCCGATTAAAAAAATGAATGCACCAGACGCTGGGACATTCCGGTTTTGAATGTGCCGTCGAGACGCACACCGCTGCCCACATGGATGTATTCGAACGCATCCAGAAACTGACTGACATTGTTTTCATTAATGCCGCCGCCCGGCATGATGATTTTATTTTGTTCTTTTGCGAACTTATTCATTTCGATTAAAAGCGGCAGGTTTTCACTCGCATACCCTTCTCCGCCTGAAGTGAGGATCGTCTCTACTTCATCATATTTCAATAAAGTCTGCAGCGCTTCGAACTGGATGCGCGCCGAGTCGAATGCACGGTGGAATGTGATATTCAACCCTTCCGCACGGTCGATGACTTTCTTTAAAAAGTACTCGTCGACGACGCCTTCATATGTCAGCATGCCGACAACGATGCCAGCAGCGTTCGTCTGCTTGATATAATTGATGTCACTCAGCATTTCCTGCTGGTCGAGCGCATTATAGACGAACCCTCTGTTATGGGTTCTGACCATGACATGTATGGGGATGCGCGACAGTTTCGATGCTTCTTCGATCAGTCCGATGCTCGGCGTCAAACCGTCTTCATTCATATTGGCACACAGTTCGATTCTGTCGGCGCCGTATTGGTTGGCGTCGATGACATCCTGTATGTTTGTTGCGATCACTTCTAACATAACACCCACTCCACTCAAGTCATTTTATTGTTATAATCATTGAAATTACCTATATTATATCTTATATAGGGTTTGTATGTAATTATTTTAGGAGAGATTAAATGAGACAGAGTTTAGCACCTTTCATGATTTTATTTGCAGCAATGCTCTGGGGTACAGCGGGGACGGCGAAGGCCTTTGCAAGCGAAGTCGACAGCATATCCATGGGTGTCGCAAGACTTGTCATCGGCGGCATCATGCTGATGGCGATTGCCGTACTCACTAAAAAGATGACGTTTAAAGGCTGGCCGGTGAAACCTCTGATTATCGGAGGCATAGCGATGGCGCTTTTCCAGCCGTTCTTTTTCAGTGCGGTTGAACTGACGGGGATTGCCGTCGGCACGGTCGTTTCAATCGGAAGCGCCCCTGTATTCTCCGGAATGATTGAATGGCTGGTTTTTAAAATCAGACCTTCCCGTGTATGGTGGCTGTCCACGTTCCTCGCCATTACCGGCTGTATCATTTTAATGTTCAACACGAATGCAGTAACCGTTGATGCTACGGGCGTTCTGGCCGGACTCGGTGCAGGTATTTCATTCGCCAGCTTTACGATGTCGAATTCGAGACTCGTCCAGTCACACGAACCCATCGCTTCGGTTGCGGTGATATTCTGTCTGAGTGCACTGATTCTGTCACCATTCGTATTCATCAACGATATGACATGGCTTGGGGAAACAAACGGATTTCTCGTCGCTTTACATATCGGACTGCTCGCAACCACTCTGGCATACTTTTTATTCTCAAACGGATTGAGACATGTAAAATCTTCGACCGCCGTCACGCTGTCACTCGCCGAACCGTTGACCGCATCACTGCTCGGTGTATTCTTGGTCGGCGAAACCCTCGACAGTCTGTCATGGGTCGGTCTGATCATGCTGCTCGCAGGGATTGTCATACTCGTCCTCCAGTCGAGACGCACTAAGAAACAGGCGGTAAATGTGTGAGTTGGTGAGGTGCGGGTGATTTTGAGACCTGGAGACACCTTCTGCGCTATAAGTCACCTGAGAAAAGGCTGAATATAACGGCAGGACTCTGATTACGCTATAACCCGCTTGTGAAAAGTCTGGATATAGCGCCATAGCGGCAGCTGCGCTATAAGTCGATTATGAAATTCGTACATATAGCGTATAGTCATTAGCCACGCTATAACCTACTTATAAAATGAACAGATATAGCGCCAGGAAGACTCCCCCTCGAGCGGCACAGTAACAAAAAGAGCAGCAACTCATAACTCGAGTTATTGCTCCTTTTATTTTTAATGAATACTGACAGACCCCATCGAGGTCGTAAATCTGGATGTGTACTCCGGATTTTCAACAATATAATTTTCAAGCTGGTTTGAGACACTGCCCATCTTCGTCTTTGCAATAATCCGGGTGACGGTCGGTTTATCTTTGTAGACGACATTGATCGAGCCCATATCCGTATGCGCCGTAATATTTGAATCCGGCTGTGCATTTTTAAGGTCGATCGCTCCCATATTCGTAGAATATGACTGATCGTTTGCAACGACATTATCCGCCTTCACTTTGCCCATATCCGTCGAAAGTTTCAAATCATCGAAGCCGCTGTCCTTCACGCTGACAGCACCCATATCACTCGAAAGCTCGCCTTTCACGCCGACAATATTTTCAACTTTGACACCGCCGAGATCCGCTTCCACATCAAAACTTTTCGCTGTCAGTCCGTTCAGCGTCACCGCACCTTTGTCGGTCCTTATTTTTAAATCGGTCAATGTTTCCGGCCAGACAATCGTCAATTTATCACTGCGGTAATTTTTATTGCGAATAAAGCCCAGTATGTTGAAGTGAACCTTTTTCGCTTTTTTACTTTCATGCCTGAAGACGAGTTTATCCCCGTCGACGCCATGTGAAAACTCGCCCTGTTCCCCGGGACTCTCAAAACTCATCTCGAATTTATCCCCGTTCCTGATATCAATCGTTAAAAATTCCCCTTTAATATCAATCATGTTGATCTCTTTAGGTTTGATATCCTGCAGCAGATTCGACTGCATCGCAAAATATTCCGCTTCCCCGTCACTCTCTTCAACATCTTCGACAGATAAAATCTCTTCAGCAATATCAGCAGGATCGCCTAGCGTCGCCACAACCGCTTCTTCACTTTCCCCTTCTTTCATCCCTTCATTGATGTGGTTTTCATACTCATTTAAAATATCGTTTCTGATTGTGCTTGAAAGTGACATCAGTTTATTTTCCAATGCCTTTAAAAATTCATTCTTTGTCATAATAAATTTCTCCCTTTTGTTTAATGTGTATCTTCGAGTAACTGGTTGACCGCCTTCGTATAAACTTTCCATTCTTCATGTATGCTTTTCAAATGTGCTTCCCCTTCAACTGTCAAAGTATAGTATTTCCGTGCCGGTCCGCCGGTCGATTCTTTGAAATGGCTGTCGACATGCCCCTCTTTCACAAGACGTCTGAGCAGCGGATATAAAGTGCCGTCCGCAATATTGATATACTTGCCGATATTTTGTGCGAGCTGATAGCCATACTGCTCCTCCTTTTTGATAAAGGACAACACACAAAGTTCCAGTGACCCCTTTTTAAACTGTGCGTTCATTCGGTAACCCCCTTTTCTACTACTGTTCAATATTCACTACTGTACCATGTTCACTACTTATTTATAGTATATTGCTCACTAGTGAATAATGCAAGGTATATGTTAAAAATAAAGATCTCAGCACACAGAAAAATCCCATCCTGGCTCATTCAGCCGGGGCGGGATTCTGCAATCATCTTCTATTTCAGTACATCTTCATACTTGTCATCATTCTTTTCAAGCCGTGCCTTTGCAAATGGAAATAGTGAGGTTACTTGTTCAGCCATTCTCTTGCTTCTGTCGCAACTTCCTGCGGCAGGCTGTGTCCGTTCACCCATGTATGCTTAACATCTGCACCGCGCGCCTTAAAGATTTCGACGACTTTTTCACTTTCATCTTCCGGAACGATCGGGTCGCCTTTACCAAGTGATAAGAACACTTCCGCGTCACTCAGGTCTTTATTATTATCTGAAAGGTCTACCGGATATAACGGTGCGAATAAAAGAGCTTTCCTGAAGTCTGATTCGTCGCGGAGCATCATGTTGATTGCTATATTTGAACCGTTCGAGAAACCGATCGGGATGACATCTTCTGTTTTGAAATCATACTTTTCTGCAGATTCCTTAATGAAGTCGAGCAGTTCTTTTCCTCTGAATTCAAGGTCTTCCATGTCATACTGCCCTTCGCCGAGGCGTTTGAAATAACGGTTCATGCCGCCTTCTTGAACATTGCCGCGGATGGACAGTATGCTGTAGTCGCTGTTCAGCATTTCAGCAAGCGGAATCAGATCATGCTCCGTACCGCCTGTGCCGTGCAATACTACAAATACCGGTTCGCCTTTTTTACCTTCTTTAAAAATGTGTAACATATATAATTGCCTCCTGATTTCTTTTCTATATTAATTATAATTACTTGCTGCGCGTCGTATCAAATGGTCTGACCTGTGATTCTATCTGCGCCCGCTGCGACTCTAAAAACGGCGGCAGCGCCAACGATTCACCGAGTGTTTCATATGGTTCATCATCCAGGAAGCCCGGACCGTCCGTCGACAGTTCGATCAATATATGACCGACTCTTGAGTACAGTGCTTCAAAATAGAAACGATCCACATTGCCTGAGTGACTCAAGCCCAGTTCATTGTATTTGTCTTCCCACTTTTTAATCGCTTCATGATCTTTGACCCTGAACGACACGTGGTGTACTTCGCCGTAGCCCTGCTTTGCAGACTGGGATCCGTCTTTACGCACGATAATCTGACCGCCGTTGCCGCCTTCGCCGACATCCAAAACAACGACATCTTCCTCTTCCACCACCGATTTCATATTGTAGATGCCCGTCAGATTTTCCACGAACTTATACAAATAAGAGATGGTGATTTCAATCGGACCGAGCCCGTAAATGGCTTTATCCTCAGGGACCGGGCCGTTTTTCCAAGGTGTCCCCGGTGGCACGCCCTCGTTGTTCTCATCGGAGAACAGCTGGTATCTCTGACCGTCCGTCTCTTCGAAAGGCAGTACTTTTTTGCCGAATAAATCCCGGATGCCTTCGTGCTTCACGCCAAATTCATTAAAGCGTTTCTCGTAATATTCCAGTGCCGCATCATCCGGTACACGGAGCCCGATCCGGCTGATTGAATTCGACCCTCTCTGCCCCGCCGGGACATTTGGAAAATCAAAGAAAGTCAAATCCGTTCCCGGACTGCCGACATCATCTGCAAAAAATGTGTGATATGTGTGAATATCATCCTGGTTGACTGTTTTCTTAACAAGACGCATGCCCAACACTTCAGTGATGAACTGATAGTTCCTCACCGCATCGTCTGTCATTGCAGTGACATGATGAATACCCAGTAGTTCATGATTGACCATTTTCAACTCTCCTTTTAACACCATGATTTTATCATATCTCGAAATCGAGATGATTTTCAAAAAGTTTGCTCAAACTTAATTAGTCTGAGCGCGCTTCACTGATATTTTTTTCAAAGTCTTTCTGAATGCAGCCAGCTCTTCATCCGACAGCTCTTCAAATAATTCTTTGATGAGCTCTGCATGCGGCGGGAAAATTTCCACCATAAGTTCGCGTCCCTTTTCAGTCAGAAACGCGTAGCTGATCCGACGGTCGTTCGTATCCGGACGCCTGTCGACATAACCTTTTTCAACGAGTTTATCCACCACATAAGTTGTACTGCTGCTCGCAATTAAAATACGATTTTTAATATGTTGTATCGGCTGGTCACCTTTGTTGTATAATAGTTCCAGAACAGCAAACTCAGTGATGTTCAAACCGTAATGGGAAACATCCTTCTTAACATTGCTTTCCAGGTATTCATTTGTACGTTTCACACCTACAAAGGCCTTCAAAGCTTCTTTTGTGCGATCCATTATTTCACCTTCTGTCGTAAACCAAAATTATTTAAAATTCGAGATAATTTTAGTATTAATCATTACTTTTGTCAAATCATTCCTATAGAAAAGGAGTTTTATTTATGATTTCCATTAATAATATATACCAAGCTCGTGAAAAGATTAAACCTTTCATTGTTAAGACACCTTTGATCAGACTTCAAAATCTGGATGAATATGCCGGATGCGAAGTATATGCCAAGCTTGAAAATATGCAAAATACTAAAGCGTTCAAGCTCCGCGGTGCGATGAATAAAATTCTCAGCCTGACCGACGAAGAAAAGACAGCCGGTATCATCTGCTCATCCTCCGGCAACCACGGCCAGGCAGTCAGCTACGCATCAAAACTGTTGGGCATAAAAGCGACAATCGTCATTCCAGAAACCGCACCCGCGTTCAAAGTCGAAGCCATCAGACAGCACGGCGCTGCGACTGAATTCTGTACAGTCGACGACCGCTTCATTGTAACGGAAGAGCTGGCTGAAAAGCATGGATACACGATCGTTCCGCCATTTGAAGATGATCTTGTCATGGCGGGCCAGGGCACTGTCGGTCTGGAGATCATGGATGAAGAAATTCCATTTGATCATGTGCTGGTTCCTGCAAGCGGCGGCGGACTGCTCGGCGGCGTCTCGACAGCGATGAAAGAATCAGGATTCAAAGGCAAAGTCATCGGCGTTGAACCGGAAAGACTTCCGAGATATACGAAAAGTCTGGAAGCCGGCAAACCGGTACAGCTCGAATCTCAGAAAACGATTGCCGATGCCCTTGTCGTCAACCGCCCTGGTACATTGAATTTTGAAGTTGTTCAAAAACATGTGGATGGATTTCTGTCGGTATCCGATGAAACAATGCTGAAAGCCCAGAAGATGATGTTGATGGAAGGTAAGATATTCGCAGAAGTATCTTCCGCCATCGGCCTCGGCGCCCTGCTCGATAAGAAGCTCGATGTTAAAAAAGATGATAAAGTCTGCCTCGTCGTTTCAGGCGGCAACCTCGGCTTCGAGCAGCTCGAGCTGCTGCAGGGCGTTGGGTATTGATTGAATGACTAATCCCGGTAAATAAAAAGTTTACCGGGATTTGTCTGTTTTCAGTGTGGCATTCGAATAACTTCATATATTTCGCTCACTTATACGAATCCGACAACGATATTCGTTTAACTTCCTATATTCAGCAGACTTGTGCGATTCCAGCCGCCGTATTCGTTTAACTTTTGATTTTTCGAATACTTATTCGATTCGGTCCTCGTTATTCACATATCTTTTGATTTCCTGATGATTTATACGATTTACACCTCTGAGTTCACACAACTTCGGTATTTACAATGACTTATGCGACCGACCACCCCGCCCAACCCCTCGCTCCTGAAAATAAATTCAAATCTTGTAAATCCCACCGCCACAGTACTTCCCCCACCTTTCAGCAAAATAAAATCCTAAAATGTTTGACACATCCGTGCATAGTGTATATATTAAGTATACACACTATATAAGGTGGAGGTGTTCAAACTGAACATTAAAATATCGAATACCATTGACGTCCCTATTTACGAGCAGGTTAAAGATGAAATTATACGGCTGATCATGAGCGGTGAACTGATGCCGGGGGATGCGCTTCTTTCAATGAGGCAGCTGGCCAAAGAACTCGGAATCAGCATCATTACGACAAAGCGGGCATACAGGGACCTGGAAGCTGCAGGCTACGTCCACTCGGTCGTCGGCAAAGGGACTTATGTGAGCGAACAGAATACCGAACTCCAGAAGGAACGCGTATTGAATGAAATTGAAGGCCATATCGAAGACATGCTGAAAGCATCCTATAAAATCAATTTACCAAGAACAGAACTGGATGAGATGATTTCAATGATCGAGGAGGATATAAAATGACAGCCATTCAACTGAAAGATGTAAATAAAATCCAGGGAGATTTCAAATTGAATAATATTAATTTGAACATTGAGAAAGGATTCATCACCGGATTGATCGGTGAGAACGGCGCAGGTAAATCCTCACTGATCAATCTGATACTCGGTTTGAGGAAAGCGGACAGCGGAGAAGTTTCCGTCCTTGGCAAACAGGACATCGAAGCAGACAGAGATGAAATCTTAAACAGGATCGGTTTTGTTTTCTCTGAAGACCGTTTTCCTGAAAATAAAACGCTCGGACAGCTGATGAATATTTTAAAAAAGTTTTACAGAAACTTTGATGACGAGACATTCAAGCACTATACGAAGGAGTTTAAAATCAGGGAGGGACAGAAGATCAGAAACTTTTCCACCGGTGAAAAGATGAAGCTGGCACTGACCATCGCACTCAGTCATCAGGCGGAGCTGCTGATCTTAGACGAACCGACTTCAAATCTGGACCCGAACTTCCGAATTGAATTTTTGGAGATACTGCAGGAACTGATGATGGATGAAAATATGACGATACTATTCAGCACGCACATTACGAGCGATCTTGACTCCATCGCGGATTACGTCATCCTTATCGATGACGGTGACATCGTCTTTCATGAGGAAAAAGATTTTTTATTGGAAAAGTATAAGAGGATCAAAGGTCCCGTCGATATTCTGGATGATGAAACCCGGTCATTATTGAAAGGCATCAGGAAAACTTCCGTCGGATTCGAGGCCATTTCAGAAGAACATCAGGCACTGACGGAGTTATACGGTTCAAAAATCATGGTTGAGCAATTGAAGATTGACGCACTTATGTACCATCTGAAAAAAGAAAGGGTGTCAGAAAATGAATAAACATCTCTATCTGAAACTGATTTATTCCAAGTGGACATTGATTTTTACAGCAGGCGTCATCGTTTTAAACTTAACCGCTGCATTATACTCCGGAGTGCACCATGCGGCTTTCTTATCAGTTATCAATGTTGCGAACTTTTTTATAGTGATGTATTTGACCGCAAACTATATGAACGTCCATATATTGATGTCGTACAATAAGAGCCATGAATTTTTCATGGCGTTGCCAGTAAATAAAAAGGATTTCATCAAGTCAGATTATATGTTTCACCTGCTGATGACTCTGCTGTCGATCGTTGTCATCTTCACTTACAGCCTGGCAAACGGTGAGTTCTACAATCTGTTCGGAATGATTATGATTACAGGTGTTAATCTGCTGATTACGAGCTTTTATTACACGACATTTGTCCGTGACTGGTTCAAAAATGTTAATTGGAAAGTGGTTATATATCTTGTACCGATGGGATTCACTTTCATGTTCTACTTTATGCCGCTGATGAACCTGGTCAACACAGGCATTGAGATCAATGCATTTTGGAACTTCACTCTATACACCCTGCCCTATATCATTCTGGGGCTTGGCATTCTGGCGTATGTCATCACTTATTTTACAACCCAAAAGCAGTCAGTAAAAAATGATTTGATATAACACTCATTTAGCACAGGTTTTCTTTGTTCAATTTGTTGTGTGAAATTGAAAGATACTATGGGATAATTGAGTCAAACAACATGTATAAGAGGTAATTAAATGCAAAAACGACCAAAGCTGGATATTCCTAAAACAGCTGCAGAGAAACTCATCAACATCATCGGCTACAGCATATTTATCGGAGCTTTTGTTTATGCCATCATCGCTTTTCCTTTCCTGCCGGCGGAAGTGCCCATGCATTTCGGTTCGGGCGGTGAAGTGAACAGATATGGATCAAAATATGAAATGATCATTTTAATAGTCATACCATTCTTTATCATACCTATGCTCGAAGCTCTTGAAAGAGTTCCTGAGATGCACAACTATCCCAAGCGGATGAACGAATCGAATGTTGAAGCTTTTTATTTGAACAGTCGACAGCTGATGAACGTCACTAAAAACGGTGTGTTGATCATTTTTGCTGTAATATTTATTGAAATTATCAACTACGGCATATTAGACCAACCCACATTCGGTGTTTTAATGATTCCTTTAATTATTGTACTCGCATTAGGCCCGATCATCTGAACAATGCTCAGACGCCGAAAAATAAAATGATTGACCCTGGACATGACTCATCTGAATCTTAGTGAGTTGTGTCTTTTTATTTTTTACAAAGCGTCGCTTCTCTGTGTAAAATCACATTACATTATGTGATAATAAAATTAATAAATAGATGAGGTGTATTATGGAATCTTTGATCAGACAAATTAATGAAGTCATCAATGCTGACGAAAATAGAATATTCATCGCCATCTCCGGCCACGGCGCCTCGGGTAAGACATCATTCGCAAAGAAACTGTGTGATTCGCTTGATGCAGATTATAACTTCCTGAATACGGACACTTATATAATCGAAGGTCATCATCTCGGAAATACGTATGCGGAATATCGTGTAGACGGCGCCGACTCAGCTTTTAAAATTACAGCTTGCATGCCAATCCGCCATGAACTGAACAGTTTGTCGCGGGATATTAAAGTACTTAAAAATGGCGGCACCATCACAACGATTGACAAACCGTGGGATGCGGAAAAGGTGTTATACGGCGCCCGTAAAGTGACCATCATCGAAGGCATGTCCGCGGCCTTTCTCGAAGATTTCGACTTTGACCTGTCAGTCTACTTCTATACCGATTCAGAAACCGAACTTGAACGGCGAAAGAAACGGGACGTCAAACAGCGTGGCCGGAATCTTGATGCACTCATTAAAGCGCAGAAGCACAGGCGGGATCAGTACGACCTGTTCATGCAGCCATTGAGTGAGAAATTTGATGTCATCGTCGATTACTCAAATAATGAATTCAATATCATCAAGTCAAATTTATAAGGGGGCATAAAATGGAAGCTCGACCGAAAATGAAAATTCCGAAGTCGACTCCCGAAAAACTCGCAAACATTGTCGGATACAGTGTATTTATCGGTGCCGTCGTTTACGTGGCACTCACATTCGCATCCCTGTCAGAGAATATACCAATGCAGTTCGGTCCCGGCGCCGAGATAAACCGATACGGCTCGCCTTATGAGCTGCTCGTTCTCGTGGCCATCCAGCTTTTTCTCATTATATTTATGGAAATACTGGAAAGGATGCCTCATGTACACAACTATCCCGACCGGATGAATGAGTCAAATATCGAAGACTTTTATTTGAACAGCAGGCAGATAGTGAATTTCTCGAAAAACGGTGTAATGCTCATATTTGCTGTCATATTTATCGAAGTCATCAGTTATGGCCTTAACGGCGAAACCTCCTTCGGGATCTACCTGCTGCCGCTCATTCTTATTATTTCACTCGGCCCAGTAGTCTGGGGACTGAAGGAACGCAGGAAAATAAAATGATTGTCCTTGGACACGACACAGAATATTTTCTCAAGTGCATGCCATAACCGGCGTCCAAATGCATGAAACACGTGATTTCGACAGGTTCATGTCATTTCTCCTCCATTTATGATACCAAATGCATCTTGTCCGCCTTCATGCCACATCAATGAAAACTCCCAAAAGAAAAAGCACAACCCGCCCCCAGGTTGTGCTTTCGATCAAAATCAGTTTATGCTTTTTCAACTACAATAGTATCATTTACGATTTTCGCAGTGACTTTCTCTATGTTGTCCTCTTCCAGAATCAAGTCTGTCAGCTGGTCTTCGATTTTATCCTGTATGACACGTCTCAGTGGTCTTGCACCAAAGCGCTTGTCATATCCCATCTTGACCAATTTTTTCTTAGCTGCATTTGTTACTGTCATTTCTATACCATTTTCTTTGACCATTTCGTTCAACTCTTCAAGCATCAGATCAATAATCAGAAGCAGATTGTCCTCTGACAGTTCATTGAAGTTGATGATGGCATCGAATCTGTTCAGGAATTCCGGTTTGAAGAAGTCGCTCAAGTTTTCCAATGTGGAAACTGCGTCGCTTTCATCCATTCCGAACCCGACACTATTGTTGTTGACGCCTGTGCCTGCGTTACTTGTCATGATGATGACAGTTTCCTTGAAGCTGACGGTTCTGCCGTGTGAATCTGTCAGATGGCCGTCTTCCATAATCTGCAGGAACATGTTCTGCACGTCAGGGTGTGCTTTTTCGATTTCATCCAAGAGGACGATGTTGTAAGGATTGTGTCTGACAGTTTCAGTCAGCTGTCCCGCATCGTCGTGGCCGACATATCCCGGCGGTGAACCGATGATTTTGGACACACTGTGACTTTCCATATACTCACTCATGTCGAGTCGTATCAGTGATTCACGTGTACCAAACAGTTCTTCAGCCAGTGCTTTGGTCAGCTCTGTCTTACCGACACCTGTCGGACCGACAAAGAGGAATGAACCGATTGGACGGTATTTCGATTTGAGTCCGGCTCTCGATCTGCGGACGGCTTTTGCGACCTTCTCGACCGCTTCTTCCTGTCCGATGACCTTAGAGCCGAGATTGCTCTGAATCTCACGCATTTTCTCCTGCTCGTCTTTTTGAAGTTTCGTTACGGGAATACCCGTTTTCTCTTCAACAATCAGTTCAACGTCGGATACATCAACATCGATGACCTGCTCACTCTCTCCTGACTGGGATTTCGTAAGCTGCTTTTCAAGCTGCATTTCCTGATATCTCAAGTTTGCCGCTTTTTCATAATCCTCTTCTTCCGCTGCAGCTTTCTTGTCCGTTCTGACCTTTTCAAGCTGAGTTTCAATGGAATCAGAATCTTTCTCTGCATTCGCCAGGTTCAGTCTTGAGCCGACAACGTCCATCAGGTCAATCGCCTTATCCGGCAGGAACCTGTCCTGGATATAACGGTGTGAAAGATTGACGAATGATTGAATCACTTCATCAGAGTATTTTACTTCGTGGAATCTTTCATATCTGTCTTTAATGCCGTTCAGAATCTGCACTGATTCTTCAAGCGTCGGTTCTTTCACCGTAATCGGCTGCAGACGGCGTTCCAGTGCTGCGTCTTTTTCAATCTGACGGTACTCTTTCAGTGTCGTTGCACCGATCAGCTGCATTTCACCGCGTGCAAGCGCCGGTTTTAAGATGTTGCCTGCATCCATTTGTGAACTTTCCGCAGTACCCGCACCAACAATCAGGTGAATTTCATCGATGAATACAATCACATCTTCACGCTGCTTAAGCTCTTCAATCAGCTGTTTCATACGCTCTTCGAATTGACCTCTGATGCCTGTATTGGCAACGAGTGAAGCCACATCCAAAATGTACACTTCTTTATCCATCAATTTAGTCGGAATATCACCTTCGACGATTTTAACTGCCAGTCCTTCGGCAATTGCCGTCTTACCGACACCCGGCTCACCGATGAGCACCGGATTGTTTTTATTACGTCTGTTCAGTGTTTCTATCACTTGTTTGACTTCCTGATCACGGCCGATAACCGGATCTATTTGATTCCCGCGTGCTTTATCTGTTAAGTTCGTACCAAGCTCATCAAGCAGACCATCCTGTTCCGGTTCTTTCGTCTGAGTTCTGGCACCTGCTTTTTGTCCGCCGTTGCCCTGGTTGAAATTGTTATATTCCTGTCCGCCAAATCCATCTCCACTGAAAAAACTGTTTGGGTTCATTGATTGTGATTTTACTTCCTGGAAGCATGCATTACATAAATGTACTTGCATTTTCTGGTTGTTTATATTCATTGCTAAATTAACATTTGCATCATTTATACCACAATTTTGACATTTCATGATTAAATGCCTCCTTTATTTAATTCATAAATAGTCATTTATTTGACTTTGACTATCTTTGACTATAATTATATTATAATGACCTTTAACCAGAAAATCAACAGTGATGCTCATACAAATAAAAGACCCCACCAACGCCGTTGGTAAGGCCTTTTGATACAGTTTTAACCTGCCGGTTCATCATCTAATTGTTCAAAATCCATCACTTTAAATCCCTTTGTCGTATTGAAAATCTCGTACTCAACAGTCGCTTTGCGCATACCGTTTGATGTTGCATGGGAATATTCACGCGAGGCAGTAACATAGTAGACAGAATCCCGCTCCTCGATATCCAGTATCTCTATATTATGGTTTTCGTGATCTCTGAAGCTGCCGCTCTCTTTATTATTGATAATTATTCCACCGTTCTCGGACGATGGCTCCGTATAATCAAATACCTCTTCATTCTCATCATTAAAATAATCCTCGAGACTCGACAAATATCCTTCCATCATCGCAGTAAGTGTCTCTTCCGTGTATTCATCCACCCCGCCGAGCGATTCATTATACGCTTCTACATCAATCGGCTGTTCATTTTTCGTCATGACATCCGCCATCAGCTCGCCATTTTCATCTTCATGCATCCAGAACACACCAGCAAGCGCCATCTCTTCACCTTGATCCAGCACATACTCCATAAAGTGATATCCGCTCACCGGGCCCTCTTCCGGCTCATGGGCATCCACATCCGGCTCACCGAGCGCCGCCACCACTTCATCATACGAAACCCCCGCATAATACATCACATTTTCAACGACCACTTCATCCGGACTCACATCCATCGTCGCCAGCTCATCTTTGCCGTACGGCCCCGGTACCGAGTACACGACACCTAAATTATCGTATATCGTCACCGCTCTTCCATGTCCAGGGTAAATAAAGTCATATTGCCCGTGAAGGTCTTCGACTTCAGTCTGCGTCATGCCTTCAGTAATCACCTCCTGCTCAAATGACAGGCCGTCTTCCGGATAATTTGGTGCCATCAGACGTTTCTGTGTATCAGCGTTGTTAATATCGAATTCAGTTGCTGCCGCTTCCGACTCATCAGCGTTTCCCGGACTTTCCTCAACTGTCTCCTCTTCAGATTCAGCTTCTTCCGGCTGTTCCTCTACAGAACTGTCGCTGCCATCCTCGGTGTCTTCACTCTCCGCTTCTTCTGAGGCACCCTCTTCTGTTGATGATTCTTCTGATGTTTCCTGTTCGCCCGATTCCTCTTCTGAATTTCCATTGTAACTGTCGGTCTCTGCACTTTCTTCCGGTGTTGCACTTTCCTCTGTTTCCGTCGCTTCTTCATTTTCAACCGGCGTATCAGAGTCCTCTCCATTTCCACAGGCTGCAGTAATCATTAATGCGCCCATCATCAGCATTAAAATTCTCAGCATCGTTCCACTCCTTTGTTTTCGTCTTTTATTCATTGTATAATAGATTAGATATTCAAGAAAATCTTTAAGGAGACTGGTATGTCGTTCAAATTGACTAGAAAAACCAGCTGGTTCGGCAGTGCGACAGGTATGGAAGTGCATATAAATGATGAAGAAGTTGAGAAAATCTACAGACTGGAAGAAAAGACTTACGAACTGAAAAAGGAACCGTCCACTTTGAAAGTCACCCAGCAGGGCATGAAAAGTAATGAGCTGAAAGTTTATCATAATGACAATATAAAACTGACGACGAGTAAGAAGTACACCAGAATCTTCACCACTTTCTTCGTACTGCTTATGGCAGTCATATTTTTTGTCAATGACTTCCTGACTTCAACTGCGATCATCGTCTTTTTAAGTATTGCGGTATTTTATTACTTATCAAAAATTGATGCTTTTGTACTTGAGTTGGTGATGGATAAGAAAGAAGATAATTGAATCATCCAATAAAAAAGTCCGGAATCTCAAATGATAAACTTGAGATTCCGGACTTTATTTTAATACCCGACCAGTGTCACATATAGGAATGCAATCACTACCATCACACTGAAACATATGATGTAGTATTTATTCGGTGACTTTTCATCTTCATCAGGCAGTCTCTGCAGCAGCGACCCGATCGCTCCGCCGCCGACCAGTGCAAGCAGCACAGAGCCGATCATTCTTGGAAATGTATAGAATGTGATGACTTCCATGATCAAGTATAAAAAGACGAACAATGCGACACCCAGCAGACTGGCAATGACATATTTCTTAGTATTTGGATTCGGCATTATTTCCTCCTGTTTTGATTCTTATGATATTTTTTATTGATGAAATCCACTTTGAATACTTGATTGAACAATATTCTGATGACGATGACCCCGCCGACGATCGTCAGTGGAATGACCCAGACCGGCTGGGCATAAAACCATTCGGACATGACAGTCGTGATTAAAAGATATGAGACGACCACCCATATCAAACCCAGTACCATCGAAGTGATATTTAATCTTTCCATTTTAAAATTCCTTTCAACTACTCTTCAGCAATATCGATGAACTGCTGAATCAGTTCATAATTTAACATTGGATTACTCGCCTGGTTCGTCGTCCCGGTGATATATAAATCCAGTTCTCTGTTATAAAAAGCGAAACTGCCGTTTATACCGGCGTGGCCCGACAGCGGATGCATATCAAGGACAGGCATTTCAGCCGACACATCGAAATTCATAAAGCCGTTGCCGTACTGATGAAAATAAAACTGAATGTCCTCCAGGGAATCAGTGTCTATAAATGATTCATCGAACATCCCGCCGTTAAAAAACGACTTCAAAAATGTCATCAGGTCACCGGACGTGCTGATGAGACCGCCGCTCGCACGCATGTTTTCGAGTATCGAGGTGATATCCCGCGCCTCGCCGTTTACGACAACCGGCGGGACTTCACTGCCTTCTTCCGCAAGAAAGGTGTCTTCCAGTTCAAGCGGCTCGAATATATACTGTTCATATTGGGATTCCAGATTATCGTCTGACACCCGCTCAATGATTTCTCCCAATATATCGTAATTGATATCTGCGTAATATGCACTTTCACCATTTATGAACCTCGCACCCTTCTCTTTGGCGCTGTCCAGTTTCGATGTAAAAGTGAAGGCGTTACCGTTATCAATCGATTCCTCTACCAAAGTCAGACCCTCCGTCTCACTTTCAGCATATGCGGGCAGCCCTGTCGTCTGGCTGATCAGCTGATGGATAGTGATGGATTCACTGTACTCAGTACCATCATATACATGGAGGCCGGAGTATTCTTCCGGCGTCAAATACATATCAACCGTATCATCCAGCGTTATAAAACCATCTTCCGCCATCTGGAATATGACACTTGCGGTGAACATCTTCGTCACACTCGCAATGCTGAACGGTTCGTCCACCTCCAGATTGCCGGAAGCAGCATGGATAACTTCGTCGCCCTGCTCAATATGAAATACTGCACCATATAGATCGTCGTAATCTATTTGTTCAAAAAGAAGATTTTCAACTTGTTCGTCTTTATCCAGTGATTCAAACGCTATGTAGTCTGACACTTCCTGATGAGGTAAAAATCCGATGATTAAAGCACTGATTAAAATATTCAATTGACCCATCAAAAAGTTCAATACCGACACCTCTTACTTTTTCTTTCTCAGAGCAACCGCCTGCTCAACCACATTCGTCATCTGTTTACCCAGAAAATAGGCGACACCTAAAGCCACCAGCAGTAGTATACCTAAAATGACGACATGCGGACGTTCAGCAAAGATCGTATCGATCAGTGCATTACCGACAAAATAAAAAATCACGGCAAGCACACTGAATAGACCCAAATGCGTCAACTCTCTATGAAATTCCTTCATTTTGATCATCCTTATATTCATCTCTTTCCTTCATTATAAAGGAATGTCCGGGATTCATCATTAAAATCCCGGACATTTATACTTTTTATTCAGTCTGATCTTTTCTGATCAGTTTCTGGTCTTTAATTTTAAAAACCTCATCTGAAACGCGTGTGATGAATTCATGGTCATGCGAAGTCACAATCACCATGCCCTGGTAGGCATTGATAAATGCTTCCAGTGCCTCTATCGTCTTCAAATCGATGAAGTTCGTCGGTTCATCGAGCAACAATCCCAGTTTGTAATTCGACAGTGTCTCCGTCAATCGCAGTTTCGTTTCCTCGCCCCCGCTCAAACCGATATTATCCGGAACGTTGAAATGGCTGAGCAGCTTGAACTCAATTTCCTCTGATATGGATTCAGCCACATCATCTATCTGGGCAAAATAATTAAAGTCCGTTTCCCGCCGGACCTCGCCGTTATCAGGTGCCAGACTATCGTTGATTATTTTGAGCAACGTGGATTTTCCGGTGCCGTTCGGACCGACAATCGCGATTTTATCGCCGACATACGCCGACAACTCTTCAATTTCAAAGAGATCTTTATTTCCAAAACTTTTAGTGATATTTGTCAATTTTACAGTCAGTTCATTCATTTAGTTTGCACTCCTTGACGTCTGCAAACTAATTTTTCCCACAAAAAAGAGACAGCCCAAGGACTATCTCTTAATTTAAGTATTAAAAAAGGCATACTTATCCAAATAAGAAAATAGTTTTCCAGACTTTTGAATTTCATATTTAATTATAGATTCAAAAGTCCGTTCCAAGTTCTTGGTATCATTATGGATAAAGCCTCCGTTCATTAAATAGTGTATATTTATAATATCATATTTTACATATTGAAGAAAGGTGAATTCAAGGTGGGGTTTCCGGCTACAGCTGGGTGTACGCCTGAATCATGTCTGCATAATGGATATATGCATAAGTAGGGAAATCCACACTCACCGTGAAATACAGATCGCCGTTGCTGTAGATGATATCGTCACCGAGGGCATAGACATACACCGCCATCGTGTTGTCCCCGGCATCTACCGGAATCAACGTCTGTGTAATCGTTGCTTCATTGATTTTCATCTCACCAATGGTAAATACCTGGGGGTCGTGGGTCGCCTGAAGGTCTGTCAATGTGTTGATGCCTTCAAGTTCATCCGCCTTTGTCGCCTCACTCAGAGCCACTTCATGAAAACCCGGCGCGATGGACGAATGAATCAGATGATCTTCACTGTTAAAAAAATAGGTCACATCCGCCATGATGAACGGTTCACCATTGTCATGAGCGAGTTCATCATCCGGAAAATGATAGACGATGAGCGTATCCCCATTTTCCAGTTCAACAGAATCCGGCTCGATATCCATATCCGCCATCATCTCCTCGATTTCCTCACGGGTCGACCCTTCACTTTCCGGGTCCGCAACATCCTTCAATGCATATTCACCGGTCATCTCCTGATACTTCTCCCAGACGCTCTGCCCGATTTCATTGGTGAATGTATCTTCCTTGACCATTTCAAATCCCGGCTTATCCTCGCTCGCACCCGCCGCATCAAAATCTTCTGCTTCGATTGACTCCTCCGTGACATCACCCAGCTCCTCTTCGGAATCAGAAACAGAATTTGCATCAGCAGATACAGAACCACCCGGCAATCCTTCATCTGCAGAAGAATCGCCGTCCTCTTCAGTTGCATCCGCTTCTTTCCATGAACCACCCTGCTCAGGCACCTGTTCCTCAGGCGGCTCTTCCTCTTCTTCCTGCTGAGGCCACTTTTCCTCCTCATCAGACTCCTCTGTTTCTTCCGTTTCTTCTACAGGGGCCTCATCCTCTTCTTCTACATCATTATCACCACAGGCTGCGAGCAATAATATACTCAGTGGCAACATAAATTTCTTCAACATCGACGACTCTCCCATCCGAAAAAATATTTTATGTAACTTACCACTATTATACATATCTATATAAAAATTATGTAAAAAATCCCAAATTAATTTAAAAGAATAAACAATGGATTTCATTATTAAAATAAACTGCTTTCAGAATGATGAAATCAGCCCGGATATCGTCACGCCCTCTCATTTTGTATGGGTTAACGCACATGCCGCCCTGAATCTTGGCTCGGCCAGTCTGCTTATCTATGTAGACGAGCAAGTCATTCCGCCCTCCTTTTGTAGCCGGCTTTTATTCAGCAATCAAAAAACTGCCGGACCCATACGGATTCCGGCAGCTTCATGCGTTTTATTCTGTTGCGCCGACGTAGTCGGCAAGCCGGTATAAATTGAGGATCAGCGCACGCTCTTGCACAGTCTGATCGACACCGCCGGGTACATTTCGGCAGACAACCTTCACTTCTGTCTCGCTGCCCTGATCGATCAACGTCCACTCCTGCGCCATGACACCTTTGTACTGGTCATCTTCCGTATCAAACTCGATATCGAGGACAACTCTGCTGTAAGGGTTCAAAGTTTTGAAGATTCCTGTAAAGCGGTCCACGTTATCGGCTGTTTTTCCAGCTTCTTCTTCTTCATCATCATAAATCAGATTGACGATAAACCTTCCGCCTTCTGTCGGATCGAACGACTCAACTTCATTCGTCATATCATTCGGTGTATACCAGCTTTTGAATGCTTCTTCCTTTATGAATGCCTGGTACAAACGCTCCTGCGGTGCACTGATCAACAAATTTGCTTCGTCAATTCTTTCAGCCATCAGTTCAGCCTCCTCGCTAATATGTCTACTTCATCTCTACCCTACTTCAGCCAGCCTTTATCAATCGCTTTTGAAATGGCTTCGATTCTGTTTTTCGCATCCAGTTTATCGAGTACTATCGAGACGTAGTTTCTGACAGTACCGTTGGACAGATTGAGTTTTTCGGCAATTTTTTTTGTCGGTTCACCGTTCGCCAGATGCTGGACGATTTCCTGTTCACGTTTTGTCAGAGGGTTATCCAGCTCAAAGGCAACTTCAATCAGTTCGGGAGAGTAGATTCGCTTCCCTTTCATAATCTGCCGTATCGACTGGGCGAGGGTTTCACTCGGGCTGTCTTTTAAAAGGTAGCCACGTACATTGGCCTTTTTTGCCCTTTCAAAATAACCCGGCCGTAAAAATGTCGTTAAGATGATCACTTTGCAGTCGTGATCCATTAAATGTTCAGCTGCTTCCAGTCCGGTCATTACCGGCATTTCAATATCCATCAGACATATATCAGGGTCCAGCTTTTCAACCAATTTCAATGCCTCTTCGCCGTTAGCCGCCTTGCCCACCACTTCGATATCTTCTTCCATATCCAAAAGCGAACCTAAAGCGCCCAGCAGCATATTCTGGTCTTCGGCCATCACAACTTTGATCATACTAACCCTCCTCAATCTCTTTCAACACTTTCGGTACCGCGATGTTTATTTCAAACCCATCAGATGAATTGACCGCCTGGAACTCACCGTTGATGAATGACAGACGCTCTTTCATACCCGCCAGACCGTTTCCGTAAATAAAGTTCATGTCCTCTGTTTTTCCATCATCTGTCACTTTAAGCAGGATATCGCCCTTCGTCTCGGTCAAATCTATATAACAGTTCGAAGCTTTCGAATGCTTTACCACATTGTTCACCGATTCCCTTACGCACATGCTTAAAATGTTTTCTATCAGCATCGGCGCATCTTCAATATCGACATCCATATTGACCTCGCTGTTTATGCCTGACATGTTCAATATATTTTCTACCACATGCAGCTCTTCTTTTAAACTGACATGTTTCATATTACTGATCATTTCCCGCACTTCTTTTAACGCATGTCTCGAAGTCCTTTGTATATCTGCCAGCTCTTCTTTGGCTTTGGCAGAGTCTTTATCTATGAGTTTCGATGCCAGTTCACTCTTCAGGCCGACCATCGATAATTTCTGTCCCAGTGTATCATGCAGATCCCGTGCAATTCTGTGACGCTCGTTGACAATCGCAAGCTCCGCAATTCTCTGGTGCGCAATTTCAAGTTCGCCTTCCAACTCTTCAGTCTGGATTCGGCTGCGTTTACCGATGGGGATCAGAATGACCCCGAGCACCGTCATAACCATAAACGGCAGATGATTCAGGAACAAAGTGTAGTTATCCATGAATCCGAGAACCATGGCGCTAATCGTCGTCACCAGATGAATGACATACATCGAAATGAATCCCGCTTTACTCCTTATAATCCCGACATAAAATGCGATGAATAAGGCAAAGTACACATAGCCGAATAAAACAGTCATGATAATATTGATTGCGAACTCCAGACTGAGGCCGATATATATTCTCGGGCCTTTCTCGTTATAGGTCAGCCAGAATATCGCAAAGAACAGCAGCGTGGCAATCACACCAAAAACGATCTCCATCGACGCTGTGGACCGGAATATAAAATAAAACGGCAATACACAGAAAATGATCCATATATATAAACTGAGTCCTGTGTTTTTAGCGAAAATATGATACCAGTCTCTCATTCTGAATGCCTTCCTTCATTGATTTGTTTAATTGTAACAGTTTGAACGTGTAATAACATCGATTTCCTTTGCAGCCGTGCCTACCGGGCGGTGTGGCAGCCACTTATTCGATTTGAGCCCATGAAAAATTCATTATAAATCGGATTCAAACATCAAAAACGATTTGAATCCCACAAATGAAGCTCTCAAATCGGATTCACACATCAAAAACGATTTGAATCGCACAAAATAGATAATCAAATCGGAATCCATACTTATAACCGATTTGAAGAGCTGAATACTCTCACTCAAATCGAAACGCCGCCCACCGTCACAGCCCCGCCAATTAAAATAAGACCACTAAAATCCTGAGATTTTCAGTGGTCCTATATAAATATTCATTTTAGTGGGTGGTCGGTTGTGAGACCTTGCCATTTGCGAGCTGTTTCTTCAACTGTTTGAAAGAGATGAACACTTTGTTGTCTTCATCATACAATCTGAACTTTATTGACTCCAGACTTGTCTTCAAAGTGATCGTCGTCGCCTTATGGAGCGGCGGCGTGTTGGCATGCGCCTCTTCCAGATGATAGTTCGGCACTCTCGGCGCCAGATGGTGGACATGGTGGTAGCCGATGCTGCCAGTCATCCACTCGAGCCATTTCGGCAATTTGTAATAGGAACTGCCGTCGACTGCCGCTTTTACAAAATCCCATTCCGACTCATTTTCAAAATAGGAATCTTCAAACTGGTGCTGGACGTAGAACAGCCAGATGCCTGCTGCGCCTGCGATATATGCAATCGGCAGCTGGACCATCAATAATACATGCCAGCCTAAAGTGAAGCCGATCAAAAGATACGCACTGATTAAAATCAATGTAATCAGATGCGTGTTCAGACGCTCTTTCCTCTTCGCCTCTTTACGGTTGAAACGGTTCGCACTTAAGAACAGGTGCAGCGGTCCGAGTCCGAACATGATGATCGGATTTCTGTACAGACGATACTGTAACTTTTTCCATTTGCTCGCTTCTTCGTATTCTTTCACCGTCATCACCCAGATGTCGCCGATACCGCGTTTGTCGAGGTTACCGCTTGTCGCGTGATGCATGGCGTGTTCGGTTTTCCATCTGTGATAGGCAAAATGCGTAATGACGCCTGTAAATGTACCAAAGAAATCATTGAGCTTTTTATTTTTAAAGAATGATCCATGAGCGCAATCATGGAAAATTATAAATGTACGGATCATAAAGCCTGCCGCCAAAATACTGAACGGTAAGCTCAGCCAAAATGAAATGCTGAGTGACTGGTATGCCAGAATCCATAAGACGAAAAATGGCAATATGGTATTGAGCAGCTGGATGATGCTTGTTCTGGTCTGCGATTTCGCATACGGCATGACTGCTTTTCTGAGCTGTGCCTGTTTTTGTTTTGTCATTTGCTCCATCTCCCTGTAATCTAATCAAATATAATTATGAATGATGGATTAACAATCCGACAGATTGATTTGTCAGGACTTATATATGACATTTGTCATGTTTCAGGTTTTTATGGCCATTCCACAGGGAATCCGGCATCTTTAGCAAATGTTTTTACATCAGTCTGTTCCGGCTCAAATGATATTTCCTTATCAGTGTCAAGAAAATAAAGAGCATATTGAACGGTGGAGGCGACACCTGACTTCAATACATCTTCATCGATATCAAACTTCGAGTTATGGTGATCCGCACCAGTCCCCTTGTCTTTATTTTCAATGCCCAGAAATGCAAACACGCCCGGTAAATATTTCTGATACAGTGCGAACGGCTCTGAGGCCATCCAAGCCGGATAATTATAAAGACACGTTTCACCGATTGAATCTTTCACCGCTTCAGACGCAATCTCTGCACAGTCTTCCTGATTATAGACCGATAAGTTCATCGCTTTCGGCGGAATGATGTATTCGTATGTACAATCATGGAGTGCGGCGATCTGATCCAGTTTATCTTTGAATTCCTGCGCCCCCCTCACGCCCTGATCATAATGAAGGAACCGGTATGTACCTTTGAAATTCAGACTGTCAGGAATGACGTTGTGACTGGAACCGGCGTTGACACTGCCGATTGAAAATGTAATGGCTTTAAATGGATCAAGGGCGTTCATCCGGCTGGATTTCAAATGATTATAAAAATCAGTGAACACATCCACCGGCGTATTTGCGAGGTCCGGCCTCGCGCCGTGACCGCCGTTGCCGTCTATTCTGACATCAAACATGAAGGCGCCTGCCATCCTCGGCCCCGGGTCGACGGATATTTTCCCGGACGGGATATCGGATTTCAAATGGATGCCCCATACACCGTCAGCACCGATTTCAAGAATTCTAGACAATATGCCGACAATCCCCCGGCCGTTTTCCTCACCCTGTTCAAAAGCAAGTATCACCCGCCCGTTCAATCGGTCTTTATTTTCAGAAAGGATTTTCGCCGCACCGAGCAGCATGGCGGTATGCCCGTCATGGCCGCACATATGCGCCGCACCGTCATTTTTGGAGACGACCGTCTTTTCACCTTTAAGATTGTTTTTATTTTCAGTCATGGGGAGTGCGTCCATATCAGCCCTTAAAACCAATGTTTTACCCGGATGCGTGCCTTCTATAGTGGACAACACACCGCCGTTTTTAATGACTTCGGAAGAAAGACCCATCTTCTCAAGCTCGGCCGCGAGCAGTCCGATCGTCCGGTCCTCCTCGCCGCTCACTTCCGGATGTTCATGTAAATCTCTTCTGATATCAATCACGTAATCTTCAATCGCTTCGGCCAATTTCAAACTGTTCAATTCAGGCAAAGACATGAAGACACCCCTTCCGTTTTTAATTTACTTCAAGTCTTCAAATTGAGCGCTGATTCTTTCAAGCGCCTCTTTGATCATCGGTCTCGGGGAAGGCAGACAGATCCTTTGGAAACCCCTGCTGTCTTCACCGAACATATCCCCGTCTTCAAGGAGGACATTCGCTTTATTATAGATCCGGTCATGGACCGCTTCAGGGCTGAGACCATACCCGCTGAAGTCCAGCCACATGACGTAAGTGCCTTCCGGAATCTGGAACTGGACCTTTGGCATATTCTCTTTTAAAAATGAGGCTGTGAAATCCACCGTGTCATCCAGGTAGCCATTCAGCTGTTCCAGCCACTCATCGCCTTCATTGTAGGCAGCAATCAGCGCGGCAATCGTAAACGGCGATGGCATCTGCATGCCCAGCTCATTTTTGAACTGCGCCCGTCTGTCCGGGTTTGTAATGATAATATTCGAGCAGTGCAGACCCGCCACGTTGAATGTCTTATTGATCGCGGTCAAAGTGATAATATGCGCAGTGTCCTGAACCAGTGCGGCAACCGGCGTAAACTGACTGCCCTTCCGGACGATGTCTCCGTGAATTTCGTCGGCGACGAGCATCACATTATTTTCCCTGCAAATATCCGACAGCCGAATCAAATCCTCATCACTGAAAATTCTGCCCGTCGGATTATGCGGGTTGCATAAAATAAACATCTTCGTACTACCGAGTTTCGCTTTTTCCTCAAAATCTTCAAAATCGATCTGGTACTTGCCCGCTTCATCCTGTTTCAGATGGTTGTTGAGAAGCACTCTTTCATTTCCTTCCACCGCACTTGCGAACGGCGGATAGGACGGTCTTTGAATGATGATGCCGTCACCCGCATCGGTAAATGCAGTCACAACCTTATTTACAGCGAGTACCGTCCCCGGGCAATAAACAATCTCCTCCTTCTGAATCGTCCAGTCATGTTTCCTTGCAAACCAGTTTTGAATCGCTGAATAATATTCTTCAGGAAAAATCGAATAGCCAAAAATTCTGTGGTCCACTGTCGCATACAGTGCATCAACGACCGGCTGAGGCGCCGGCAGGTCCATATCCGCTGTAAATAATGGAATCGTATCCTCATCATATCTTTCGGTCAGACCCATCTCCTTGATCAAGTCTCCGCCGTCCCATTTGACGGAATATGTACCCCGTCTGTTAATCGGTTCATCAAAGTTATAAATCATAAATCCATCCCCTTTCGTATTTTCGTTTAATAACGCCCGTTAGTTCTGATTTTAGCAGTGACCGGTGATTTATCAATAAATCCGACCCGCTGCACCGGAGGACGATTGTTATATGCTTATCACATATGGGTATGAGATGAATAACAACGTTACGAAAAAATAAATTCGGGAGGGCTTTTAAATGAAGTATGGTATATCGATTACAACAATCATCGTGATTATCTTTGTACTGATCATTTTATTCAACAACTAAAAAACCGCCGGGCCGCTTAAAAACGGCCTGACGGTTTTTATTATTTTAATCCTTCTTCGCTTTGCCGATACCTTTAAATATCATCCCTATAACCAGTGCGATCAAAATTGTTCCGCCACCGAAAATGATGAGTGCATTCATTAATTATTGCACTTCCTTCCGTAAATCATTATTAGTTATGATTTACCTTTTCATTGTTATTTTAAAACATTATAAATAAAAGAAGAGATGCTTTGACACATCTCCGCTTCAAAACTCATATTCTAATGGGCTTTTTCGACAACTTCCACTTTGACCGACTTCATCATTGTTATGGCCACTCCAGTCACAATCACCGCCGCAATGACGACACCATAAACTGCCGGTGCAAAATTCAGGCCGAAACCGAGAATGGATAGTATCCCCGGCCCGATTAGAACTAGTGCAAATATAATTAATCCTAATTTAAAAATCCAATTCCTTTTAATACTTACAACGTCGCCTTTTTCAACTTTAACTCTGTTACCCGCTTCATACAGAAATTCAACACTCATTTCAGCCTCGTCTTCCTTCATTGGAATGACTGCCTGTTCACCGCTCTTCAACTTTCCTTTTTCTTCTTCATTCAATTTCACACTGAGCGGCAGTGCTGATTCAAAGTAACTGTTCGTCCTTCTGACGTGTACCCCTTCAACATCTTCGTCTTCTGTAAGTGCTTCTTCAGCCAATTGACCTGTCCGTTCTATATCATATGATTTCATTATCAGACTAGTCGCCAGAATGATAACAACCACTGCCATTATCACCCACAAATAAGGAAGGATATTCTGTCCAGCCAACAATGCTATGAGCGGTATTAAAACTGCGATAAACATAGCCAGTATTAAAAAGTGACTTGTCTTATTCTGTTTGACTGTAATCACATCGCCCGCTTCCACCGGAATCCTCTCACTTCTGTCATGGAGATATGCCACACTTAACTCCGAATGGTCTTCAGGCATTGATATGACAGTTTCATCACCATTTCTGACCGCCCCCACATCCTGATCTTTCAATTTCACAGTCAGCGGTATCCAACTGTCCAACAAACTTAACGGTCTTTTCACTTTAATTTTCATCATTCTCACATCCTTTGAAAATAAAACAGCCGGAAGCAGAGTGTGAATCACCTCCGCCTGCCGGCTGTCAAAATTAAATAATCAGTAAAAATGTATCGATATTAAAGGTGAAACAGCTCAGGCCGATCGGTTACAACCGGCTCCCTTAAATACACATCTTATTTCAACTTATCTTTTATGTTGTATTTTTACCTTATTATTTGAATCTTTAAACATTATTTACGTATTGTTATTAATTATATTTGCTTCCTGTGCCCCTTGCTCCTCTGTGATATCTTTTATCTGCAGCGGTTTGATCGCCATCAGGGCAACTATGAATACTGCGCTCAAAACAACCAGTATCCAAAGGGTTAACAGTTTGAAGTAAGAGGCAGCAGTCATTAAGAGAATGATTACCGGCAGCAGATACATCGCATATTTCACAAGCGGCGGGTTCGAAATTTCAACAACATCACCATCTCTCACCTTCTTTCTTACCGATTTCAACATGAAGTGTTTGACCTTCAACTCCGATGTCTCTCCTTTCAGTTGAATCTCTGCTGAATCATTGCCGTATATCGATGAAATCTTTTCATCATCAACATACATTTCAAGTTCTGTCCATTCATTATTTGAGCGTTCTTTCTTCCTGATGACTCTTACTGACATGATAGTTTTCCCCTTTTAATATAAGTACTGATTAGCTATGGCGTGTTACTCCAAACAGTCATTTTAAGCTGTATTTTCATTCTAATCGATGCCCAGTTCATGTCCTTCCTCTGTTATAATTTCTATTTGCAGCGGTTTAATTGACAACATGAAAATGATATAAGCAGCTGTAACAATTCCTACAATCCAGAAACTCAATAAATCTGCGGACAATGCTATAAATATAAAAATCAGTATGATCGGCATCAGATAAAATGAATAAGTCATCAATGATGAGTTGGAAATTTCTACAATATCACCATGCTTAACCTGTTTCTCTACCGATTTTGAAAGTGGTTGTTTGACTTTCAGATTACCTGTTTCTCCATCAAGATTAATCTCTGCTGAATCATGACCGTATATAGCCGTCTTTTTTTCATCATCCATATACACTGCCAGTTCCGTCCACTGATTCGTCAGCCGTTCTTTCTTCCTGATGACTTTTACTGACATGATTGACTCCCCTTTAATTATTCAGTTTATTTTCCTATCTCTGTTCATCACTTTTACTATTGCCTATGACTTCTATTTTATACGTTTTAATAATAAAATCGATGATAAATACTATTCCGACCGCAATAATGAAGAAAATGAGGTATGGCCAGTATTCAATATTGATTGCCATCATGACGCCCGGCGCAATCGCCAGAAATAAGGCAACGAACTGTAAAATGTAATGAATCGTCCGTCGGCTGATCATGACAATGTCGCCGGCCTTTACCGGCACGGGCTTCACCTTTTCAAATACCGGCAGCAGGCTGATTTCAGCATGTTCATCCGGCAGTTCGATTATCTTTTCTTCACCCTTTTTAATTTCATCCACTTTTTTATCATTGATTTTAATGGCAGTCGGCGTCACTGAATCCAGCCTGTGTTCTTCCCGCTTCACTTTAATAGCCATTGCTGACTCCCCTCCTTGATTATATGTACCTCTGAATTTCCGCCCAAAGAGGTTGAGTGCGAGTATAAATCACCCTTATAGGGACGATACCCGTAAGCAGTTTATTTACTCTTTTAAAAGCCTCGCTCACCAAAATGTAGACTGCAATATTATTTGTAATCCGGTTCATTTTTCTATAATGTAGAATAAAATTCCCGACTGAAAGAGGTGAAGACAATGACGGATAACAATAAAAGTTTAACCGTGGATATATTTATCATCAGTTCGGTGTCCGGTCCCTATGAAATTTTAAAGTCGGATAAATATTTATCTTCGGGACAAAATATAGCGATGTGGCTGACTCTTTACTTACTCATTCTTCCATTGATGCTGCTCGCGAATTTTCTTTTGCTTTCACTTTTCAGTACAATCATTTCCGAACCTTTTCTTGGCCTGGGGTTGGTTTCATCAATATTCAGCATGATTTTTTATGTACTTTATATACCATTTTTCTTACTGAACTGCTTCATCATCTATAAATTTAATTATAAGACGAAACCGTTTGATAAGATTTTCAGTGACAACAGCTCAATGCTGCTCCTTCCATTTTTGCTGTATTCGATTGGCGCAATGATGACAGCTTATGAAGGCAGCCTTTTTCCTCTGATTGGGCTCTTCGTAATGTGGGGTGCAATCATTACTTATATCGTCCGTTCAATCAACCAGCTGAAACACTATCATGAACCGTCCGGCACGCAGTCCAGCACTCAATTATACATCGCGGTTGTAATCGCCCTTATGCTTGCACCGTCAATCATTATGCTGATCCTTTCACCCGAGACTTTGGGGATATATTATAAACCGGTCATCGATATATTTTTTGAGGGAATTTAAGTTAAAATACTTGTAAGACATAAAATATTCAAGGGGGATTTTCATGATTAAACCACAAAGACTATATGAAGGCGATACTGTTGCCATCGTGTCACTGTCCAGCGGACTCGCCGGTGAGCCGGGAATCCGGTGGCGCACAGAACAGGGCATCCGATACATCGAAGAGACTTTCAACCTGAAAGTCAAAGTGATGCCGAATGCACTGAAAGGGATTGATTATCTCTATAATCATCCTGAAAAACGGGCGGAAGATTTAAATGAAGCTCTGAAAGATCCGGAGGTCAAAGCGATTATCTGTGCAATCGGTGGTAAGGAAAGCATCCGGATGCTGCCTGATATCGATTTTGAAGCACTGAAAAATAACCCGAAGATTTTCACCGGCTATTCCGACACAACTTCAAATCACCTGATGTTCTATAATAACGGCATCTCCACAAGTTACGGCCCGGCCCTCCTCACAGACTTTGCCGAAAATATCGAGATGGATGAATATACAGTCGAGTCAATCAGGAAGACATGGTTCAGCACCGAACCCATCGGAGAAATAAAGCCCGCAGCGAAACTGCGCGAGTTCGGGCTCCAGTGGGATATTGAAAATAAAAATAAAAGACGTCCGTTGATTGAAAATACCGGTTATGAAAGCATTAACGCCTCCGGTGTCGCGGAAGGCCATCTGATCGGCGGATGCTTTGAAGTCATCAACAACATCAGAGGTACCGAGTTATTCCCGGACCTGAATCAGTTTGACGGCGGGATTTTATTTTTCGAGAATTCAGAGACGAATATTACACCGGAAGCATTAGAGGATAATTTAAGATCTTTATCAATGATGGGCATATTCGACAGAATCAACGGTGTCATCATCGGCCGCCCGGAATCCGGAGTCTATTATGAAGAATATAAGGAAGTCTGGCAAAAAATATTAAAAGAAGCAGGAAGGGAAGATCTGCCGGTCCTCTATAACTTGAGCTTCGGCCACAATGAACCGAAATTCATCGTGCCATACGGTCTGCAGGCAAAAGTCGATACCGAAAATCTGACTTTCGAGATTTTGGAAAGTGCCGTTACAGAATAAAAAGAAGGTGACGCATTAAAAGTCACCTTCTTTTCATTTCATCAAGCCTTCAAAATAATATTTGAGCACATCCATGGCAGCATCGACACCGTTTCTACACCATGTCGGGAAACACACAAAAGCCCGACATCGCTTCAAACCGATGCCGGGCCGTAAGTAATTTTAAGTCTTTTCCCTGTCTCTGCCGGGCCGGCTTACTCTTTCCTCAGTAACCCCCGGGTCTTTCCGATAGTTGATGACGCCGCCCTCATACTCCTCTTCCACCGCTTCTCTAGCAAGTGCCTCTTTACTTTTCTCACGGGCAAACATATTCTCAATCACTTCCACTTTGAAAGTATTCGAATACTTTGCAGTGACCAAAACCGCAAGCAGCAACGGAATGAACGCCCACAATCCAAAGTTCTCATAAATTGGAAACATTGCCGGCAAAATCAGCAGTGAGACTAACAGCCCATACATCAAATAATTGGCAATCGTGTGCCGAATCAGCACCACGTCGCCATTTTTGACAGTGACCCTGTTGCTGAGATCAAAAACTTCGTTATAGTTAATCCTGAACAACGCACCCTGCCTGTGCAGATCCACAGTCAGTTCTTCCTCATTATTAATAGAACCGAACTTTTCATCATCCAGTTTAAAATTAACCGATTTCCAAAAACCGAACACACCGGTTTTCCTCAACACCCTTATATTCATCTTCCGCTTCATTTTCTCAACAACCTTTTATAACAGTTACCACCATTTTAAAGTGTTCCACAACATTCATAAAGCAATTATACTTTTATCGATTCATATATTTTTACAATAGAACTAAAAATTCTCCCGCCATTTATAATAATGTTTACTTTTGCATTTTTATGTATTATTATGAATGTTAACTTAATTTGATAAAGGAGTCTTATTAATGATGCATATCGGTAATTCTGAAGCAGTATTAAATGAAATGATCGACAGCATGGAGTCAATCTATCCGGATATGATTGATGTGAGGAGGGATTTCCATATGCATCCCGAGCTCTCTTTCAAAGAAGTCCGTACACCAAAAATCATCGCTGAGCATTTAAAAGCGCTTGGCATCGAAACTTATGAAAATGTGGGTGCAAGCGGTGTCGTAGGCATACTCCGCGGGAGCCATCCGGGGCCCACGATCGCACTCCGTGCCGACTTTGATGCCCTCCCGATGCAGGATGAAAAAGATGTCCCTTATAAGTCCACAGTCGACGGTGTCACTCACGCGTGCGGCCATGATATACATACAACCGCCCTTATGATGGTCGAGAAAGTACTCGTCCAGCATAAGGATAAAATCCATGGAGACATCATTTTTATACATCAGCATGCAGAGGAAGAACCGCCGGGCGGTGCTTCAGAAATTATCTCATCCGGCCTACTGAAAGATGTGGATTATATTTACGGCGCACATGTCTGGGACGAAGGCGCTCTGGGTGAAATCGGCTTTACTGAAGGATACGCCATGGGCGCTGGTGATAATTTCGAAATCAACCTGTATGGTGACGGCGGCCACGGCGCGATGCCGCATACTTCCGTCGATACACTCGTCGCCGGGTGTCAGCTGGTCGGCAATCTGCAGAACATCATCAGCCGCAGGCTCGATCCGCAACAGTCAGGCGTCGTCACCATCGGGACGATAAAATCCGGTGACTCGTACAACGTCATCCCGTCCAAAGCACATATAGCGGGCACTTCACGATGTTTCAACCCTAAGACGAAGCAGCAAATCCGCGGATGGATCGACCATATTTCAAAGACGACCGCAGAACAGTTCGGGGCGACTGCCGAAGTGATTTTTGCTCAAGGGTACGATGCAGTGTATAACCATATTCCTGAAACAAGAAATCTTAAGGCGCTGGTCGATACATATCTTCCGGCATTGACTACGGTCACTAAAGACCCAGCACTTACAGCTGAAGATTTCGCCGATTATTTAAAAGAATTCCCGGGCACATTTTTCTTTGTCGGCGCACACAGCGATGAAACGTCGCCCAGATATTCACTTCACCATCCAAAATTCAACCCGGATGAACGTTCGATGGTCAATATCGGCAAAGTCTTTTTAACAGCTATATCACATCACCTATTCAGATTGGAGGCATCCCATGACTGATATTGATAATAAAGACCACCGTCCCAAAAAGAAGAAATGGGAGATGCCGGATACGTACGTCATCGTATTTCTCGTTCTTCTCTTTGTAACAGCTGCTACATATTTCGTACCAGCTGGCCTCTTCGACCGTGAAGAAGTCGATGGCGTGGAACGCGTCATTTCCGGTTCATTCAGCGCAGCAGAGACCAATCCGACGGGCATCATGGACCTGTTTCTCGCGATACAGACCGGCATGGTCGAATCTGCCGGTCTAATCTTCCTTGTATTGTTTGCAGGCGGCATGTTCGAAGTCATTGAAAGGACCGGCGCCATAAAGGCCGGCATACTTTCGACAATTTCAAACATGCGCGGCAAGGAATTTTTATTGATTGCGGTCATTACGACACTGTTTGCTGTCGGCGGTGCTGTCGGTGCCCTTGCCAACTCTGTCATACCATTCGTCGCAATCGGTGTCGTACTTGCCCGTGCCTTAAAGCTTGATGCGATTGTTGCAGTTGCAATTACATTCAACGCGGCATTCATCGGTTTTGCAGCGGGATTCCTGAACCCTTACACTGTTGGGATTGCCCATAACATTGCCGAGATTCCTTTATTCTCCGGGATGATGTTCAGAATCATATCCTTTGTTGTACTCATAGGCATCACGATCTGGTACACATGGAGATATTGCAGGACGATTATGAATGACCCAAGCCGCAGTCTGATGGGCATCCTCGAGGCGGATGATGAAGATCCGGAACTGGCTGCTGATTTCACGACAAGACATAAACTGATTTTGTCATGGACGGCTCTGGCACTGGCCTTCTTCGTCTTTGCCGTCGTCCAATTCCAGTGGACGACCGATCATATGGCCGCATTTTTCATCATTATCGGTCTTGTCGCCGGAATCATTGGCGGAATGAACTACAACACATTGACATTAACATTTTTAGAAGGATGTAAGAAACTCGTCTACGGTGCATTGATCATCGGGGTGGCGAGAGCCGTACTCGTCGTAATGGAAGATGCAAACATACTCGATACTCTTGTCAACAGTCTGTCCGCTCCGCTGGAGCTGTTCCCGCCGGTGCTGACGGCTATTCTAATGTTCATCATCAACTCGATATTCAATCTTTTTGTCCCTTCAGGGAGCGGCCAGGCGGCAATCATGATGCCGATCCAAGTACCACTTGCAGATATGATCGGCATCAACAGACAGGTTGCGGTACTTGCTTTCCAGTTTGGTGACGGATTATCCAATTCACTGTTTCCGACTTCCGGAACTTTGATGGCAAGTCTTGCGGTGGCTGCAGTGCCATGGCTGAAATGGGTGAAATGGTTCCTGCCGTTATTTTTAATACTGTCCTTGGCTTCCATGGTGCTGCTCGCCATAGCAGTATTCATTAATCTCGGACCGCTTTAAACGTCAAAATATTTGAAATTTACATTACATTGTCATATATTTATGATGAAATAAGTCACATTTCATGGAGGTTATTATGAACAGACAGGAACAAAAGATATATTCACTTGCTGAAGAAGATGATGTCGTCATTGTGCTGGAACCTAAAAAAGACCAGTCTTTTGCCAGACTCGCCATCAGCAGCTTTATGAATCTGCCGTTCACTTCCAAGAATGCACTTGCAGACAGGGTCAGGAGAAATTCATACTACCTGATCAGAAATGAAGATAAGAACACATTGTATTCGATTGATGACTATTTAAAATATGATGCCTATGATGTATCCGAGGAAGTCAAGAAATCAGAAGATGAGGATGCCTTCGTTTTTATGGGCTATAAATTCACATATACAGAAGTGATTGAGTAACAGAAACACCGGCGCGAAAGTATACGCCGGTGTTTTTTCATATGGGACAAAGACGGGTTCATTTTTTATATGTTTTTCACATGTTACAATGGAAGTGGTCAGATATTAAGGGTGATTTTATGAATGATAATAAAATTTCTTTTATCGTCTACGGTGCATTTTTCTCGATACTCCCGGTGATTCATCTTGTCAATTTCATCATCAACCGCACACCGCCTCCGCCGCTCACGTTCTACAGCCTGATCATCGTTGCTGTAATGAGCTTTTCATTCTCCTATATATCCGTGAACTTCCGTAAAAATGACAAAGAAAAACAGCGTTCAATCATCAGAAGAGGCATCGTCACAGGATTTCTGGCACTGGTGTTTTCCATCGCAATCGCCCTGCCGCTCACCGCGCTGAATATTTTCGACATCCACCTGGTCCATCTGTTCATGATCCTGTTGACGATTTTGGTTGCCGGTGCGTTCATTTCTACAACTGTGTATACGAAAAGATCTTTGAATCCACGGTAGCTGCCCGTCATGCCAGATCCCTTCAGGTACCATTTTCCTGAAGGGATCTTTTTTAGATAACAATGATATTAAAAAAACACCACGCCAAGATGCGCAGTGCTCCATTTTCATCTATTTACCGGTTTTCTTCTTTTGATTGTCTGAAGACTTTTTCCTTTGACTGAAACCCAGCGCTTCAGCTTTTTTGTACAGTGCTTCCGAACGCTTTTTTGAGGCTTTTAAAATGTCACGCTGGCGGTTCACAATATCATTATCGGATTCTTTGAATGAAGCACTCACCATACAATCACCCCATATCACTGATTACATTAACATTATCATAATAATATGCAAACGCACAAACGTCCGCATAAAATTTCAAAGTATCAATGTCCGCTTCTATGAAGCCGTCGGTGCCTTCACTCTGGATGCAGAGCACCCCGACGACGGTGTGATTGATTTTAACGGGCAGCCCGATGATGGAGCCGTAATTATGATTCGGTGAAAAATCCCCTTTAAAGTAAGTGCTCGCACATATATCTGAAACCAGCTCAACTTCGCCGGTCTTCCATACATTGCCGGCAAATCCCTCACCGTATACAAATTCCCTCGACCGTGTCGAGGTGAAATTGACCCTGTGATATGCCGTCATCCTAAGCACATCATCCTCGACGAGATACAATGTAGAAGACTTGTCCGAACGGTCCTGATGCAGCACGGTGATACATTCATCCAGCACATTATTATAAAATTCCGCCGTCCAGCCGGTATGATTTTCATCAAGCAGGCTCGTCAGCGTCCGGATCAGCCTGCTCGAGTTTTTATGATGACGGATGAACGTCTCGCTGACATACTGTACATCTTCAAGCTCGACATCTTTCATTTCCAGTTCATCCAGCAATGAGTCCGTAAAACTTTCCAGCTTCCGATTATCCTCTTTCAGCCGGGCATTTTCCTGCCGGATGGTTTTTATTTCTTCAAGACCGACATCTTCGAAATAAGGGTCATATACCGGGTTCCGGAACCTGAGTCCGAATATCGATATTTTTTCCGCAGAAGATCTGAACCCTTTCGCCACCTCCACTGTGAGCGCAATCAGACCGGCAGCAGAACAGATGGCAAGGATGATATGAATATAACTGACGCCGGCATTTAAATTCGCCTGTTCCAAAATTCTTGATGAACTGCCGGCGACAATGATCAATGCGATCACGACAAAGATAAAGCTGATTACATAACTGAAAAAGTGTTTTTTAGACATAATAAACCTCCTGCCATCTAAAAACAGAACATATGTTCGTATTAAATATAATACAAAACAGTCCAGATTTCAATCCGTAATTATTCAGAGCTACCAGTATGGAAATAAAAAAAGAATCCATCTTGATAATCTTTCATCAGAATGGATCCTTTATATTAGCCGCCGGTTTAACTCAAACCACGTATTTGATTGTGATGGCAAGCGTGCCGTATTTCCTCTCCTGTTCCGGCGTATATATTTCATATGTATTTTCAACCATGGATTCCACTGATCCGCCCTGTGCACCCATGTCTTCGGCCGAAACATTTTCATACATCTCTCTGAATGTTGGAAAGACTTTCAGTCCCTTTACCACTGCCCGGATCTCTTCTGCTTCATCCGGCACTTGTATGAATCGGATCGTATCCCCGACCCGGATTTTTCTACGTTTCTCGTCGTTCAGTCTGACTTCGATTGTTTTTATTCCACTTTTAATAGTATTCAAATGTTGTTCGAACAGACCCATCGTAAGTTCCATAAACTACTCCCTATATCAATAAAAATATGGCACCTGTCACAGCCAGCACCGCACCTGTGAAAAAGCAGCAGTAGGCTGCAGTATTTTTTGACGGCATAGTCTTATCCTGCCCTGTACCCATCCCGTATATTACAGCGACACCGGCCGCAATTGCGACGGACATCGCAATGTAAATCCATGTCTGATACAGCCAGAAATACATGACGAAATGGATCGTCAGCGAGGCACTGAATACGAAAGGGATGAGTGAATGGTGTTTTTTCGCCTGCATGACGATGATCAGCGGCAGAATCAGCATCTGGCTCATCGCAATCGTCATGACGAGATTTGAAAAGATATCACCGCCCGGACGTTCCGTAAGAGCTCCCATAAAGTAGGAGATTAATAGTGCCACAGGCAAAGCGGCCAGACCCTGGAACAAAGTCGCATACCCTGCCGTATTTGCCGAAGTCTTCTGCCAGAAGACACCGCATATCAGCCACGTCACACCAAAAGACATCAGAAACGCCACACCGTAACTGTTAAGCTCGGCCAGTCCGTCCAAAATCGATAAAATCTCATTCGCTTCCATAACTGCCTCCTCTTCCGGATATTAATTCCATTATAAACTTTAAGAACGCGAATTTCAAAATTATATTGTAAATTTATACAAGAATGATGATTGGCGGATTTTGAATGTTTAACACCCCCGCCGCTTCAGGTATAGATAAGGGATTAATCAAGGAGGTATTTTATTCATGAAAGTACTTGTAGTTGGTGCAAATGGACAGATCGGCCATCAGGTCGTTCGAAAGCTGAAAGTTAAAGGACACGACCCTGTCGCAATGGTACGTAAAGAAGAACAGACAAAACAGTTCGAAGATAAAGAGATAGATACTGTACTCGCAGATTTAGAAAAGGATTTTTCTCATGCATTCGAAGGCGTCGACACAGTCGTGTTCGCTGCAGGTTCAGGCGGCAGCACAGGCGCGGATATGACGATTGTCATCGACCAGGAAGGTGCAATAGAAACGGTCGATAACGCGAAAAATGCCGGTGTAAAGCACTTTGTCATCGTCAGTTCCATGGGGGCTGATTCACCGAAGGCACAAAAGGATATCAAGCACTATATGTATGCAAAACACCGTGCCGATGAGTATTTGAAAGCATCCGGCCTCGATTACACGATCATCCGTCCGGGCATGCTGCAAAATGAAGCCGGCACAGGCAAAGTCAGTCTTTCCGAAGAAAATCAGGAAGTCGGCAATGTTCAGCGTGAGGATGTCGCGTCAGTGATCGTCCAGGCTGTAGATGCAGACAAAGCTGAGAATAAAGTGTATACACTGCTCGAAGGCGATACGCCGGTTGAAGACCTGTTCAAATAAAATTTTCATGTACGCACGATATCTTCTCAAACGAAGGTGTCGTGCGTTTTTTATTTTCCGCCTTCATGTAGAATGAAGTTAATAACATACTATATAGGAGGGGTTGAATGAGCAGTAATGAAAGACGTGTGTATGCAGGTATTCCGACATTTTGGCGGCTGCCGGAATCAAGAAATGTGGAAAATAAAGATCTCACGGTGATGGGTGTACCATTTGATATCGGTGTGTCGAACCGTCCCGGTGCACGGTACGGGCCGCGTGCCGTCCGTGAAATATCGCTTCATGATATGAAGACGTACTACCCATGGAACTATGATGTAAAAGAAAAGCTCGACATGATCGACTACGGGGATATCGGTTTTGAACTGGGCACTGAACAGACCGTCGGCATGATTGAAGAGACTTATCAGCATGCAAAGAAAATCTTTGATGCCGGTTCCAAGCTGCTGACCATCGGCGGCGATCATACCATTCCGTATGGCATGGTGCGTGCCGCAAAAGAAAAGTACGGAAAGATTTCTCTGCTGCACATCGACAGCCACCAGGACACGCTCGCGAGCGACGGCTTGAAAATATCACATGCCACGTTTGCCCATGACCTGGCAGAAGAAGGCACGATTGATGCCGGGGCGTCGGTGCAGACATACATCCGTACCAATATGCCGAATGCATTTGATTACAATATCATCTATGCCAATGAAGCGATTGAACTCGGCCCAAAAGCTTTGGCCGCCAAGGTGAAGGCCATCGTCGGTGATAACCCCGTCTATATTACATTCGATATCGACTCACTCGATCCGGCATTTGCGCCCGCGACAGGCACCCCTGTCCCAGGCGGCCCTTCCACTTATGAAATGCGTGCGTTTTTAAAACACCTGACGGGAATCAACGTCGTCGCTGCCGATCTCGTTGAAATACTGCCGAGCTATGACAATGCACAGATTACTGCCCTTGCAGGTGCCACCATTGCGAAAGATCTAATCTATTTGATGGCGGATAATATTGATAAGTAGATGAATATGTTTTAACGCGTCATCCCAAGGCGCAGGATGACGCATTGGAATGACTACTACCTCATCCTTGTCACTCATACACAGATTCCGGACACAAATAAAACCCGAGTGGTGAAGGATTATCCCAATCCAACTTTTTTATTCCAGCACGGACAAGTATAATGGTACTTAAATTACATATAGGGGGATTTATTTTCATGAAAGGGAATCAAACGATACAGCCGGATAATTTTGGCAAGGCTTTTTTAAAGAAGTCTCCAAAAACAATATATAATCAGTTCATCGATGACCTGAAAGGTGTCATTACGCTGGAAAAATTTGAAAAAATGGTTGAGAATTTCAACAGCGATATAAATCAATTCCATTTAAAACATATTTCCCACCTGGGCGAGCACAAGCATTATTTATGGCTCGATGATAAAAGGAAGAAAGCGTTAAGCGTCTACTTCGGTCACGATGATATGGTACATATGCTGACGATCAAACCTTATACAGTCTTTCAGGATTACGGTAAAAGTGTATCGGACGTGTCCTACTCCATGCCGATCAACGAGGAGTGGCTCGTATTCTGGGGCGGTGATAACGAGTTCATCAACTATCATTATGTGTATGGTTCACAGAGATATGCCTACGACCTTCTTATGATGAAAAACGGTAAAACGCATGAAGGCGATCCGACGCAGAATGAGAATTATTATGCTTTCGACAAGGACGTGACTGCCCCGGCCGGCGGCAAAGTGGTTAAAGTCGTCAATAAAATCCGGGACAACACACCCGGCGAGATGAACGCCAAAAAGCCAACAGGAAATCATGTCATCATTCAGCATGCTCCAAAAGAATACAGTGTCGTTGCACATTTAAAAAAGGAATCCATCAATGTGGGTGAGGGGGACATCGTCCAGCAGGGACAGGTCATCGGCAAGTGCGGGAATTCCGGAAACTCTTCAGAACCGCATATCCACTTTCAGGTGATGGACAAAGCAAGACTCATCAGGGCAAAATCATTCAGAATAAAGTTCGAAGACGGCAGTGAGCCCGTTCAGGGAGATATCGTCAACCAACTATCCGGTGACAGAAAGTTTTATGAGAGTGATCTGGAAGCAGCCAAAACACAAGATGATACTTCCATAATGAGTGCGATTTCAGATTCAGTCAGTAAGTTGTTTAAAAGATGAATTGAATTCAATCAAAACCACCAGTGTGAACTGGTGGTTTGCTCTGCGGCTGAAAGCCTCTTTTGCCGGCCTAGGCCTGAAAGGCCTACTGAATGGTCTCCCTTTTGCACCACATCCACACGCTGATTCTCAAAGAATCACTTTATGGTTTCCTGTTTTTCTCGCCGGTAAATGGATCAAATTCTTCGAATAATGTTAATTGGTCACTCATATAATCTTCTTTGAGCTGATTCCGGATGTATTCCTGTATCTGCTTTCGATTTCTGCCGACTGTGTCGACATAAAAGCCGCGACACCAGAATTTGCGATTGCCATATCTGTATTTCAAATT
>NZ_JCANUC010000013.1:0-89563 GCF_059568765.1 Lacicoccus kunmingensis DSM 17847 | reverse complement strand
CTCCCCACTTTTCTTCATACATCATACCGGTTTTCTTCGTTTGCTTCTCTTCTGGTAACTGATCGTCATCCGCATATTTCTTGGCTGTCCGCCAATTGATACCTAATGTTTTTTGTATTTCAGATATAGATAAACCTTTGGTGTTTCTTAAGTGTTTGATACAATTAATATCGGACATTGCTAGCATCCTTCCTGACCTCCACTGTGTTATTGTTTCGACACCAATAACGGTAGAGGGACTTGGGGTGGCTGGCAAGTCCTTTTTTATTATTTGCACTGATTTTAAAACAGTGCAGGACTCTGCACTTCTACGTTGCAAAGCTCTGCACTTTTATTTTGCCATACACAGCAAACCTTATCACTAAAGTAAAAATAGAAGGAATAAACCCTACCACTATTTATAACAGCATTGAAAAATTAAAATATAACATCAAAAAATACTCTAATATCGAAATAGAACTCTTTGAATTTTCCAATATAAATAAATGGTTTAGAAAAGATGTCATTAAAGACTTAAGCATGCTAAGAAAATGTATTATGTTAGAAACAGATGAAAAAAATAGAAAATATTTTTGGGTGTGTTTGTCTGATTTAATCAGAAAATATAGCAACACTAGAAGCTCTACATTTAAACTTCATATCAAAGAGCACGAAAAAATAGAAAGAATGGAAAATAATTTAATAAGTGATTTCCTCTTGAAAATAAATGAGCACCACTCTCAACTTATCAGAAATAATTTAATAACTTCAAAAATTATACAAGGGGACTCTACTGAAGAACTTAAAAAAATGGAGGACGCTAGTATAGATTTAATTTGTACATCTCCCCCTTATGGTGATAATGGGACTACAGTGACATATGGACAATATTCAATGTTAAGTTTATTATGGATAGATTGTAAAGATTTGGAAGTTTCAAACGAATCATTGTTAAGTAATTATTCTTCAATAGACACAAATAGTTTAGGAGGAAAATCATACAAAAGTGTAATGGGCGATTCTTCGCAATATCTAGGAGGAGTGTTGGAAGAGATCTCAAAAAATAAACAAGGGAAAGTAAAAAAGTTCTTTGACGGATATTTCTTAACGCTACAAGAAATGATAAGAGTGCTAAAAAAAGATCACTTAATGGTATTAACTTTAGGTAATAGAAGAGTAGATAAAGTTGAAATTTTGCTGGATGACATTACTGAAAATTATTGCCTTCAAAATGGGATGTCGATAGAAGCTAAAATAAATAGAGCTATCCCAAGAAAAAAAATGCCTAGAAAGATATCTTTGTCTAAAGAACAAGGTACTGTTTCTTCTATGAACAAAGAAACAATTTTGATATTAAGAAAAGGAGAAATATAAAAGATGACAAAAATCGAATTAGGAGTAAATCCGCAAGATTTAATTAATGTCATTGGTAATGTCACAAGTCCCTTTGTCGTTTTATCAGAGCTTGTTAAAAATGGCGTAGATGCCAATGCTAAAGCTGTTACAATCCATATTAATACTAAAGAGAAAAAAATGGAAGTTATAGATGATGGCGATGGTTTTACTTTAGAAGATATACAAAATATAGGGGAAGTAGCAAAATCAAATAAAAAAAGATCTGACAAAATGTATACTAAAGACGGTTTAATGATGTTAGGTAGCAAAGGTCTTGCTATTTATTCAGTCTTCTATTTAGGGAAAGAAGTTTTAATAAAAACAAAAAATCATTTACATGAAAGTTTCAAGATAAAGTGGAACAAAGAAGAAATGGCACCAACTTATGAAAGAATTAATGACAGTGAATTTTCTTATGGGACAGAGATAATAATCTCAGATATTGATGATAATATTATTTCACTACTAAGTACTGAAAGGGAATTGGAAAAATTTAAGCATCTTTCAGTTACAAATTTTAAAGAAGAAATGCTTATACCTAAATTAACGTTAATCATTGACCGAGAAAAATATCCAATTGATGTTAATAATATAAAAGAAATCGAGAATGATTTTGACTCAATTGTGAAATTCAATTACAACAGTAAAGAGGAAATAATTCATTTTCATTATTATTCAAAAGATTCTCGAGTTTCTAATAAAAACTTAAAAATAAAAATTAAAGATATAAATAAGATAGACAAAGTTCTCGAAGAAAATTATAATTTTAAACCAGAAAACCTCGGAATCAAGGATTACATAATTGAGGAATTTATGACTGAAAATGATATTGTGATACCTAATTTTGAAGGAGCTTTCTATGTTAAAGCGAAAAGAAAGACTAAGAAAATGAACAATTTTGGTCATGGAGTACGGTTATTTATAAACGGCTTTGCATTATATAAATATTTAGACGAAAACTACGATTGGTTAAATTTATCTGATATAAGTGCTAATAAAAAATTTAATAATTTTAAAAAGCATAATGTATATGGATATATTAACTTTAGTGATTTTAATGATAATAAAGAAGATATAAAAATATCAAACGAGCGAGGGGGATTAATTGAAAATATAAACTACTATAAATTTATAGGGATTATTTATAGTTTCATATTATACCCGGCTATAAATATTGATATAGCTACGAGAAATAATAAATTTTTTAGAACTAGCCTGGAAAATGAAGAAGGCTCTAAAGATGAAGAAGATCTTGAAATAGAGAAAAAATCTTTAGACGTTAAGGAAAACTTAAGCGACTATGTACCACAAAAAGGTACTAATTCACCTACTGAAAAAACTGAAGTACAATCTATTAAAGATAACGGGAAAAGTAAAAGATTGAAAACTCCTTCTCTTAAAATCCAGGAAGGTGACCATGTATATCTTAAAGATCCAACAATAATAGATTTAAAAGGACTCAATTTAAAGGATTTAAAGATTGTGCCAAGAAATGAAAATACATTTATAAATGATGAATTTATTTTTACAGGAAGCAACTCTCTTGGAATTCATGAAATCTATTATTTTTATAATAATGAAAGAGAGTCATTTAAAATAAAAGTTAATAAAGCTAGGGTGAAATGGTCTAGTGAAAAAGAAAAAAACTTTTTTGAGAGTAGTAATCATTTCATAGGAGATATAGATTTAACAGCTATTAACCCTATAGTAAATCAATTGAAGGGATTAGACTATGAAACCAAATATTTATTATATGTGGTCTCGTTTAGAGTTATCATAGAAGACATTACTAAATCCTATCTCTATAAGAGGGATATCTCCCTTAGTGGTCAGCTAAAAAAAGATATTGAAAATATGATAGTAGATATGCAGCAAACTTTACGTATTAGTAAGAATGATTATTTTAAAGATTCAAAAAAGAAGATACACAACAAATTTAAAGGATACAATGCCCTTAAAAATTTCTTAGTATCTCTTAACGTAAAATTTCAAAATAGTGATTACGAGCAACTTTTACATTCTCTAACGCATAACCCATCTAAAATTCAAAAATCTTTAGCTTTAGAGATAGCAAATGATATCATCCTTCCTTTATATTTACTAGAAAAAAATTTAACAGAATATAAAATTATATAGATAAATATCATGGAAGGAATCGTAATAAAAAAGAGAGTAGATAAAAATTCTACTAAATAGTTAAAAATCTTAAACATAATTTGACAAAAAATATTTCCAATAAAAATCTGAAAACTTAAAGTTGTGAGAATGAAAAATTTTAGGAAATTACAATTGTCATATTGAATATATAGGGAGTATTAATGTCACTTAATACTCCCATTTATATTTTAGACATAGATTCCAAGCCCCACCGCAACATTCACGTGTGTCCTAACTCCATCAACCAGCACATCTTCATCAATCTTAAACTTAGGATGGTGGTGTGGGTAGATGCAGTCTTTGTCTTCATTATACGTACCGATCATGATGTAGACACCGGGGAGATTCTCGGTGAATGCGCCGAAGTCTTCGCCGCCCATGAACATGATCATTTCCTTAACTCTGTCGGCATCAAAGGTTTCGGTCAGTGTCTCCCTCACTTTTGAGGTTTCCGCTTCATCGTTGATGACTGCGGTGACGCCGTACTGGTAATCAAGGTCGTATGCCGCGCCGTAGATGTTGCAGTTGGCCTTTATTATGGCCTCAATCTTCTCTTTCGCAAGTTCGCGCATTTCTTTACTCGCCGAGCGGACGCTGCCGCTGATCTTCGCGGTCTGCGGGATGACGTTTTCCGCGCCGGTGCCGGCATGGAAGTTCGTCACCGACACGACAAGGTTGTCGAGAGGGCTTGCCAGGCGTGAGACGATGTCCTGCACCTGTGAGACGATGCGGGAACCGATGAGCACTGGGTCGACCGAGTTCTCCGGCTGTGAGGAATGGCCGCCCTTGCCGGTGATGGTGAGGTTGAATATGTCCGAGTTTGCGGTCACAGGTCCCGATTTGATATGGATCTCCCCGACGGGGAGGGTCGTCATGATGTGCTGGGCGAAGACGACATCGAGGTCGTCGAACTGTCCAGTCGCGACCATTTCCCTCGCACCGCCTGGCGGCACTTCTTCGGCATGCTGGAAGATCAGATAGATTTCACCATGGATGTGGTCTTTATTTTTTGAGAGCACTTTGGCGGCACCTAAGAGCATCGCTGCATGGGCATCATGGGCGCAGGCATGCATCCTGTCGTCGATTTCGGAAGTGAAGTCAAGATCGTCGCGGTCTTCCTGGATCGGCAGTGCATCGATATCGGCGCGTAAGCCCACTTTCCTGCCGGGATGTTCTCCCCTGATGATGCCGAGCACGCTGGTTTTTGTCGGACGGCTGATTTCTATGCCGTCCATTTCTTTCAGCCTCTCCTCGATGTAATTGCTCGTCCAGTGTTCCTGGTAGGAGAGTTCGGGGTGCCTGTGCATCGTGCGACGCCATTCGATGACTTCGGGTTCGACTGTTTTTATTTCCTGGTCCAACATATAAAACCTTCCTTTGATGAAATTTAAGTTCCGTTATTGACCTGGGAGCACTTTATCCTTCTTCTCCATGATCCGTCTCCGGTACCATTTGAACACCGGGATGAGCAGGCTCAGGAATGCAAGACCAAGCAGCACGGCACTGATCGGGCGGGTGAAGAAGACGCTGAAGTCGCCGCCGGAGATGATGAGTGCCCTGCGGAAGTGGTCCTCGATCATGGTGCCGAGTACGAGTCCGAGTATCATCGGGGCAAGCGGGAATTTCGCCTTCGTCAAATTGTAGCCGACGATGCCGGCGATGACCATGACGACAAGGTCGAGCATCGAGTTGCGCACTGCATATGTACCGATGAAACAGAAGATGACGATCATCGGACCGATGATGTAGTAGGGTGCCTTCAGTATATACGAAAAGATGCTGATGAACGGCTTGCTGAAGACGATGACCGATAAGTTCGCGAGCAGCAGCCCCCCGATGATCGTATAGACGAGCATGCCCTGCTGTTCAATCAATAAAGGGCCCGGCTGGATGCCGTTCATGATGAATGCACCCAGTATGACGGCGGTCGTCGCGCTTCCCGGGATGCCGAGTGCGAGCAGGGGGACGATTGCACCCATGGCTGCAGAGTTGTTGGCCGATTCCGGTGCGGCGACGCCTTCGGGTATGCCGGTACCGAATGACTTCGAGTCTTTTGAGAAGCTTGAGCTCATGCTGTAGCTGACGAGCGAGGCGCTTGTCGCGCCGACACCCGGCAGGACGCCGATGAAGAAGCCGAGCAGGGATGACTGGCCGATGGTGCGCTTCAGCCTGTTCAAAAGACCCAGCCCCGGGAATTTCGTCTTCGGGCTGGCCGTCTTATCTTTCGTAAAGTAATCTTCCTGCACTTTACGGAGTACTTCCGCGAGCGCAAAGAGACCGATGATGACGGCAACGAAGTCTATGCCCGAACGGAGTCCGGTGACGTCGAATGTAAAGCGGGCGACACCCGAGCTGCTGTCGAGACCGACGGTCGCGATAAGCAGGCCGATGAGCACACCGATCATCCCCTTGACGAAACTGCCGCCGCCGAGCACGCTCACGATGACGAGGGCGAGGAATATCAGTGAAAAATATTCAGGGGAGGAAAAGTTCAGTGCAAAGGATGCGAGCACTGGCGTGAGTAAAATCAGGAACACACATCCGATCAGTCCGCCTATTGCGGAACTGAAGATGGCAACACCGAGTGCTTCGCCCGCCTTCCCTTTTTTGGTCATTTCGTACCCGTCGAATACGGTCGCAACAGCCTCCGGCGTCCCCGGCGTATTGAAGAGTATGGCACTGATGGAGCCCGAGAACACGGACGTCGTATAGACCGCGGTCAGGAGCAAAAGCGCCGGGATCGGGTCGAGGCCGTATGCCACCGGGAGCAGTATGACGACCAGCATGGTGCCGCTGATTCCGGGTATGGCACCGCCGAGGATGCCGATGAAGACCCCCGCAAACAGCATGATGATATGGATCGGTGTGAATACATTCGCAAAACCACTCAACAGATCTTCGAACACGATTTTTCCCTCCTTTTATTCAAAAAGATATTTTGCACAAAAAAACTTTAATAGAAAAAGTATGAAACTTCCCGCATGATTCCAACACCCCGTGGCATGGAAATCTTGAGCAGCACGGGGAAGAGGAATGTCACCACTGCCGTGCCGATCAAAGGCGTGAGTATGAGCGGCAGTACCTTCCGCATGCCTGCGATGAATGCGAGCATGAAGATCCAGATCGGTGTTGCAATGATGAAGCCGATATACGTGAGTGCGGGGATGTACAGGATGATGAGAATCAGGAAGCCCCAGAACTTCACGGCATCGAACCGGCCCCCTGACTTTTCTGCGGATTCCTTCTTCAAACGGTAGAGGGACTGGATCAGCAGGGTGAAGCCGAATATGAACAGTGAGACCAGCAGGATGCGCGGCCATAACACAGGACCGATCTCTTCACTCGCTGCAGCCTCAATACTGAAAGTGTCATAAAATAAAAAGACGGATAACAAAATGATGACAATGGAAATTCCTATATTCCGCATCGGATCCACCTCCATGCATATATTTTTAAAAGAGGGCAGCCGTACCGGCTGGTCCCCCCTTCAGATGGTGCTATGTCATTTTAATTCAAAGTCTCTTCATATTCTTCCAGAAGCTGTTCGTTGAGCGCTTCATAATCTTCGCGCGGCAGGTAGCCGTCCTCCCTGATATGAAGGTAGTTGTCCTCTTCATACTGCAGGTATTCCTCATCTTCGAGGATGACTTCTGCATACGTCTCTTCCAGTACATTGATGATCTTTTCAGGTGTATCCGACTTCACATAGAAGCTCCTAGCGTTGCCGTCGGTGAACTCCCAGCCCCTGTCGGGATTCGTCGGGACATCTTCAAAACCTTCAACTGCCTCGTCATCGATGAACATCGCAAGGACGTTCAAGTCTCCTGACTCGATCGTCGCTTTCGCAGGACCGATCTCTTCAAGCATCAGGTCGGTGTGTCCGCCGAGCACATCACTGTGCATCATGCCGGCTTCGTCATATGGCACGTATCTCAGTTCAACATCCAGTTCCTCCATGACCCTGTCTGCACTCAGTTCATCGAAACCGTCAGCAGCGGTGCCGCCGATGGTGATGGTGCCCGGATTTTCCTGTGCCGCTTCGATCACTGCATCGATATCATCGAATTCACTGTCAGAGCTTGTCTGGATGGTGTAAGTGTCCAGCTGGCCGCGGCCGAGTGGTGTGTAGTCCTCCAAAGGGTACGGTGTTGAATCCGTTGCGACGTTGACGAGTATATCCGGCGTCGCCACCCAGATTGTATAGCCGTCCGACGGCTGGTTCTGGACATATTCCTCCGCAATCGCACCACGTGAACCCGGCTGGTTGACGACGTTGACGTTTTCGCCGAGTTTTTCACTCATCTTCTGGCCGACGAGGCGTGCGAAGTTATCCGTTCCGCCGCCTTCGCCGTATCCGACCACAAGTTCAATCGTGCGTTCCGGGTAGTTGGAAGCTTCGCTGCTGCCCGCCTCGCTGTCTTCATTTGATGTGTCTGCCCCGGAGCCGTTGCCGCAGGCCTGCAGGAACACGACGGATAAAAATAAGATTGCCGCAAATAATATATGGTTTCTTTTCATTTTCCTCTTCCTTTTCATTATCCCCGGTGGGGTATTTTTGTCGGTTTTTATTCGTCCAGTAAAGTCTCTTCCGCCACTGCTTCGTTCAGCTCCATGCCGAGCCCGGTGACATCCGGTGCCTCGAAGTATATGCCGTCCTCTTTTCTGACTTCTTTCAGGGCAGGGCCGTCGAACAGCCTGTTCTGGAAGAAGCCGCGGTCCGGCGTGAAGTATTCTATCCACTGTACATTCGGCAGGCCGACGGCCATATGGATATGGACCTGCTGCAGGTTCCACGGGGCGACGGGTATATTGTGCATCGTCGCGAAATTATATATTTTCATCCAGTCTGTTATGCCGCCGGTCGTCGCAGCATCGGGTTGTGCGATGTCGAGGGCGTTCTGTTCGATCAAGTGCCGGAACTCATTCAATCCTTCATGCTGCTCCCCGCCTGCAATGTATGTGCTGCCTGCAAACTGTTTGACACGCGCATAGCCGGCAGTGTCTTCATAAGGAACCGGTTCCTCCAGCCAGTACAAATTATGTTTTTCCCATTTCTTCAACTGCTGTATGGCTGTTTCCGCGTCCCATGATCCATTGACATCGACCATCAACCTGATATCCGGTCCGATTGCTTCTCGGACTAAACGGACACGTTCGTCTGCCTCTTCAAGTGATACGGCAGTGGTGCCGCAGCGTATCTTGAGTGCGGTGTGTCCCTGTTCCACGTATTCCAAAGCCTTTGCCGCCAGTTCGTCAGGCGGCAGCTGGTGGGCAACGTTCGCATATGTCTTCACATGCTGTTTGTGTCCACCAAGAAAATCTGAAACAGGTACATTAAAAGCCTTTCCTTTAATATCCCAGAGCGCGATGTCGATCGCACCGATGCATTTCCGGAATATTCCCTTTCCTCCGAGCTTCCATGTGGCGCTGTACATGCTTTCCCATATCTGCTCTGTATGTAACGGGTTTTGTCCGAGGATGACATTCCTTAAGTTGCGCTTCAGCAGAGTGGCGATGACATCACCGATATGCCCGTGGGAGAAGACGGGCAGTGAAAGAAACCCTGTGCCGCTTATGCCGGCATCCGTCTGCACCTCGACCGTGATGACTTCATAGCCGTCAGCGTGCTTCATGTCCGGGCGCTGATTATCCCAGTACCTCTTCACAACTACGTCTGAAATTTTCATATTTACCATTCCTTCCTATTAATTAGCATATACATGAAGAAGATTTATACCCGTATCATAAAGAAATAAAAAGACCTCTTCTAAATTTGTAGAAGAGGCCGAATCTGACTGGTTGATGCTCTTCTTATCTTTGAAGCCTGCGGCTTGCTGGAATTGGCACAGTACTGGAACAGTCTGTTGCCGAGGTTTCAAAGGGCCAGTCCCTCCATCTCTCTGGATAAGTTTTATAAATATTCTATTAATTGATAATTTGATAATTAATCCTAACCTGAATAGTCGGATTTGTCAATTTAATTTTGAAATGTATACGTTTTCTGATAATTTTAAGTGATTTAGATAGAAATAAAAGATTTCTGGATGCTTTAAAAGACATGGAATGGGATCATAATCCTTTTGGAGCTGAAGAGATAGACGGCAAAATATACGGACGTGGTTCCTGCGATATGAAAAGTGGCCTTATGGCATTTGTACTCGCAATGGTTTCTTTGAAAGAAGACAATGTTCCATTGAAAGGAAGCATTAAACTTTTGGCGACAATAGGGGAAGAAACCGGTGCAATCGGCGCCGGACAGCTTACAGAAGAAGGTTATGCTGATGATCTGGATGCATTGATTGTCGGAGAACCAACAAACAATGAAATTGTCACCTCGCATAAAGGAGCCTTATGGATTGAAATCACTACTTATGGAAAAACAGCGCATGGCTCCTCCCCACATCTTGGGATTAATGCCGTGGAGCATATGAATGAGATTATCAATCAGATTCAGAGCGATAATTTCAAATTGCCTTATGAGCATGATGAATTGTTAAAGGAACCCACTTTCAGTATCAATGCAATTGAGGGCGGGTCAAGCATGAATGTCATACCGGATTACTGCCGATTGAAATTGGATATCAGAACGCTGCCTTCTCAAAATCATCAGGAAATTTTGGATAATGTGCATAAAATGGTGGAACTGAGCAAAAGCAGATACCCGAATATGGAGGCGGAAGTCAAAGTCGTCGCTGATCTTGAGCCGGTTAAGACAAACATTGATGATCCTTTCGTGGATTTGACTCTGAAAGCTTCTGAAAGCGTCTCGGGACCAAGAGAAGAACCTAAAGGCTTTACCGGCATCACAGACGCCTGCGCATTTAAGGAAGCAGAAAAGGATTTCCCGATTATTGTGATGGGTCCCGGCGATATCACTCTTGCTCACCAGCCAAATGAGTATGTGGAAATAGAAGAATATTAAAACAGCATTAAAACTTATAAAGAAGTTGCAAAGAGATTTTTAAAGGAGTAAATGACTGATAAGGATTTTTCAATCAATAAAGAACGGTTACAAAGCAATATGGAAGAGCTGTCTGGAATCGGTAAGTTTGGAGAAACCGGCGTGAACAGATTGGCTCTTTCAAAAGAATATAAAGAAGGTATAGAGTTGGTGAGACAGTGGATGGATGAAGCGGGTCTCAAAACCAGAGTCGATAATTTTGGAAACCTGGTCGGCAGAGTTAACGGGAAAACCCTGACGCACCATTGTTGATGCTGGGGTCCCATATCGATTCCCAGCCGACAGGTGGCAGGTTCGACGGACCAATCGGTGTGCTGGGCGGTCTGGAATTCGTACAGACGATGCAGGAGAACAATATAGTGCCTGTACAACCTATTGAAATAATGGCGTTCTGTGATGAAGAAGGCTTCCGGTTCAATAAAGGATTGTTCGGTTCAAGAGGAATCTCTGGACAGTTGGATGAAGATGAACTTGAACGTACAGACGCTGCTGGAGTTACAAGAAGGCAAGCGTTAATAGAGTTTGGTGCCAATCCTGATGAACTGGCTGCATCCGAATACCCTGAAGGTTCTATTGAATCATATATAGAAATGCATATCGAGCAGGGGCCGGTGCTGGAAGACAGAGATGTACCGGTTGGTATAGTGACCGGTATTTCAGGGCCATTGTGGCTGACTGTCGAACTGACCGGTTTTGCAGGACATGCGGGAACAGTGCCGATGAAATTAAGGAAAGATGCACTCGTCGGCGCTGCGGAGATGATCACCAGTCTGAATGAGATTGTAAAACAGGATCCTCAAGCACCAACCGTCGGTACAGTTGGCAGTCTGGAGGTCCATCCGAATGCCAGGGCGATCGTTCCTGAAAAAGTGGTCTTTACTATCGATTTGAGAGATATCGACCTCGAGAGAAGAGATCAGTATGAAGCACAGATGAGAAAACGCATTGCAGATATTTCCCGGGAAAATGGTCTGGAGTTCAATATTACTGAAGACACGAATATCAAGCCAGAACCATGCAACGAAGAAATTCTGGATGTCATGCGGAAAGTCAGTGGGGCAATGGATTTGGATTCTGTTCCGGAATTGACAAGCGGCGCATTCCACGATGCACTGCCTATGGCGAAAGTTTCTAAGATAGCGATGATTTTTGTCAGGTCGAAAGACGGCATCAGTCACGATCCCAAAGAATTTTCAACATATGAAGATATTGCGGTGGGAACCGAGCTGCTTTATAAAACAGTTGTAGAGATGGTTAGTAATAAATAACATATAAATATAGTTCTCTTAAAGGTTACAAAAATTTAAGAGGGCTATTGATTATTGCATCCTGAAAATAATATATGGATATATCAGAATAGATATATTATGTTTAATATAATATATTTATATATACTATGACAAACATATCATTAAAATATTTAGTAGATAAAGACGGTAATCAACAGGTTTTAGACTTGATATATGATATTGCTCAAAAAGCAAAAAATGAGAAGGATTATAAAGAAATAGCTATGAGAATCGCTCAGGTTTTTGTTTATTTAAAAGAAATAGGTGTTCCACCTGAACATTTAAGAACTATCCATGCCCGGTCTTCAGATGGCTTTGAAATCACGCTTGTTGATGTTGTCAAAGACCTGACTCATCACAGGCCATTACTGGAAACACGGATAAACTGGCCGCCTGTGGGTGCTTTTAGAGCAATTTTTTTTCTATGAAAAAGACGGCCAGGGGAATCAAACATTGTATTATACTAAAGCGGTTATTAAAAAGGATACTTATTCGAAAGAATTTGAAGAGATTGTAGCTGAAAGTGAAGTTATGATGAACGATTTTTATACTGGAAGGGGTGATCAAAATGGCTAATAGGTCATTCACTGATCTAATGGATACACTGATGGAAGTGCCTGAGGTTAAGCAGCATATAGACTCATTGCCAGTACAATTAGGATTGGAAGTACTCAAGAAACGTATAGAATTGGATTTGACTCAAACACAAGTCATTAAACTGGCAGGCATTAGAAAAGTACCTCTGACACAAGCACAGTTATCCAGAATAGAAAATGGCGATACTGAAATAAGTGTCGATAAATACTTAGATGCTTTACATGTTTTAGGCGGTCATTTGAAACCAGAGATTGAATTTGATAATCCACCGACAAAGCAAGAATTACAAACAATATAATTTGGAATAGATAAAGTGTCCGGTTGTTGAACTCACAATCGGACACTTTTTTGGTATTGTTCAAGAATAGAGTTAAACTTTTATTATTTTACCTTAATCTAGTTTCTTCTATTCTTATTCGTCTTTCCCGAGCCCCAGCGCTACATTCACATGTGTCCTGATTCCATCAATTAACACATCTTCATCAATCTTGAATTTAGGGTGGTGGTGTGGGTAGATGCAGTCTTTCTCTTCGTTATATGTGCCGATTATAGTATAGACGCCTGGAAGATTTTCTGAGAATGCACCGAAGTCTTCGCCACCCAGTGACATGGTCATTTCCTTGATTCTGTCGGCACCGAAAGTTTCGGTCAGTGTCTCCCTCACTTTTGAAGTTTCTGCTTCATCATTGATGACGGCGGACACGCCGTACTGGTAATCGAGGTCATATGCGGCGCCGTAGATGTCGCAGTTGGCTTTGATGATTGTCTCGATCTTTTCCTTTGCAAGCTCCCGCATCTCGATACTTGCGGAGCGGACGCTGCCGCTGATTTTTGCGGTATGCGGGATGATGTTTTCCGCACCGGTGCCGGAATTGAAGTTCGTCACGGACACGACGAGGTTATCGAGCGGGCCTGCCAGGCGTGAGACGATGTCCTGCACCTGTGAGACGATGCGGGCGCCGATGATCACAGGATCGATCGAGTTCTCCGGTTGTGAGGAGTGGCCGCCTTTTCCTGTGATGGTCAAGTTGAAGATGTCCGAGTTTGCAAACACCGGTCCTGATTTGATATGGACTTCCCCGAGAGGCACCATCGTCATGATATGCTGTGCAAAAACGACATCGAGATCATCGAACTGTCCGGTCGCGACCATTTCTTTGGCACCGCCCGGCGGCACTTCTTCAGCATGCTGGAAGATCAGATAGACTTCTCCGTGGATTTTGTCTTTATTATTGGAGAGCACTTCTGCCGCACCAAGCAGCATCGCTGCATGGGCATCATGCGCGCAGGCATGCATTTTGCCGTCAATCTCAGATGTGAAGTCGAGGTCATCACGGTCTTCCTGGATCGGCAGTGCATCGATATCAGCCCGCAGTCCGACTTTCCTGCCGGAGTTTGCGCCTCTGATGATGCCGAGCACGCTGGTCTCTGTCGGGCGGCTGATTTCTATGCCATCCATCTGTCTCAGCGCCTGTTCGACATAGTCACTTGTCCAGTGTTCCTCATAAGACAGTTCAGGGTGTTTATGCATATTCCTGCGCCATCCGATAACTTTAGATTCGACTGCTTTGATTTCTTTGTTCAACACATTTATCATACTCCCTTTCTGAGATTGGTTGCATAAATGACTGTTAAACTCATTTTACTACATGTTTTGAATATATACAGTAAAAATCTGTTTTGGATATCTCCGTTTTACATACCTCGCCGGTTATGGGGTATAAGTATATATCTTAGTATACAAGGAGTGTTGACATGAAAATTTTGTTGACTGGTGCGTCGGGCTACATCGGTGGGAACCTGATGGAAAGCCTGAAAGAGGATTATGAAATCATTGCGGTTTCAAGAAATATAGATAATAAACAGGATGAGAAAAATGTCACATGGAAAGAGGCGGACCTTTATTCGCAGCTTGATATCGAGAAAGTGATGGAAGGTATCGACATTGCGATATATCTTGTTCACTCCATGCAGCCGTCGTCGAAACTCGACCAGGGAACATTCGGCGATAAGGATGCGATTCTTGCGGACAACTTTGCCTGGGCTGCTAAAAAGCAGGGTGTGGGCAAGATCATATACTTGAGCGGCATCATACCGGATGATGATAAGTTGTCGACTCATCTCGAGAGCCGCCTGGAATGTGAGAAAATACTCGGCTCATACGGTATTCCGGTCTCCACATTGCGTGCGGGACTGATTGTCGGACCGAAGGGCTCTTCCTACCCGATTCTCCACAACCTGGTGAAACGTCTGCCTGGACTGCTGCTGCCGGCATGGGCATATAACCGTACCCATCCGGTGGCATTGAAGGATGTCCTGAGCGGTCTTACCAAACTGGTGAAACGGAAGACGGAACAGAACGAATCCATAGATATCGGCGGCCCGGAAGAGAAGAGCTACCGGGAACTGTTCGAAGAGACGGCGGAAGTGCAGAGTAAAAAACTGCCGATGATCGATCTCCCCATCATCCCGATATTTCTGTCTAAGCTGTGGGTGCGCCTGATCGCGCAGAAACCGAAAGAGATGGTCTATCCGTTGCTCGAAAGCCTGACACATAACATGGTTATGAGAACGGAAAATTATGTTGAGGGGATTTCCAATGCACCGACCACGTTCAAAGAAAGCGTGAAGATTGCGCTTGACGGGGAGCTTGACGAAAGCAAGCCCACAGGCGGAAGTCTGCTTCAGAAGAAAGACCTCGAGAAAAAGGATGTGAAATCTGTACAAAGGATTAAAATACCTGAAACATGGTTGGTTGAAGACACTGCTGACTATTATATCAACTGGCTGTCGAGAATCGGCGGGCGGCTGATCAATACGAGTGTCGATGACAAGGAAACATCGATTACACTGCCTTTCTTCAAAAATCCGATACTGGTATTCGAAAAGTCCGAGGCGCGTTCATATGAGGACAGGCTGTTATTCTATATCAAAGGCGGCCAATTTTCGAAGACTGGGGAAGGCGGGCGTGCACGTCTGGAATTCCGCCGCGTACTGGATACGGATGAAGTGCTCATCGCCCTCCATGAATATGAACCGACCCTGCCATGGTTCGTCTATACACTGACCCAGGCGAAGATCCACCTCATCGTCATGAAAGCCTTCGGCTTCGAGACACGGCTCCTCGCAAACATGCTCGGCTCAAAGTATGCGAAATATGTATCCAGACCGCATGCCGGACGGCGGTCGACTGCGACTTGAAACAACATTTTGACACATTAAATCATGATACACTTATGCACTACTTTGAATAGTATATGAAGGATAAAACCACATTATCTTTTATCCGCAAGTGTCTACGTAACGATGTAATCGACTTTCCGGGTGACTTCACTGAAGCCGGACAGACACAACGCAAGGCGGTTTCATTCCTCTGCTGATCTATAACGCCTACTTGCACGGACTGGATAGAGAACTGATAAAACAGGGCCACTGTTTTGTTCGGTACGCCTACGGCCTGGTGTTAGATTTGAAAGTGGACAGAATAAATTAAGACATTGGCATCAAAATAAAAGAACTTTCAGGTGTTTAAATATACTTGAAAGTTTTTTTATTTTTATACAATCAAACCTTTCCCGCTTTATCATCTCACGCTTAGAAACGGCTCCGATTCACCTATATTCATATTTTAAAAATGGTCTCTAATCAAGTATCATCAGGCTGCTTCTGACGGATTGGTGTTGAGTCCATCTGTAATTCATTATATTCATGAGCACTTTTTATTTGAGTATTATTTTCAAATTTTCTAAAACTTATTGACAACGCTTTCATATAAGGTTAATATTTCAATTAGTCGAATATAGCAACTACGTACGATAAACGTACAAATGAATAATAAAATCTATATTATAACCAAAAGCAGTCATCTGCAAAATCTTACATAAATTAAGAATATGCAAGGCGGCTAAGGATAAGGAGGAAATTATGTGCAACTGATTTCGAAATTCAGCAATTATGTCTGGAAAGACCACAGTAAAACGAAAAATCTTATTCTATTCAAACAGCCTAAGAAGAATAATAATTACCATGAGGATGACAGTGGGAAAAAGTCCTATACAATGTCGCAGCTTGTCGGACTGATTCTTGGTCCGTTGGCTTTTTCAATAATTTTTTTCTTCTTGCCATTGGAAGGTTTATCCGGAGAGGGACAGGCAGTGCTTGCGTTTGCAGCATGGCTTGCAATCTGGTGGATACTAGAAGCCATGCCACTCGGGATTACTTCGCTGCTGCCGCTGGTCATCATGCCTATGGTTACATCAATAGAAAGTGGTGAAGTGGCTTCAGCCTACGGAGATCCTTTGATTTTCTTATTTCTGGGTGGTTTTGCAATCGCTTTAGCAATGGAGAAATGGAATCTTCATGAACGAATTGCAATTACTATCATCAGTTTTGTAGGGACGAGTTTATCACGGCTGATTCTCGGGTTTGCACTTGCAACAGGGTTTCTATCGATGTGGGTGTCGAACATGGCTACAATCATGCTGATGATTCCTATCGGTACAGCAATCATTGCCAAAGTTGTCGAACTTATGAAAGAGGACGGCGTACATACATTGGCAGAAGAGACCAAATTTACCAAATCCATCATATTCGCAATCGGTTTCGGGGGTACGATCGGAGGCAGTGCAACTTTGATCGGTACGCCGACAAACTTGATTTTAGCAAGTATGTCGAGTGAGATTTTAGGATATGAAATACCATTTGGAACCTTCTTCATTTTTGCCTTCCCGTTAACTTTGATTCTGATGCTGATTTTTATCGTCTATCTGACTAAAGTGGCGTATCCAATGGAAGTCAAGACGATCAGCAAAGGCAAGGAACTTGTAGAAGAACGTAAGTCTGCCTTGGGGCAGATGTCTTACGAGGAAAGGGTAGTTTTAGCCATCTTCACTTTCACTGCATTTATGTGGCTGACGAGAACATTCATATGGGTGGATATCATACCAGGGATAAATGATACTATGGTTGCAATGGTTTCCGCGATGCTTTTATTCCTGATCCCTTCTAAAAATAACAAAGGTACAAGAATTCTTGAGTCTGATGCACTGGCGAAGATGCCGTGGGGTGTACTGCTGCTCGTTGGCGGTGGTCTTGCTCTTGCTGTCGGCTTTACCGGCACGGACCTTGCTGAATGGATGGGCGGCCAGCTGATGGGTCTTGAGAACGCACCACTTATCATTATTATTGTTGTGAGTGCGGCACTTGGAATACTGATGACTCAGATGGCACCAAATACAGCCTCGGTGACTATTTTACTGCCGATTACTGCAGCACTTGCCATGGCGATTGATGTTCACCCGTTGCCTGTAATGGCTGCGACAGCACTCGGTGCAGGATTCGCATTCATGCTGCCGATTGGGACACCATCCAATGCACTGATATATGCGACAAACACGATTTCAATAGTTGATATGTTAAGAAAAGGGACGTGGCTGACGGTCTTTGCACTCATTTTGATCGTACTGTTCACTTATTACCTGCTGCCGCTGATCTTTGGAATTGATAAATTCAATGCATGATTTTAAGAGGAGTTCTGCCAGGTTGTGGTCAGGCTCCTCTTTTTCTTACAAAAAAATTTAAGCCAATATAATAGTCCTCTTAAAGGTCATTATTCCTTTAAGAGGACTATTATCTTTACCTTATCAAATCTTTCCCATCTCTCCATCTTTCACTTAAAAACTGCTCAGACTCTCCGGTATTGGCATTGATATAAAAAGTCCTCTCCACTTCAGAACTCTTCACCTTCACCTCATAAATCGGCAGATACACGAATGTGGTTTCCACTGTTTCATGTCCCGGTTTCTTTAAGAGGTACTGTTTATCAATCTGCTTTTTCCTGACGTCTTCTGCATATTTATGGAGGTCTTCTTCCATAATATATGGCGCGACAATCTGACCTTCACCCGCTTCTTCATCCGTCAGCACCGGTACATGTGAAAATATGCCTCTGTACCCCGACACTGCATCCACAAAGATCATCCGCGGTATTTTTCTTGGCGGAAAGGGCGGCCGGTCTGCGACGACGAGGTTCTTCACCGCCCAGAATGGATGGTAGAGGAGTTTTTCACTGGTCGTATGCTCCTTCATATATTCTGCTGACAGGTTTTTATTCCACCGGGCTTTCATCCCAAGACTTTTATACACTGACCGATACAGCGCTTTTTCCGTTATATTCTTCTCACCGATTCTTTTTATGTTTCCAGTCATTATGATTTCCTTCTCCAATTAGTCATTATCCAAATGCAAGTGGTACATATCCACTCTTGCCTGCTGTTCTTCCGGCGGTGGTGAGGTCATCAGACTGACCACGATCACCAGGATGAGTGACACGGGTGCTGCGATGATCGGTTCGGCGTTCGTCGGCAATGCCTGGCTTGAAACCAGGATGAGGAATAAAACGGCACCGCCCAGCATGCCGGTGAATGCACCGATTTTGTTTGCACGTCTCCACCAGATGCCGAGAACGAACGGAAAGCCGAACGCAGACAACAGGAAGCCGCCGACCCAGCCGACCATGACTGCGATGATGCCGGGCGGGTTTATGGCGATGAAAATACCGATGATGACTGCTGCGAACATCGTGATCAACCCGAGCAGAGTGACAAAGCGCTCAGTTGCTTTCGGATTGATATGCTGTTTGTATATATCATGCGCAATACCGGCCGAGATGGCAAGCAGCATCGCATCGGCCGATGACATGATGGCAGCAAGCAGACCGGCGAGCATGACACCGCCGAGAATCGGCGGCAGATATTCTTCGACGACGGAGACGAAAATCATATCCGTGTTATCCAGTGTTTCCACAATGCCCAATGTGACACCGGCTATGGTGATGAAAAAACCGCCCAAAAACAGGACGATATAGATGAACGTCCCCCACAGGCCGGACCGGCGGGCGGTCCTCGCATCCCTCGATGCAAAGTTACGCATGACGACAGAAGGCGAGATGATGCCGAACCAGATGAACGCGATGAACAGCCCGAAGTAGGACATCCATGGCTGGGTGACATCACCAAATGCCGGATCTGCTGCGAGGGCGCTGTCCAGCATATTGCCGATGCTGCCGAAGTCCACCCAGATGACACCGGCAAGAATCACTGTACCCGCGAGCATGATCATCCCCTGGATCAGGTCGGTATATGTAATGGCCCACATACCGCCGAGTGCTGCATAGATTGTGAAGCCGAGTCCGAGTACGATGGTGGCTGTGGCATAGTCAATGCCGAGGACATATGAGCCGATCAGTCCTGCGGCCGTCAGCTGCGGCACCATATAGAACGTCATCGCAATGACGACGATGATTGCAGCGAGTATCTGGACGGACCTGCCGAACCTTTGATGGAAGAAGTCCGGCATGCTCTTTGCGCCGGAACGTCTGACCTGTCCTGAGATCAGGAACATCGCTAGCGGCAGTGCGGCAAGCACACCGAATGCGTAGGTGAAATAATACGGGAGCCCCATCGTCACGCCGGAGCCGACCGCACCCATCAACGAACTGGAACTGGCGATGGCAGCAAAGATTGCGAACGCCCCGACAAATGTATTGATGCTCTGGCCCGCTGTGAAATAGTCACTTTCACTCTGCCTGGCCCTTCGGTAGAAATAAATACCGATGACAGTCATTAATAATAAATACAGTAATAGAATGATTCCTTCAGTGATCTGCATACATCATACCCCTTTCTGTTTCTGGCTGTGCTAATCTTTTTCGATTCTTTCAATCCACACGACATAGGCAACCGTCAAAATAAACCAGATGAACAATCCGAAGAACATTAGCCATGCAACGAGTGAAATCCCCGCGACGTAGATATCCATCGGCCACCAGACGAATACGAACGCCGAGTAGATGATGATGATTAAAGTCGCAAAAAGACCCGGATCTTTGAACTTTGATCTTTGAGCCATGTGCCACACCCCTTTTAGAATATTTCATTTATTCAATCAATTGTTGAGTTCATTATATAAAATAGTAAGTGCTGTTTCAATATATGCTTGTCTCTTTAAGTATTGAAAGACAGTAAAAAAAATTAAAGGTGTATGTTTTTACATAATATCTCCCTAGAATTTTCAGAATACGGTTGACATAATTCTATTATTTCATTATTATATATTCACAATTATCATAAAATGATTTACAGTTATCATATATTGATAATTGGAGGAAATAATTATGACAGCAAATAAAGTACTATCCATCTTAACGTTATTCTCAATGGAACGCCGTGCAATGAAAGTGGATGAAATGTCTGCAGAACTGAATGTTCCAACAAGCAGTGTTTACCGGCATGTGCGTGTTTTGAAGCAAAATGGTTATCTTATTGAAGATAATTTTGGGAACTACAAGCTCGGGTATAAATTTCTCGAACTGGCAAATATCGTCCGTTCAGATATCAGTATCACAGGCATTGCAAAACCATATATGGATCAGCTGACAACCAAGTTCAGAGAAACGACGATTTTGAATGTAGTTTCGGGTTTGAATGCGGTTTGTTTGAGAACTTCCCAAATAGATAACGCAGCAATCAAAGTCTCAGCAGCAGAAGGAAAGGTTATGCCCCTCTTTGGTGGTGCATCAGCAAAAACGTTACTTGCTTATCAGGAGGATAAAATAATTGATCAGCTGTTTGATAACAATTTAATCGAGCAGATTACACCGGATACGATTACAGAAAAAGATGAACTGGTAAAAGATTTAACCAGCATAAGGAAAAATGGATATGCAAAATCATTTGGTGAGTGGTACGAAGGCGTTAAAGCCTACGGCTTTCCAATAAGAAATGCTGAGGGGAAAGTCGTAGCTTCCCTTACCATTGCCGGTCCTGAATTTCGCATGAAGTACCGTGATGAGGAAGAAATCGTCAAATCTTTCAAAGAGGTTATCAGTCAAATTCAAACATATTTATAATTAATATTTTGCAAACGATTACAAAGGGGTGGAATTATGAAATTCAAATTAATAGGTTTTATTCTCAGCGCAGTTTTTATACTTACAGGCTGTAATACCGCATCAAGCGAGATTGATGAAGAAGGATACAGCACAGAGGATTACAGTATCACTTTGAATTATTCAGATCACGATCCTCCGAAGGGAATGAGAACAGAGTTCCTGCAGGAGTATTGGTTCCCTGCAATTGAAGAGGAGACAGACGGCAAAGTTCAGATTAATCCGGTATTCGGTGGAGGGTTACTGACCTCCACTGAGGCACTCGATGGTGTAAGAGAAGGGGTAGCGGATATTGGTTTAGTATACCCTGATAATTTTGCACAAAGAATGTTCAGTTACGAGTTACTGAAATTGTTTCCTGTAGCACCGGATAATTTTGAGGGGATGTATCAAATTTTTGATACTGCAATGACAGAACTGCCTCAGTTCAGTGAAGATTTGGAAAAGAACAATCAGAAGCCACTGCTTATTACGACAGGGCTGCCGATCGTGTTCGGTTCGACAAATGAACTGGCTTCAATGGAAGCAGTGCAGGGAGAGGATTGGAGAGCCTCCAGCCGCTGGTATCTTGAGGCAATGAGGAATATGGGTGCAAATCCTGTCAGTGTGCCGTGGGAAGATGTCTATATGTCACTGGAAACTGGTGTCATTGATGGTGTAATGACGAACTATGACGGCTTTCATATGATGGGTTTTTACGAGACTTCGGATAACATCATTGTCGGAACAGAATTATGGTGGTCTGCGCCATTTATCCATACGATCAACCAGGATATGTGGGATAGTCTGCCAATTGATATTCAGGAAGGTATATTAAAAGCGACAGAACAGGCACAGGAAGAGTTTGCGAATGTGTATCAGCAAGAGCTTGAGAATACAATTCAGGAACAGCGTGATGCCGGTGCAAATGTAAAAATTGCCGATGATGAAGATGTTGCCGCTTTTAACGATCAGGAATTATTTGAAAGTATGAGAAATACATGGGCAGAGGAAGCCGAAAATGATCATGGTATTGAAAATGCTGATGAGTATGTTGAGGCCATGAAAGATATTATGAATGACGCGTTGGGTTATGAAGAATATGAGTAAACGGAAGGGGGGGAAACACGATGGAGATTGTTCTGAAGCTGGATAAAATTTCAAAATTCATCAACAGGAGATTGGCAGAATTATGTGGCCTCTTTTTGTTCATTATCATGATCCTTTTACTGGTAAATGTTATTGCCAGAGAATTTGGATATGCGATAGACGGTTTAAGTAATATTTCAGTTTTAATATTAATCTCGGTTGTGTATTTGGGATTATCTACTACCGAGGAAACAAATCAGCACGCATCAGTTGAATTATTAGAAAATAAGTTGAATATCAAAAATAGGAAAGTACTTATGATTTTCATTCATATTGTAAAACTGATTGCTATTGGTATATTTGCCTATGCCGCCATCGGAGGTTTCATATCTTCAGTGGAGTCGGGGGAAGCATTTACCGATGTTGTTTATATACCGATGTGGCCATCAAAACTTGCACTGCTGATCGGGCTAATATTTTTTGAAATACAGATATTCATTAATTTATTGAAGACAATATTCAATATTAAAACGGACGTGGATGAATCTACAGACTTGTCGGCAAATATTTAACAAGGGGGGATGATTATGCTTGATATTATGGCAATTGGAATCATATGTATATTATTGTTGCTTATATTTATAGGTATAGGTGTTCCTATAGGGGCATCATTTATAGTCAGTGGTTTAATCAGTACATTTTTGATGCTGGATGGGCAAAGAGCAATTGCACTTCTTATCGGGTCGGCGCACAGTTCTATTGCGGGCCCTAGCTGGGTGGCAATACCATTGTTCATATTACTTGGCGGCCTCGCCGTCCAATCAGGTATGGCAAGTAAGGCATTTAAAAGTGCCGATGCACTTTCTTCGGGTCTGCCGGGATCGGTAGGAATAGCAACGAATCTGGGAGCTGCAGGGTTCGGCGCCATTTCAGGTGCATCTATCGCCGCTACTTCAATATTCGGTAAAATGGCATTGCCTGAAATGCGTAAACTCGGTTATGATAAACGTTTTGCAACAGGTATCATCGCATCGGCCGGAACATTTGCTTCAATGATACCTCCAAGTATGATGTTTATCATCTATGCATTATTTACGAATACTTCTGTTGCAGGACTGTTCTTTGCGGGTATAATACCGGGATTGATCAGTGCAGTAGTATTTTCTATTTATATATACTTACGCAGCCGAAGAGACCCAGCCATGGTTAAAAGACATAAGGAAATGCCCAAGATGGCTCCGGCGGAGAGAGCAAAGGCAATTGGTGCATCATGGCCGATCATGTTAGTGGCAATTACGATGCTGGGCGGCATATATACGGGTATTTTTACGCCAACCGAATCTGCAGCCATCGGTTGTATCATGATTTTAATTATAGGTTTTGCTCAAGGTCATTTCAGAAAAGCGAGCTCTTTATCAAATGCATTGAAAGACTCAGCCAACACGACATCCATGGTGTTTCTGATAAATATCGGCGCATTATTTTATGCAAAAGTCCTCACTTTGAGTCAAGTACCCACTGTGGCAACAAACTATCTGGTCAACCTGGAAGTACCGCCGATTTTTATTATTATAATCATCTGTATCATCTTTTTTGTACTTGGAATGATCATGGTACCTATTGGTATCTATGCAATGATACTTCCGATTGTTGCACCGATTGTTTCAGGTTTAGGATATGATTTAATCTGGTTTGGTGTCATAACAATGAAGCTGGTAGAAATTGGTGCAGTCACACCACCGGTTGGACTTAATGTGTTTGCTTTAAAAGGGGTCGCCCCAAAAGATGTTTCTGTATCTGATATTTTCAGAGGTGTTACACCTTTTGTCGGAATAGATATATTAATTCTAATCCTGTTAATTGCATTCCCGGTTCTGTCATTATGGCTACCAAACTTATTATTTTAAACAAATATGAAGGAGAGAATAATATATGAGTTTTGATAAAGTATTTAGAGGCAAAGTTGTATTGGAAGATGAAGTTTTGGAAAATGGTCATGTCGGCGTCAGAGATGGAAAGATTGTGAAAATCTCAAAAGAAACTTTGCAAGGAGAATTAGTTGATTTAACCGGAAAAATCATTCTGCCAGGAGCTATCGATGTCCATGTACACAGCTTCAGTAACCCGGAAGAAGGATTTGAGAAGACAAGCAAGCTTTCTGCAAGAGGCGGGGTGACTACCTTCCTGGATATGCCTTACGATCTTCCTAACCCTATTAACAATACTAAAATTTTAAAAGAGAAAATTGTGGATCTTGAAAAAAACTCGTATGTTGATATGGGCTTATGGGGTACTATTTCAAAACGCAACGGTACAGGAGAAATCAAGAAGCTTATAGATGAAGGTGTCATGTCTTTTAAATTGTCTACTTTTGAAACGGATGAATATCGCTTTCCGAGAATCCCGAATGATGAAATCATCAAAGCGATGAAAGTGCTGGCAGACACAGGAATACTCGTTGCTTTTCATTCAGAAGATGACGAAATAGTAAAAGGTTTGAGCAAACAGTTCGAAGAAGAAAATAAAACTCATAATTTAGCCCATGCAGAGACAAGACCCCCTTATACTGAATCGGCAGCAGTATTGATGCTGATGGAGTTCGCAAAATGGACAGCTGCAAAGCTGCACATCGTCCACGTCAGCCATCCAAGAACTTTGGAATTGATCAAGCTGTTCAAAGAAATGGGCACGGATGTATCAGCAGAAACATGTTATACTTACCTGCTTCTTAATGAGGAAGACTTGGAAGCGCAGGGCCCTCCGGCAAAAATGAATCCGCCGCTCCGTTCAAAATCAGATGTAGAGGCAATGTGGAAACATCTGGAAGAAGGTAATATTGATTTGATTTCATCGGATCATATCGTTTGGGATATCGAAGATAAGAAAAAGGGGTATGAGAATATATTTAAATCCCCGTCCGGCCTGCCCGGAGTAGAGGTCATTGTCCCGCTGATGTTTGATGCGATGATCAGCCAGAGAAGCCTGCCGCTCACTACCTTTGCCAAGCTCATGTCGACGAATGCAGCAGACCGGTTTTCTGTAAAAGGCAAAGGAAAGATAGCTCCAGGTTATGATGCTGACTTTGTCATCATTGATCCTGAAGAAGAATGGGAATTTGTCCAGGAAAAATTTGTGACTGATATTGATTTACTGCCATTCAGAGGACGGAAATTTAAAGGTAATGTTACAGAGACGGTTATACGTGGAGAAACCGTCTTTAATGGCACTGACGTAGTCGTTGAACCAGGATACGGCCATTTCATAGAAGGTTCTGAGAAGAAATAGGGGGTGTTCCTGATGAAAGATGATATTGAAAAGCTTGTAGGAAAAGTGCTGGAAAGTGAAATATCGGAAGAAGCGAGACAGAGTGCTGAACATGTAATGGCAGATACTTTAATTGCTGTCCTTTATGGCCTTAAAACAGAAGAGGAATTACAAAGCCTTATGAAGGATAAATGGGTTGAAGATGGCATTGAAATTTTAGGAACTGATCATACACTTTCTAGAAAAGATGCACTGCTTACACTCGGTGCAGCAGCTGTTGCAAATGAATTAGATGAGGGAAATACATTTGCAAAAGGCCATCCAAGTGCACATATATTACCGGTCATTTATACATGTGGAATGGAAAAAGATTACTCATTAAATAAAATCATAGATGCCTATATACAAGGGTATGAAATTTCAGTCAGGTTATCCAATGCTTTTCAGATGAAAGACAACATGCATCCCCATGGCACATGGGGAAACGCTGGAGGTGCAGCTACAAGAGCAATTCTTGAAGACAAAACTGTTACTGAGATAACAGATATCATTCTGCTGTCACTGTCTCTGCCGATTGCAACGAACTGGCTGGCAGCAGAAGAAGGACAGTCAGTCCGAAACTTGTATACGGGCTATGGCAATATACTGGCATATGAAGCAGTTGATATAGTGGGATATGGTTTTTCATCAAATATGACAGTCGTCGAAGATCTATGGAGTAATATCATGGGGACGAAGATTAATCCAGACAAATTATTTGAAGATTTTTTCACTCCGCCTATGATTACTAAAAATTACTTCAAAATTTATCCGACATGCAGATTTACACATGCTGCTATAGAAGCGGCTGAAGAGATAAGTAAACAATCCGGGCTGTCTAGCTCAAACATTGATAAAATTACAATCAACACTTATGATTTGGCAGCACGTTGTGACTCCAAAATAATAAATACAAAACTGGAATCTAAATTTTCAATTCCTTATGCGGTATCATGTATTATTCTTGGTTTGGATTTATATAACGGTTATAGAGAAAATATTCGATTAATCGGTGATTTCATCAATAAGATAGAAGTTGTCAGTGACGAGAAAATCACCTCTCTGCTGCCATCTGAAAGGGCAACGGAATGTATTATTAATGATGTAAATGGTAAAGAATATTCCAGCTTCATATCTAATGCAAAAGGTGAATACAGTCATCCATTTACTGGTAGTGAATTCAAAGAAAAATATCAAAACATGCTTCAAAATCATTATGAATTTTATTCGGATGACTGGGTTAATCAATTGCTGGATATAGACAGGGATATTACTTTTAAAGAATGGCTTCAACATAATAATCTGATTAAGGAGGGGGAGATGAGGGATGACAGTTGATATAAATCGAGTGAAAACGAATCTTGAACTCATCGGTGATAAATTCAATAGTGATATAAAAGGATTTAACAGACTTGCATTTTCACAGGAAGAAAAGGATGCAATCAACTGGTTGGAGCAAGAGTTGGGAAAAAATGATATAGATGTAAGGCGTGATTCGGTAGGAAATTTGTTCGCCCGTATCGGCCCGGATAATGCTCCAGTTTATGCCTTTGGTTCGCATCTTGATACTGTCAAACAAGGCGGACTTTTCGATGGTGCACTTGGAGTCATTGCAGGTTTGGAATGTCTGATTCAATTAAAAGAACAAAAACCTGAAAATGTCGCCTATGAATTGGTATGCCTGGTGGGAGAAGAAGTAAATCCTCTTGGCGGTACATTTGGCAGCAGACTGATTTCCGGTCTTATAGAAGTTAACGATTTGGACGACGAATTGATTAGGGCTCTCGGTATGACCAAAGAACAAATTGGTTTGTCAGTGAATACATTGGAAAAGTACACCGGTTTTATTGAGCTGCATATTGAACAGGGCACTGTGCTTGAAAATAATAATAATAAAACAGGAGTCGTTACAAATATTGCCGGTATTGTGCGTCACCATATTACTGTTATTGGTGAAACGGGACACTCAGGGACAATGCCGATGGCACATCGTAAGGATGCCTTGGTCATGGCGAGTGAGATTGTACAACACATTAACGATGAGGCGAATAAATTTACAGACGGTACGGTCGCTACAGTCGGTCATCTGGAAGTTAGACCCAACCTTGCGACTGTCATACCTGGAGAAGTGGAGTTCACATTTGAAGTCCGTTCCGGTGATGAAGAAATTTTAAAAACATTTCCAGAAAATATTATTTCATGGATGAAAGAAAATTATGAAGTGAAAGTGATGCCGGGAGTAGTAAAACCTACAAACCCGATGTCAGATAAAATCATAACTGCAATTGAAGAAGCGGGCAGAACACTGAGACTGGGCACAATGCGTATGATCAGTGGTGCAAACCATGATACAAACACTTTGGCTCCTTTCATGGATACCGGTATGATTTTCGTGCCGAGTGTGAAGGGTATCAGCCATAACCCACTTGAAAAATCCGAATGGGAATATATAGAGAATGCATCTAATATAATGCTGGAGACCTTGAAGCGTTTTGACGGATAATAAGGCAGTAGGATAATAAAGGTCGGAACATTTTTTAATTGAGTGTACTAATTTTTATTTATGTTTGAAGTGATTTTTCATATTATCCACCTGAAGTCGACTCTTTTTGACATACCATTCCATAGTGGTATAATGAATGCCACAAACGAATATTAATGCATAGGGGAGCCATACTGTGGCTGAGAAGGATGTATATCCTGACCCTCGGACCTGATCTGGATAATACCAGCGGAGGGAATGTGTGACGGCTAAGCCATGGATGTATGGCCCCCCCTCACAACTCTTGACGCCTCCGGATAAGGAAGGTGTTTTTTTATGCCGTTTTTGAGAGGAGTGCTTTTATTATGAATAAAATTCTATTTCCCGTCGTATTCGTACTGCTGCTTGCAGCGTGCGGGGGCGGTGGTGCGGAGGAATCCGCTGATATGGATGAACTGACGGATGTCACGTTTGTGCTGGACTGGACGCCGAACACGAATCATACAGGTGTCTATGCCGCACAGGCGGAAGGCTATTACGAGGAACACGGATTGGATGTGGAAATCGTCCTGCCGGGTGAAGCGGGCGCGGAACAGACGGTCGCGACAGGCAATGGTGATTTCGGCATCAGTGCACAGGAGAATGTGACGCAGGCGCGTCTGCAGGATGTGTCGATCGTGTCACTCGCTGCAATCATCCAGGATAATACGTCATATCTGGCTTCACCTGAAGAATACGGATTGGAAACGCCGTCGGATCTTGAAGGTCACACATATGGCGGCTATGGTTCACCGATCGAAGAGGAGACGATTCACTCGATCATGCAGGCGGATGGTGCAGATTTCAGTGAAGTCGAAATCCTCAACGTCGGGGAGGCGGATTTCTTTGCTACGGTGCAGCGTGATGTCGACTTTGCATGGATCTATTACGGATGGACGGGGATTGAAGCTGAACTCAGGGATATGCCGCTCAATACAATCGACTTCACCGAGTATTCGGATGCATTGAATTTTTATACACCTGTAATGATTACGAATGAGAATATGATTGAAAGCGATCCGGAAACGGTTGAAGCCTTTATGAGTGCGACGACGGAAGGCTACCAGCTGGCGATGGAAAATCCGGAACAGGCGGCGTCTCACCTGATTGATGCCGAGCCGGATCTCGACGAAGCGCTCGTGATGGCGAGCCAGGAGTGGCTGGCGGATGTCTATCAGAGCGACGCGCCTTACTGGGGTTATCAGGACCGGGAGGTCTGGCAGAATTATTCGGACTGGATGTATGAAAGCGATCTGATCGAGTCTGAGCTGGATGTCGATGCTGCATTCACAAATGACTTTCTGCCGGATGAATCGGAGGAATAAACGATGAAACGACTTTTATCATGGAGCGTACTCTCACCGCTCCTCGCCATTTTCGCCATACTTGTCATCTGGCAGCTAGCTGTCGGCATCTTTGAGATCGAGGCGTGGATGCTGCCAAGCCCGGTTCAGATCATACAGGAAGGCATCGAGATCTATCCACGCATCATCGACCACAGCATCTCGACGATACTGATAGCGCTCGGCGGGTTTGCCATCGGTGTATCGGTCGGACTCGTTCTGGCGGTTGCACTGCATCTGGTGCCGCTGGCGAGGCAAAGCATCTACCCGCTTATGGTGCTCTCGCAAAATGTGCCGATTATTGCGCTTGCCCCGCTTCTTGTGCTGTGGTTCGGCTTCGGGGCACTGCCGAAGATACTGATCATCACGCTCGTCGTCTTCTTTCCGATCGCCGTCTCCCTGATTGACGGTTTCCGGCAGACGAATCCCGAACTGCTCAATTATATGCGGATGATCGGCGCCGGCCGCCGGCAGATTTTCTTCAAGCTGGAATGGCCGAGTGCCCTGCCGTATTTCTTTTCAGGTCTTAAGATTTCTGCCACATACAGTGTGATGGGTGCAGTCATTGCCGAGTGGCTCGGTGCCCAGCAGGGTCTCGGGGTCTTCATGACGGTCGCATCTTCCGCGTTCCGGACGGATCAGGTATTCGTATCGATTTTTGTCATCATGCTGATCAGTCTGGTGTTGTTCGGTTTTATTCTGCTGCTCGAGAAATGGCTGACCCCATGGAATCAGGACAAGAAAGGAAGTGGAACGGATGACTGACAAACTGCGTATTGAAAATCTGTCTCATACATTCAAAGGGCCGTCTGACATCGACGTGCTCGACAACCTTTCGCTGAGTGTCGCTGACGGGGAGTTCGTCACGCTGCTCGGTCCCTCCGGCAGCGGAAAGAGCACCATCTTCAATCTCGTCGGCGGACTGATCGATGCCGAGAGTGGTGATATCTTTATTGATGGTAAGCGTGCCAACGGCACACGGGGCAACATCAGCTATCTGCCCCAGCAGGATTCCCTGCTGCCGTGGCGGACGATCGAGGATAATGTCGTTTTGGTCCAGGAGGTAAACGGCGCCGTCGACCGGGAGGCTGCTCGCAGACTGCTGGAACGGGCCGGGCTCGGTGGTTATGAATCCGCCTACCCTGATACACTGTCCGGCGGTATGCGCCAGCGCGTCGCCTTCATCCGCTCGCTCCTCAGCCCGCAGCGTCTCATGCTGCTGGATGAGCCGTTCGGTGCACTCGATGAACTGACACGGCTCGACATGCAGGACTGGCTGCTCAAAATGTGGGAAACCGACCGCCGTTCGGTGCTGTTCATCACCCACAGCATAGAGGAGGCGCTCTACATGTCCGACCGTATACTGATTTTGTCCAATAAACCAGCCCGCATCATCAAGGAAATCGACGTGCCGTTCGAACGGCCGCGTGATCCCGGCATTACGCTGGATGATACGTTTGCCAAGCTTAAAAGGGAAATCTACCTGTTGTTGAAAGAAGGGGTTCAGAATGATTGATGCACAAATGACGAAACTCATCCGAAACCAGGCGTCTCAGATGGAGCAGGAGGGCAGGCTGTCAGAGACGGTGCTGCAGTACATCTATGATCAGGGACTGTTCAAATTGTTTGTGCCGGACGCGTTGGGCGGCAATATGCAGCCGCTGCCGGAGGCATTGAAAATATTCGAGGAAGCGGCACATGTGGACGGCAGCTTCGGCTGGCTCGTGCAGATCGGTTCAGGCGCCGGATTCTTTGCGACGACGATGGCGCCGGAAGCGGTCAGAAAATATTTCACCGCCCGAGATTTCTACATTGCCGGCAGCGACCGCCCGACGGGTGTGGCCAGAAAGACTGATGGCGGCTATATTGTGAACGGCACATGGGCATTTGCGAGCGGGGCCGGCCATGCCAGCCTGTTCACTGCAACATGCCGGATAGAATCCGATGACGCGGAGGATGAGAAACTGTATGCTTTTGCTTTTACACCCGATCAAGTCGAAATTGAAGAGGATTGGAACGCCTTCGGCATGAAAGCGACCAGCAGCCATACCATCCATGTGGAGGGTGCTTTCGTACCTGCGGCATATCGTTTTGACGTGACCGGCCCGCATTTCCATTTCGATCATCCGGTCTACCATTATCCGTTTGTGCCATTCGCCGCAGCGAATATCGCTTCCACTGCCATCGGTGTCGCAAAACATTTCTTTGAAGCGGCGCGCGAACATGTCGAGTCTAAAAAAGCAGCCTGGCAAAAAGAAGGTTCGAACCGGTATGACCATGTGAATAAAATCCTGGAAGAAAATGAAACACGATTTCAGAAGGAGCGCCGGAAATTCTATCAGGCAGTCGAAAAATCATGGGATGCCCACCTTACCGGTGGATCTCTTGATGACAAGGACATGGAGATAATCTCCACCCGGAGCAAAATCGTCGCTGACGCTGCAGTGAGCGGAGTCCAGAAACTTTACCGTTACCTAGGAATGGATATTGTCACAGAAAGTCATCCTCTGAACCGCATCTACCGTGACCTTATGACCGCATCACAGCACGGTCTGCTTGTGGATTCGGAAGGTGAATTAAGATCCGATAGAAGTTGACCGCCACAAAAAGTGCTCTGAAACATTAATGTTTCAGAGCACTTTCCTTTGCATCTCCCCCATCATTTCGTACTTTCCGCTTCTTCCACTCTCTCTTCATGTCTGCAGCAGCGGTACTATGAGAAATGTAATCAGTGACAATACAACGCCGAACCATTGGCTGAGTCGGATCATCTGGCGGTCTGCGAGACTTTTCGTTCCGAGCATCCTCTGAATGGCATACTAGTTGGTGCCCCCAGTAGAAGAGCTTCGAAAATATCATACCGATGAATCATTGAAGAACCGATGAATTTTGAAGATATTTCACTTCATATTTATCAGCAAGTTCTGCAATGAATTTCAGCAGCGCTTCAGATTCAACCTCCTGTGCCTTGAATTTTTCTTCCAGGTCCATGGCTGTTGTACGTTCTTTTTCTGTACACACTTTTTTAAAATATCCCCACATATGGTTGTATGTATTAATGATCGAACCTTTCGTGGGAGTGGTTTCCATTGCCTCGTCAATCAAGACAACCAACACCTCAATATCAGGGTTTCCTTTTAACTCTTTACGTATGCGCTCATAGTGTTTCTGGCTGTGCATCATCACTTTATACTTTTCCTGAGCCCATTTCTTTTCAATTTCATGTCTCTTACTCATATTATCACCTGCCATTGCTTCATGATTCCTGATTTGCTTAATCTTTTCAGGTGTAAGATGACCTCTCACACTGTTGATAAGACGGATTTCCTCTTCGAGATGATTGTGTGTTATATTTTTCCTGATTACCGGTTTTCAAACATTGGAATAGTGTTCCATCTGCTTGCAGAAATAAATTGAAAGCTTAATAAAATGTCTTATTAAAAAGCGGAAACAAAGCCTTATGCGTCACTTTGTTTCCGTAATTGATATTTTGTGTTTATTCAATTCGCACATTTTCTATTTCTTCATAGCCAATGATGTAGTTTCTCCCCTCTGAGGCCATCACGTTATACAGTACATAATTTTCATAAATACCATTCGTGTTCTCATGAGAGTAGGTACGGTATATATAAACGTTGGAGCTGCCGTCTGGATTTTGCTCTTCATAATCGATATGCACCGAGTAAGTCGTATGATTGGCGTATCGGCCGGATGCTTTGTTTGCAGTTAATAAGTTTTGGCCCGCTGAGCCTTCCCGGTAGAATTCAAGCGCCTCGTTGTTCTGATCGTTATAGTATCCAGGCAGGGCAAAAAGGTACTGCCGTACAAACTGCAGATGACTGTTTATTTCTTCCGGTGCTTCTTCAGAACGGGGGAGTACTGATATATCTATCGGTTTCGATTCTCCATATTCAGCTTCAAAAGAATACTTTACGGCACATGGCAGACAGTCGCTGACCGGTGACTGTGGCAGTGTGCCATCTTCGATAAGGTTTTGATAGGCCGTAAATTGATCTTCTGTTGAAACACCTTCACACTCTGTGAGTTCGGACATGATGCACTGTTCAGCAGCATTATAATTTTCGTTATTGCCGGCAGAATCCTCAGAGGTATCATTTTTTTGCTCATCTGTCGTTTCTTCAGAAGATGCTTCCTGTTCATTTCCTGCGTTTGAATCTTCTTCTGTAGGATTATCCTGTTCGCCTTCTTCACTCAGATTGTTTTCCTGGTCTTCGTCTGTTTCGTCGGTACCTTCTTCTTCGACCGATCCTGCCGGTTCATCGACTTCTTCTGTCGAAGCAGTTTCTTCGTTAATGGCATCTGTATTATCATCTGAACCGGATGATACGATAAAAAATACGGCACCTGAAATAAGCAGCAGTACAATAGGAATAACCACATATAATGCTTTCATGGGCAGTCCTCCTGAGAAATTCAATGTCACTTAATTATATAACATAATGGAGTAATTTTACATCGGTACATTGAATGAAAAACCTCGAAAACAATTAAGTTTTCGGGGTTTTAAGAGATTTTCATCATGACTGAATTTGATCTCGTTAATTTATGACGATAATGCTGAAGCACCGCCGTCAATTCTCTGGTAAGTTCCTGTGATGAAGGAAGCTTTGTCAGAGTTCAGGAAGATGACGAGGTCGGCAATTTCTTCAGGCTTTGCATATCTTGATAATGGAATGCCGTCAATGACCGCCTGTTTGGAAGCTGCTGCTTCTTCTTCAAACTAATTGCTCATATCAAATAAATACCCGGTTACATATGGTAAGAGGAAGTTTATTTTAATCTTTCTATGGAGTGTTTGGCAAGGTTTATGATGACCATATCGTCCATCGGTGGGTTATGGAGGCCGGCACGGACGTTTCTATAGTGTCTCTGCAGCTCATTGTCTGCATTTAAACTTTGCGCACCGACGACTCTCATGGACAGGTCGACAATTTCAACCGCCTTGTTCACGATGGATGTTTTAACTGCCCCTAGCTTTGCGCCCATTTTATTTCTTTCCCCGGGTGTGGAATCATCCCATTCCTTCGCTGCTGTATATAAAAAGGCGTCTGCTTCCATCACTGCCATTTCGATCCGCCCGAGTTTCTCCTGGACGTTCGGCAGTTCTGAAATCGTGCCTTTAATACTGTTTGGTGAATAAGTGCTGGCGAATTCCACTGCTGCCTCTTGAGCCGCTTTGGCAATGCCGAGGTAGCATGCAGGGATATGGAGCAGCCATCCGGATGGATCTTTTTTGCCCGGCGTTCTGAATGACACAAGGTCTTCCTCTTTTACACGGACATCTTCCATTATGAAGTCGTGGCTGCCGCTCGCTCTCATTGCGACAGAATTCCATGTCTCATCAACGCCCGCACCATCAAGATCAGTATCGACAATAAAATCCCCGACCTCGCCGGTTTCTTCAATCGTTGCGCTGACCGAGGCGTATTTTAAAATGGGGGAAAGTGTGGCAAATGTTTTTCTGCCGTTCAAAATCCATGAGGCTCCGTCTTTTACCGCAGTCGTTTCCGGCTTGCCGCCGCGTGTCGGGCTGCCTGTTGCCGGTTCTGTCGCAAGGTTATTGATTAATGATCCATTTTCAATCACATCAGCCGCCACTTTTTTATATTTTGCCGCGTCCCACGTGTGCTTTTCTCCGAGATCCATAATGATGCCCATATGCCAGCCGATTGACAGTGCAGTGGCACCATCATACTTCGCTATGGTTTCCTGGTGTTTCATAAGTTCAGAGAGACTGATGCCTGCGCCGCCGTATTCCTTCGGTATGGACAGGGCAGGATAGCCGATCTCTTTCAGCTTTTCAAAATTCTCAAATGGGAACGTGACATTTTCATCATGTTCCTGTGCTGTTTCCTTAAACTGTTTTGCGGTTTTTTTCATTAATGTGATGCGACCGCTGTAGTCCAGATTCTGTAATGTTTCCAATATAATATCCCTCTCTAAAATCTTATGCTGATCAGTTTTAATTTAATTATTCCACAGCGGCAGTGAATATTCAAAAGTAAGGGAAAACCCTATAATTGTGATTTTATTCACTAAATAGGTTCAAATCCCGCAGTATTATTGTATAATTTTGTTGAAAGGAAGTGTCTTATGCTTAAACATTTACTGCTCGTCCACGGTATGAGGCGGGGCAACTTAAACGAAAAACTGTCAGCTTTCATAGACGATTTGATGTCACCGCATGAAACAGGATTATCAACTGCATTTCTGGAAAGTGAGCAGCAGAATCCTTATATCGTGATTGAACGGCTGATCTCAGAAGGTGCGACGCATATTGTTATCACGCCGCTGCTGATATTATCGGCATCTCATATGAAAGAGGATGCAGCAGAAATCGTAGAGCATTTCAAATGGTCACATCCCCGGGTGCAGATCGAGGTGCGGCCGACACTCGCACATCATCCCCTCACTAAAGAGATTGTAAAAGCGCGCATCACTGCAGCAGGAAACCCGGACGAACCGGACACGGGCATCGTCGTCATCGCGCATGGGAATGCACGGTTCCCGGAAACCGATGAAGAACTGGAATCATTCACAAGGGCGATGGGTATGGATCGGGGCATCCATCCGATGATGCTTTACGGGAATTTGAGTTTTGAAGCGCTTCTGCCTGAAATTTCAAAAGGATATCGGCATCTGATTGTGGTCCCTTTATTTTTATATGACGGTTACCTTGTAAACAAGATGAAAGAGAGACTTCATGGAATGAATCTTGATTCTTCATATAAAGTGACACCGAGTCTTAATTTCGATCCGCTGTTGAAGCGGGTGGTCATGGATCATATGGCTGGAAGGGGCTGAGTGGTATGTATCCGGTCAATCTCAACTTGGAAAATAAAAAGGCCGTCATCATCGGCGGCGGTAAAATTGCACACAGGAAATTTCAAAAGCTGAAAGAGGAACCATGCCATATCACTGTCGTCAGTCCGGAATTCAAGTATGAATTTGAACGCGAAGGCAAAGCACTTTCCCTCATCAAAGATGTTTACAGGAAAAAGTATATTGAAAATGCGGACTTGATATTTTTAGCCACAGAAGATGCTCGTGTGAATGATCAGGCATGCAGAGATGCAGGTGACAATCAATGGGTGAACCATACAGGTGATAAAGCCCGTTCCGATTTCCACAATATGAAGAGTGTGTCATATGGTGATATCAATATCCACGTCTCAAGTGAAGGCAGGGACATAGAAAAAGTGAAGTATATAGCAACACAATTGAAGAAGTGTTTGAAGAATATGGAGGAGGAGACCAATGAGTAAAAAAAGACTTGTTTTGATCGGTAACGGCATGGCGGGCATACGCACCATCGAGGAGATTCTGGAACGTGAACCTGACATGTTCGATATCACGATCATCGGAAAGGAGCCGTATCCCAACTATAACCGGATCATGCTGTCGAATATACTGCAGAATAAAATGACCATGGATGAGACGATCATGAACCCGTATTCCTGGTATGAGGAAAACGGCATTACATTAATCACCGGGGAAAGGGTGGTGGCGGTCAACCGGTCGCAGAAGAACCTCACGACCGAGGCCGGCCGTGTCATCGAATATGACAAATGCATCATTGCGACCGGTTCGAATGCATTCCTGCTGCCAGTCGACGGCTCAAGGCTCGACGGAGTGATAGGCTGGCGGACGATTGAAGATACTGAACGCATGATCGAGATGGCGAAAACAAGGAAGAAAGCGGTCGTCATCGGCGGCGGCCTGCTGGGCCTGGAATGTGCAAGAGGACTGATGGACCAGGGAATGGAAGTGACGGTCCTCCATCTTGCAGAATGGCTGATGGAAATGCAGCTCGACCGAAAAGCCGGAGACCTGCTGCGGGAGGACCTGGAAGCACAGGGTATGCATTTTGAAATGCAGGCGAACACCCAGGAAATTCTCGGAGAGGCACATGTGGAAGGTGTCCGCCTGTCGGACGGACGCGTGCTGGAGGCGGAAATGGTCGTCATGGCAGTAGGTATCCGCCCGGTCACAAAAGGAGCGCGGGCGGCCGGGCTTGAAATCGGGCGCGGCATCATTGTGGATGATTATATGCAGACAAGCGATCCGGATATATACGCAGTCGGCGAGTGCTGTGAACATAACTCGAAAGTTTACGGCCTTGTCGCCCCGCTTTATGACCAGGGCATCGTGCTGGCTGATCATATCACAGGCCGGCCGACTGAGGGGTACAGCGGATCGACGACGTTCACTTCCTTGAAAGTCTCCGGGTGCGACCTGTTCAGTGCAGGCAAGATTTATGAAAGTGAAAATGTTAAAGGCATTGAAGTCTACAACAGTGTGGACCGTATATACAAGAAGGTGTTTGTGCAGGATGAGCATATCGTCGGCGCGGTCCTTTACGGCGATACCGAAGAAGGGAACCGTTTCTATAACATGATGAAGAAGGGCGATTCGATCGAGGAGTTCACCCTCGTGTCTCTCATGCATAAAGCGGGGGAAGTTGACGCGATCAGTGTGGAGACGATGGATGACGATGAAATCATCTGCGGATGTAACGGAATCTCCAAAGGCACCATCGTCGAAGCAGTCCACCGTGACGGTCTGACGAGTGTCGAAGAAGTATCCAAAGTCACGAAGGCCGGGAACTCATGCGGAAAATGTAAAGGACAGATCGGAGATCTGCTGGAGTACACACTGGGTGATAATTTCGTTGCCAATGCACCGACCGGCATCTGCGGCTGTACAGATCTTTCAAGAGATCAGATTGTGACGCAGATCCGCGCCAAAGGGCTGAAGACATCGAAAGAAGTGCGTCACGTATTGGACTTCAACGATAAAGGTGGCTGTCCGAAGTGCCGCCCGGCCATCAACTACTATTTGAATATGGTCTATCCGCATGACCATGAAGATGAGAAGGAATCACGATATGCGAATGAACGTTACCATGCAAATATCCAGAAGGACGGGACGTTTTCCGTCATTCCACAAATGCAGGGCGGGGTCACCAATGCAGAACAGCTGATGAAGCTTGGCGAAGTGGCGATCAAGTATGATGTGCCGCTCGTGAAGATCACAGGGGCGCAGCGGATCGGCTTATACGGTCTGAAAAAAGAGGAGCTGACCCAGGTCTGGAAAGATCTCGGCATGCGTTCGGCGTCCGCATACGGTAAGAAGACGAGATCCGTAAAAAGCTGTGTCGGCAAGGAATTCTGCCGCTTCGGCACACAGTACACCACGCAGCTCGGCATCCGTCTGGAGCAGACTTTCGAATATATCGATACACCGCATAAATTCAAGATGGGCGTCTCGGGTTGTCCGCGGAGCTGTGTGGAATCCGGAATCAAAGATTTCGGGGTCATCGGTGTTGAAAACGGCTTCGAGATTTTCATCGGCGGGAACGGTGGTACGGAAATCGTCGCGGCAGAGCTGCTGACGACTGTCGAAACAGAAGATGAAGTGATCAAATTATGCGGTGCGCTGATGCAGTATTACCGTGAAACCGGAATTTACACCGAGCGTACTGCGCCGTGGCTGAAACGTATGGGCTTTGAGAACGTAAAGGAAGTACTGCTTGATCCTGTAAGACAGCAGGCGCTGTTTGATAAAGTGATGGATGCAAAAAAAGCGGTTGAAAAAGATCCTTGGCAGGAAATCATTGAAAATGAAGAGAAGCAGAAAATATTTGAAGTGGAGAGGGTGTAGAATATGCCGGCAGCAGAAAAGATCAAAGTTGCAAATGTCAGTGACCTGGTGGCTTTGGTGGGTAAGAAAGTCATCGTCAAAGGTGAGGAGATCGGTTTATTTTTAACTGAAAATAATGAGATAAAAGCAGTGAACAATGTTTGTCCTCATAAAGGCGGACCACTTTCAGAGGGCACTGTCAGTGGGGATTTCATCTTCTGCCCGCTCCATGACACGAAAGTCGACTTGTGCACAGGTGAAACACCTGAAGAGGACTATGAATGTGTGCGGACTTACGAAGTCGAAGTGGTGGATGGAGAGGTGCACATATGCCTGTAGAATCCCGGGTATATCTTATTGGTGCCGGTCCCGGGCACCCGGGTCTTTTGACCAAAAGAGCTGAATATCTGATTCGGAAAGCAGATATAATATTGTATGACCATCTGGTGAATCCTTTCATATTGCAATACTCGAAGCCGGGTATTGAAATCATCGATGTAGGCAAGATTCCTTACACTAGACATATCAGACAGGAAGAGATCAATCGTCTGCTTGTTGAAAAAGCTGACGAACATCGGACGGTGGTAAGAATCAAAGGCGGGGACCCGGCCGTCTTCGGCCGTGTCCAGGAAGAAGTGGCAGTGCTGGAAGCAGCGGGCATCCACTGTGAAATCATCCCCGGCATCACATCGGCAAGCGCTGCCGCTGCCATGCTGGGCCTTGGGCTGACAAGCCGTGACGTCTCCATCAATGTCACTTTCACGACAGGTCATTTCAAAGAATCCGTGGACAGGGAGATCTGCCTGTCGGCACTGCTGGATGGCGGCACACTGGCCATCTACATGGGTGTGAAGCGTATGGGACATCTGATGGCACAGATCAGCAGCACGACGGATGTGGATTATCCGGTGGCGGTCCTATTCAATGCAACCCGTCATGACACTAAGCTCGTGTGCGGGAAGGTCTCGACCATCGTCGGTGAAGTCGGCGGGGAAAGAGGCGGCAGTCCGGCAATCATCATCGTCGGCGATATCGTAAATCTGATCAGCGTACAGGCGGTGTCGCGCCTGTCGCAACCGGGTAAACGTGTACTGATCAGAGGCGCCCGCGATGAGGCGTTGGGTGAGGCATATGACATCTATGAAGCGGGCGGCTGGTGCCTGATTGATGACCGTGACAGCGCCCATATGCATGAGAGCCAGCGTCTGTGGCTGGAGCAGTTGATTTCTGAGAATGAATTTGATGAAATATTGGAGTGTAGTAATACTTCCGTATATTGAAGGGTTCGATAATGAACCCTTCAATATTTTTCATTACAGGAGAGGTTCCGTATTCAAGGCCATTCATTGTTTCAATTTCCAAAACGTACTCGAAGCAATCGATTACTTCGTGGAATGTTTTGACGCAGAAGTGTATGCAGTGACGGAAGCAAGCCATGAAATGTTCGAAGATGCACCGGATGATCAGTGCGAATTGATTTCGTACTCTGCCTCTATGCCATATAATGAGCAGTAACATGATCTTAGGGGGCATTTGTGTGCAGAATGAATATTATTATGAAGTGAAGACACCGCAGGATTACGATGAAAATAAAAAATACCCGCTGTTGATTGCATTCCACGGCATCGGCCATCATGAAGAGTTTGCATGGATCAACTTTGACGGAGTGACGGATGAATTCATCGTGGTCGGTGTCCGCGGCAACCTGGAATTTAAAAATGGTTATGCTTATTACTTGCTTGAGGGATTCGGCAAGCCGGACATGGCGTCATTTGATGAATGCATTAAAAAAATGCCGGCGTTCGTGAAAGGAATCATCGAGAAGTATCCGGTGGACAAGGATCATGTATATCTCGGAGGATTCAGCCAGGGTGCAATTCTGTCCAATACACTTGCACTGCTGATGGGAGAGACCATCAGCGGCATCGTTTCCATGAACGGCTATGTACCTGAGTTTCTGGAAGAGAGATATGGTGTGAAAAGCGTGGAACATCTGGATGTGTTCCTGTCGGACGGTAAGGAAGATGAGATCTTCCCGCCGGAAATCGGACAGAAAAATGAAGCGTACTTTAGGGAAAAAGGTGCGGAAGTCTCTTATACCACATATGATACAGCGCATCAGATCGGCGAAGAGAACAAGAAAGAAGTCGCCCGCTGGCTGCTGGATCAAGTTTAGAACAAAACAAGCGATGAGGGTTGGTAAACTGCCTCATCGCTTGTTTTATATTCATTAATCCGCCTGCACGCCGCCATCTACATTATAGAGTGAGCCTGTAACGAATTTGGCATCATCGGAAGCCAGGAAAGCGACGATTTTTGCCACTTCCTCCGGTGTGCAGAAACGCCCGAAGGGAAGGCCTTGCTTGATGGGTTCACCCGATTTTTCCGGCTCGTCGGGCGACAGGTTGTTTTGGATATCCGACAGCATATCCGTATCGATCGCGGCAGGTGCGACTGCATTCACCCTGATATCGTCACCCGTCACTTCCGCGGCGGCTGTTTTGGTCAAGCCTGCGACCGCATGCTTCGATGCAATATAACCTGCCATTTCCGCTGAGCCGATATATGCGGCATTGGAGGCTGTATTGACGATGGAACCGTAGCCCTGCTGCACCCTCTGTCTGATGATGTATTTCATTCCTAAAAATACGCCGGTGGTCTTGATATTCATGATCATATCGAACTCTTTCTTATCCAGGTCTTTAATGTTCTTGAACGGTCCGTTGATGCCCGCATTGTTGAAGAATACATCGATGTTATCGAATTTCTCCACGGTTTCCTCTACATAATTTTTTACGCTTTCTTCATCAGTGACGTCCCCTTTGATGGTATGGAATTTATATGAGCCCAGATTTTCTGCAACCTGTTTCAACGCGTCTTCATTCAAGTCGACCAATACGACTGAAGCTCCATTGTCAAAAAATTCCTTGGCGCCTGCCTGACCGATGCCGCCGACATCGCCTGTAATCAACACTACTTTGTCTTCAAATGATTTACCTAAGATGTTGCCCCGTCTGTTTTATTGGTCTATAGTCCAACGATACAACTTGTCGAAATCGTTTTTAAATATTGTGTTTGAAGCGGTCATCGACTTGGGGACTGGCGGGCTCTTCATTCAAAGATCGTCTTGTAAAGGGTTTTAGTGATGCTCTCCACTTCCTCTATGTCAAGGTTAGCAAAGCCGAGCACATACTCCTTCCATGCATCATCGTCCGCCACGTAACCCGTCGAAAAGCGCCTGATGTCGTACAGTTCAAGAGAGGCTGCTTCGGCACGGGCCTTGATGTCGTCATATGACCGGTCCGTCTTGAATTTCGCGATGAAATGAAGCCCTGCCGGCACATCCACGATGTCGATCTTTTCCTTGAAATGCGCCCTCAATGCCTCGACCAGTATCATCCTGTTGTGCTCATAATGGCTGTTCATCCTTTTGACGTAACGGCTGTACTCACCGGATTCAATGAAGTATTTTAAAGTGTACAACTGGAGGCTGTCATTTCCCTGAAGCCAGTACTTGTACCGCTGCTTATACTTTTCTAGCAGCTTGATGGGGAGGATCATATAACTGATGCGGAAGCTCGGCAGAAGGGTTTTGGAGAATGTCCCCATGTAGATCACCTTCTGATTTTTGTCCAGGCTCTGCAGTGAAGGGATGCTGTCCGTGCAGTATTTGAATTCACTGTCGTAGTCATCTTCTATGATGTAACGCTCATCTTTTTCCGACACCCAGTTCAAAAGGTCAATCCTTTTGGAAATCGGCATGATGATGCCGAGCGGGAATTGATGGGAGGGTGTGAGGAACTGGATGGTCGTATTTGCCTCTTCCATCTCCCGTATATCCACCCCTTCGACATCGAGCGGGATATCGACTACATTGATGCCTTTGTCGTTCAACATGTCCCGGACCCTGGAGTAACCCGGGTTTTCAATGCCGACTTTGACGTCGGATTCGAAGAGATCGATGAGCTGGCTGATCAGCGGCTGGGTGCCGGTGCCGATGACGATCTGTTCAGCGAAGCAGTTGATGCCCCGGGTCACCGAAATCAGATTTTTGATGGCTTCACGGACTTCGAGCGGCCCCTGGGGATGGTTCAGCTGGGAAATGTCGAACTGATGATTTTGAATCACGTCCCTTTGAAAGCTCATCCATTTCTTATAGGGGAAGAAGCTGCTGTTCACGGTCATATGGGAGAGGGAATACTTATACCGTTCCAGGACTTTGCTCTCCTTTAATTCCCCGGGCAGTTCTTCCGGTAAGTGTGTCTCGGTATTATACTCATTGATCGCCTCTGTATAATAACCTTTCTTTTCAACGGCGTAGACATAACCTTCCGCAATCAGCTGGTCATATGCGGTGGCCACCGAATTTACACTGACGTTCAAATCTTTTGCGAATTCCCGCTTCGAAGGAAGTTTATATCCTTTGGGGATCTTGCCGGATATGATTATATCTTTCAGATTTTCATATATTTGACGGTATTTGAACCTCGAATTGCTTAAAGACAAGTTGATCTCCAACATACTGGGTGCTCCTTTCAATCTGGTGCCTATATTTTTATGAAATTGGTACTTTCAATTATATCAATTTTTGAAATAATGACTATACTCATATAATGAAAGGGGTTTCCATATCATGACAAGAACTGAGGTACTACAGAAGAAAAGAGAGAAATATGTATCAAGAAGCGTGAGCAACGGTAACTTGAGCATTGCGGATCACGCATACGGCGCGACGGTCACCGATCCGGAAGGGAAAGAGCTCATCGATTTCGCCGGTGCGATCGGCGTCCAGAATGTCGGCCATACACACCCGAAAGTGACGCAGGCGGTCAAGAATCAGGTCGACAGGTACCTGCACCCGGGCTTCAACTGCATCATGTATGACGGTTATATCGAGCTTGCCGAAAAGCTATGCCATCTCACCCCGGGCAGCTTTGATAAAAAAGCGATCTTCCTCAATTCCGGTGCGGAAGCGGTGGAAAATGCGGTCAAGATGTCCCGTAAATATACGGGCAGGAATGCGGTCGTCTCCTTCAAGCGCGGGTATCACGGGCGGACCAACCTGACGATGAGCATGACCAGCAAGGTGAAACCTTATAAGAACGGCTTCGGACCGTTTGCTTCGGATATTTATCCGGCACCGTTCCCATACCTGTACCGCAAGCACCCTGCGCTGACTGATGAAGAATACATCAATCAGTCCATCAAGGAGTTCAAGGACTTCTTCATAGAGACCGTGGCCCCTGAAAATGTGGCCTGCGTTGTCATGGAGCTGGTACAGGGTGAGGGCGGATTCATCATTCCCCCGAAACGCTTCGTTCAGGAAGTCGTTGAATTCTGCAGAACACACGGCATCATTTTCGTGGCGGATGAAATCCAGACAGGGTTCGGCCGTACAGGAAAATGGTTCGCGTCGGAGCACTTCGACATCGAGCCTGACCTGATGCTCGTATCGAAATCATTGGCGGCAGGCCTCCCGCTCAGCGGTGTGGTGGGCAGATCCGAAATACTGGATGCGGCAGAACCTGGAGAACTCGGCGGTACATTTGCCGGCAACCCGGTCGCCTGTGCTGCAGCGCTTGCAGTCATTGATGTGATCGAGGAAGAGGACCTCTGCAACAAAGCGGAGCGAATCGGACAGAAACTCGAGGATGTATTCAATATTTATAAAGATAAAAATGCATTCATCGGTGAATTCAGACGCCTCGGAGCGATGGTAGCGGTGGAAATCGTGAACGATGATGAAGAGAAATCGCCGGACAAAGCATTGACCGGTCAAATCACAAAATATGCCAACGATAATGGTCTGATCTTACTTTCCGCCGGCATTTACGGCAACGTCATCAGATTCCTCATACCGCTCGTCGTCACAGAGGAAGAGCTCAATAATGGGCTCGACATCTTGGATGCGGCCCTTGAAAAGGCTGGTGAGTAGAGATGACGCAGACTTTTGATGTGAGAAACCCGGCAACGGGGGAAGTCGTAGACACTCTGCCTGTCAACACGAAGGAAGAAGTGCAGGCGGCGATCGAAGCATGCCATGAAGGATTCAGGGAATGGCGTCAGACCGATGCTCATTACCGCTCCGGCATCATCAAGGAATGGTTCCGCCTGATCGAAGAAAATAAGGACGAGCTGGCCGAAATCATCACGAAGGAAAGCGGTAAGCCGCTCTTCGAGGCGCTCGGTGAAGTCGCCTACGCGAATGCCTACATCGAGTGGTATGCAGAAGAGGCCAAACGCATCTACGGCAGGACCGTCCCTGCAAATTCGCCGAATAAAAACATCATCATCAAAAAGCAGCCGGTCGGATTGGTTGCAGGCATCACGCCGTGGAATTTCCCAGCTGCGATGCTGACGAGGAAGGTGGCACCTGCACTTGCGGCGGGATGTTCCTTTATAATAAAACCTGCAGCGGAAACGCCGCTCACGACGATGAAGCTGGTGGAGCTCGCGTACGAAGCGGGTGTGCCGGAGTACGTCTTTAAAGCAGTGAACGGTTCCGGCAGTGAGATCGGGTCTTTATTCACGGACAGCCCGCTCGTCAGGAAAATCACATTCACAGGGTCGACACCGATCGGTAAATCACTGATCAAAAACAGTGCAGATACGGTGAAGCATGTCTCAATGGAGCTTGGCGGCCATGCGCCGATCATCGTCTGCGGTGATGCGGACATCGATATCGCTGTCGACCAGACAATCGCATCGAAGTTCAGGAATGCGGGGCAGACATGCATATGCGCGAACAGGTTGTTCGTTCATGAGTCAATCGTGGATGAATTCTCGCAGAAGCTGAGTGAGAAAGTTTCGGGACTGAAAGTGGGCAACGGTCTGGAGGCAGGGACCCAGGTCGGTCCGCTGATCAATAAGCAGGCGTATGAAAAGGTGAGCGGGCAGGCTGAGAATGCAGAAAGCCTTGGGGCTGAGATACTCTGCGGCGGCGAGGGTGCTGCGGATGATGAGAAGGGTACCTACTTCTTTAAGCCGACGGTCATCAAGAATGCAACCCAGGACATGGAGATCATGAGCGAGGAGACATTCGGCCCGCTGATTCCGATCCAGTCATTTAAAGAAGTTGATGAAGCGATTGAACTCGCGAACAGCCTGCCGTTTGGCCTGGCTGCATATTACTTCACAAATGATTACAAAGTGGGCTTATACTTGTCCGATCAGCTGGAATTCGGCGTCATCGGCTGGAACGACGGCGCACCGTCAGCTGCCCACGCACCGTTCGGCGGCCTGAAAGAGAGCGGCCTTGGCAAAGAAGGCGGCCCGGAAGGTTTAGAAGCCTATTTGGACACGAAATATTTATCGATTGGGAATTTGATTAATTAAATTTGCTATAGATGAAGGGAGATTAAAATTTGGAAACGCGTACATTATGGGAAGCAACCTCATCAAATAAAATTGATTATCCTCCATTACAAGGAGAGGTTCATACTGATGTTGCTATAATTGGTGCAGGTTTTACTGGAATCTCTACAAGTTATCATTTACAAGAAAAAGGTGTTAATACTGTAGTAGTAGAGGAAAAAACAGTTGGATTTGGAGCTAGTGGAAAAAACGGTGGGATGATGAATACTGGCTATAAATTATCTCCAAAAGATTTAATTAAAAAATTTGGTGTTGAAGAAGCCAAAAAATTAGATGATTATGCTTTGTTAGCTAACGAAACTGTTTTTGATATTGCAAAAAAACATAATATTGACTGTGACGTAAAGCAATGTGGCCACATAGGACTTTCAAGAAAAGCTAAGAAAATCTCTGATTTCAAAGAAACACAAGAAATTGTGAGTAAATATTTTCAACGTGATATACATGTACTACAAGGAGCGGAGATAGAGGAGGAATTAGCCTCAGAATTTTTCAAAGCAGCATATTTTGACCCACTGAGTTATCAATTCCATCCTCTTAACTATTTGAGAGGTTTAGCTCGAGTGTCAAATGGTATGGGGACAAAAATTTATGAGAATACTAAAGCCTTAAAAATTACTAAAACTAACGGGAAATTTAAACTAACTACATCTGAAGGCACGGTATATGCTGAAAATCTTATATACGGTACAGATGGTTATTCAAAAAATATTACGAAAGATCTGCACAAGGGGATTTTTCCTTTAGGAAGCTTTATCATCGCTACTGAGCAATTAAACGATGACGTTATTAATCAGTTAATACCTAATAATCGTAACCTATATGACACAATTAATTTAACAAATTACTTTAGAAGAACTTCTGATAATAGAATAATATTAGGTGGTTCTGGGATAAAGTATCCAGCTAAACTAAAATATAAACAAGAGTTGAAAATTCTGTTAAAAAGTATTTTCCCACAGTTAAAAGAAACAAGAATTGATTATTTTTGGGGAGGTTTAATAGGAGCAACAATAGATAAATTTCCAATTATCGGAAAAACATCTGAAGGTGCATATTATTCTGTAGGATATACAGGACACGGCGCTTCACAAAGTACACTGCATGGGAAATTGTTAGCACAAATAATAACTAAACAAGAAAGATTGAATCTGACTTTTGAAAATGTAAATCTAAAAACTATTCCATTTTATCAAAAAAAGGAATCTTTAGTATCTGCAGCAAATATGTATTTTAGAATTCAAGATAAGTTATAGGAGTAAATTAGGAGGGAATAAAATGGCTATAGGAGAATTGTTATTCTCAATTTCTTTTGGAGGAGCACTTATTGTAGTTGGTATCATATCAAAACTCATCTTAGACCGTATTTATACAAAATAAACACAAGGGGGAATTAAATGATTTATGCAATAGGTGCGCTCGTAGCATTCACGTTATTTATCATTGTGGGGTTGGTTGTTTCTACGAGAGTCAAAAATTTAGAAGATTACTATGTTTCAGGAAGAAATGCACCAACAATATTAATAGTAGGCTCTTTAGTTGCATCATATTTGAGTACAGTGGCGTTTATGGGTGATGTTGCATTCTCATATGAAGGATACGGCATTCCGATGCTTATCATGTCAACGTTCGTATTACCTGGTTATGTAATTGGTGTACTTTTTTTCGGAAGATTTTTACGAAGAAGCAGAGCACTGACTTTGCCAGAATACTTCGGTTCAAGGTTTAATTCCCGTGCGGTGAGGTTGATTGCTGCAGTTACTTTGATTATAGGGATTACTGCTTACTTGGTTGCCGTCACTCAAGGGGCTGGATTATTACTTGCAGAAATTACGGGTTTCAATTATATAGTATCTTTAATTATTGTTATATCGGTATTTACTATACTGACTTTTGCGGCTGGCGCAAAAGGTGTGCTGATTACTGAAACATTGATGTTCTTATTATTCACAGTGGCAACTTTTTTATCGATTCCGTATATTTTTAATACAGCTGGCGGTTATCCGGATGCAATCGTGGATTCTACCAATATAGAAAGTAAACCGGGTTTAATGTCCTGGCATGGCATCACAGGACCAGATGCCTATATGGGATCTCCCACTGAAGTATTATTGTGGTGTGTCATTATAGGCATAGTCTGGGGGTTGGTTATCTCAGTGAGCCCGTGGCAGAGCAGCCGTTATATGATGGTTAGGAATGAACACGTGGCCATCCGTTCAGGATTTATCTCTACAATAATACTTGCTTTAATATATCTGGTACTTCACTTTACAATAATGACTGTCAATGTCATAAATTCTGGGATTGACCCGACTGAAAGAGTATTTATATGGTCGGTGATAAATCTTGTTCCGACATGGATAGGTGTCCTGGCCATCAGTGGTATCTTGACAGCTGCCTTATCATCTGCATCCACATTTTTGCAGTTGATTGGCAACAGTTTTACGAAAGATATCTTCCGTACTGATAATATTTCAGAGAAGAAGTTGCTTCGTATCAGCCGATTGATGATATTGTTCGCAGCAGCAATTACACTGTTGTTTACTTTATGGCAGCCCCCAGCAATTTTTTGGATCTCAGTGTTTGCATCAACATTGTTTGCGGCAGCTTGGGGGCCGGTCGCATTTGCAAGTATATTATCGAAGAAAGTCACCAAAGCTGCGGCTTTCTATAGTATTTTATTTGGTACTTTAGGTGTTGTAATAACCGAATTAATAATACAATCCGGCATTGTTGAGCTGCCATCCTACTTAAATTCAGCCGTATTCGGTTTCATAGGGTCATTAGCTGCATTAATCATAGCTTCATTTCTGACTAGACCGACAAAAGAAGAAATCACATACAGAGAAAAACTGCTTGTTATGCCTGAAGAGGAGTACGATAAGAAAGAGGTTAAACTGACTAAAAAGTTTCCTGCGATATTAATTATTTCAGGTGTAGTTATCGTTATTGCCACATTTGTCATTTATTATATACCACTCTATGCATAAGATTTACTATGTTAAATTTCATGCAATAATTATGTCCTTCTCGATCTCTTAAAAAATACAGCTTTCCTCTCGGGGCTGTATTTTTTAAGTCTATAGGCTCCGCTAAAGATTTGAATATCCATATCATTGAGATTAATATTCAGAACGTCAGAACCAACCATACCGTTGGTCAAGCTGGTTAGATAGTTGAACGGTGATGCCCTCTGACTAATCCGTATAACTTTTGAAATAAACAGTCACCTTAAAAATTTCTTCGTTTTAGCTTGTCCAGCGATCTTATGAATTATAGAATTGCCATAAATATTATTTTATTAAATAATTGGGTGTTGTATTGATATTTTAAAGGGAGTTGGTCTTTAAGGCCTCAATCTTTCAAGGATTTAGAGTTAATATTAAAAAGGGATGATTCCATGAATTTCAGAATGGCAGCAATCGAAGATCTCAAAGACATCGTCGCACTGCTCGCTGATGATGAACTCGGGCATATGCGTGAATTGGTATCGGAGGCAGTGGGTGAAGAGTATATCCGGTCTTTCAAAGATATCGAAGCCCAGGCAGGCAACCAAATTTTGCTTGCGGTTGAAGATGAGAAGGTCACCGGATGCCTGCAGCTGACATTCATACCGACGCTTGCGCGCGGAGGTCAGAAGCATGCTCAGATTGAAGGCGTCAGGGTGCACAAATCACATCAAAGTAAAGGTGTAGGCCGTGCTCTATTTGAGGAGGCAATCCGGCTGTCAAAAGAAAATCAATGTGGCATCGTCCAGCTGACGACGGACAAAAGACGCACGGGAGCGCAGTCTTTCTATGAAAAACTGGGGTTCCAGGTTACCCACGAAGGTATGAAATTATTTTTATAAAAGATTATACGATATGATGCATTTTTCCAGCTCTTCCAAGTACAGTTTCGCCATTCGGCTGAGCTGTGCTTTTTTATTGACCAGCGTGCCGACCGTAATCTGATCTTCAACATCCAGTTTGACCGGAATGATATCCGTGCCGTTCAAATCCGCATTTAACACACCGGAGGAAATCGTATAGCCGTTCAGTCCGATCAGACAGTTGAACAGCGTCGCACGGTCACTTACCAGAATGTCTTTTGGACTGTCCAGCGTCCTCAAAATCTCTTCGGTAAAATAAAAGGAGTTGTTATGCCCCTGCTCATAGGCGAGTCTAGGGTAGGGCGTGAGATCTTCAAGTGTCACAAGATCCTTCTCTGCAAGGGGATTGTCCTTACTGATGAACACGTGTGGACTTGCTGTAAACAGCGGTTCAAAGATCAGTTGATTTTCCTTGATCAATTGGGAGAGCACTTTCGAATTGAAATTACTCATAAAAAGGACGCCGACTTCACTCGTCATATTTTTCACATCCTCTATAATTTCAAACGTCCGTGTTTCTCTTAAAGTAAACTGGTATTTATCCCCGCCGTATTTATCGATCATCTTCACCATCGCATCGACCGAAAAAGAATAGTGCTGTGTGGATACGGACAGTAATTGCTCCTGATAAGGTGAGTCAAGATATCGGCGCTCCATCAGATTGACCTGTTCGACGACCTGTCTCGCGTAACTTAAAAATTCCGCCCCGTCCGAGGATAGGATGATTCCCTTTGAAGATCTCGTGAAGATGACGATGCCCATCTCAGTTTCAAGCAGCTTGATCGACTTTGACAATGTCGGCTGTGAAATAAACAGATTTCTCGCAGCTTCATTGATGGACCCTGTATTCACGACTTCAATCAGGTATTTTAATTGTTGGATTGTCATAATGATTCACCCCGGTTTTTATTTTGTTCATTCTACCATATAGCTAAAAGTTATAACAAGCCATGAATATTAGCAGTTATGCTATTGCATTGTTCCTATGATAAGATGAATTTACATTAAAACATATAGGAGTGGTCGGATATGGCATTGAACCAACAAGTAAAAGTAAAAAGAGTCGCACCTTTCAAATTTGACAACGTAGGCAGTTTCCTGCGTCCGGCAAAATTAAAAGCAGCACGTGAGGCATTTGAAGAAGGCAGCATCACACAATCAGAACTTAAGAATGTTGAAGATATTACAATTGAAGACTTGATTGAAAAACAAAAAGAAATCGGCTTGGAAGCAATTACAGATGGAGAGTTCCGCCGCTCATGGTGGCATCTGGATTTTTTCTGGGGACTGGGCGGAGTAGAGAAAGAAGATGTGGATCAGGGCTATCAATTCGAACATGTTGAAACAAGAGCAGAAACTGCGAGGCTGACAGGGAAACTTTCCGGTGAGAACCACCCGTTCATTGAGCATTTCAAATATGTCCAGCAGTTTGCGGATGACGAGATTATCGCGAGACAGACAATCCCTGCACCTGCCCAATTTTTGGCAGAATTGACCCGCCCTGAAAATAAAGAAGCGACTGATTACCATTATCCAGATGAAACGGAGCTACTTAAAGATATCGCAGCAGCTTATCAGGCATTCATCAAAGAATTATACGAGGCAGGCTGCCGCAATCTTCAGCTGGATGACTGCACATGGGGTATGATCGTCGATGAAGATTTCTGGAAGACTTTGAATGAAGACTTCACTGTGGAAGATTTAAGCCGCAAATATGTGGAGCTGAATAATGAAGCAATTAAAGATCTTCCTGAGGATCTGGTGATTACAACGCATGTGTGCCGCGGGAATTATCGTTCAACATGGGCATCTTCAGGTGCATATGATACTGTTGCGGATGTTTTATTCGGAGAAGAAAATGTGGAAGCATACTACTTGGAGTTTGATACAGAACGTGCAGGCGGTTTTGAATCATTGTCGAAAGTGAGTGGAGACAAGCAGGTCGTACTTGGATTATTCTCATCCAAATTGCCTGAACTTGAAGACAAAGAACAAATCAAGGCACGAATAGAAGAAGCTGCGAAGTATATCAACAAAGACAGACTGTGTGTGAGTCCTCAATGTGGATTTGCTTCAACAGAAGAAGGCAACAATTTAACTGAAAAAGAACAGTGGAGGAAGCTGCGTCTAGTAAAAGAAGTTGCAGATGAAGTTTGGGGCTCGTAATGAAATTTATCCTCTGGAGTATATGAACTCCAGAGGATTTTTTAGTGGAATTATCTAATAAATTGAAATATTTATTGACTTTATTTTAAATCCTAGTAAAATTATATGATATAAAGCATACTAAGGAGGTAGGTATTTAAGATGAAGTATTTTTCAGCTATAGGGCCATTACTTTTATTAACATTAATACTCAGTGCCTGCGCAGATGACAGTGAAGTGGAAGAAGACGCAGAAGCAAGTGGTGAAACGGTGGAGAATGAGAAAAGATCCATCACTTTATCTCTGCCGTCAGATGCTGTGTCAGTCGACCCTCACGGCAGTAATGACACGCCATCGGAGAAGGTGAGATCACATATTTTCGAAGGATTGGTCAAGCAGGATGACAATCTTGAAATCATTCCATCACTTGCCACAGAATGGGAGCAAGTCGATGATTTGACCTGGCACTTCACTTTACGGGAGGACGTGACTTTCCATGATGGTGCTGAATTCAACGCCGACGTGGCCAAAGCGAATTTCGAACGTCTGCTCGACCCGGGACGTGCAGCCTCCCGCTCACACGTACTGGAGGCGATTGAAGAAGTGAATGTCATTGAAGATTACATAGTGGAAATAAAAACCGAGTATCCATTCCAGCCGCTCCTCAGTCATTTAAGTCATGGTGCCGGTGATATGATTTCACCCGAACAGATCAATGAAGATTATCAATTTGCTTTGGACGAAGCGGGAGCTGACATCACTTTGGAGGAGTACTATGAGATACGGTCGGCAGGCGGGGAAGAACATGAAGAAATTGCTGGAGAAATTTCTGAGTTTGCCGGTTCAATTGTTGAACAAAACCCGATAGGAACGGGATATCTTGAGTTTGATTCGCGCACGCCGGGTGAGAGTACATCTTTAACAGGCAATGAAGACTACTGGGGTGGCGATACGAATATTGATGAATTGACTTTAAGAGTTGTACCGGAAACCGGTTCGCGTATTGCTGAAATTGAAACGGGCGATACGGATGTTATCGGTGATGTGCCGCCGAGTGACACAGAGCGTCTCAAGTCGAATGGAGAGGTTGAACTTGTTGAAACGGAGACAGTGGCCCTTGAATACATTGGTATGAATACTGAAAGTGAGATTCTTCAGGACAAGAAAGTGCGTCAGGCGATCAGCCATGCATTCAATAAGGAAGAAGTTATCGAAGGTGTTTATGACGATGCAGGAATTGAAGCGGTGTCGCCGCTTGCACCAAATATATTTGGATTCAATGACTCACTGGAGCCGCTGGAATATGATCTTGAAAAAGCAGAACGTTTACTGGAAGAAGCGGGCTATGCAGATGGTTTCAGTCTGACCATGTATGTGAATGATGATAACCCGCAGCGTGTGGACACAGCAATATGGCTGCAGGAATCACTTCAGGACATCGGTGTTGATTTGGAAATTGTCCAGCTCGAATGGGGTTCCTTTCTAGATGCACTCGGAAATCAGGAGCATGATTTATATATCATGAGCTGGGGGAACTCTACCGGCGACCCGGATAACGGGATTAAACCAATCTTCCATTCCGACAGCAGCAACCCGGGAGCAAACTTCATGTACTTCAGCAACACAGAAGCCGATAGATTAATAGATGAAGGAAGGCAGGAAGCTGATGAAGAAAAGCGTCATGAATTATATGCCGGAGTCCAGGAAATCTTAGTTGAAGAAGCACCGGCAATCTTTATCCTTCACCCGACAGACTATAATGCACATTCAACAGGCGTAGCTGATATCGATATCAGCTCGTATGGAGAATTCGATTTTAAAAATGTGGAATAATTAATAAAACCCGGTTGCAGCAATGTCTGTAAACGGGTTTTATTATAAGTGACTGAGCAGTGTCGTTGCGATTGTAAAATATATTAAGAGCCCCATGATGTCATTGATCGTAGTGATGAACGGCCCGGAAGCGACAGCTGGGTCGATATTCAATTTCTTGATGACGACAGGTATGATTGCGCCGATCACCGCTGATAAGCTGAGTGTAATAATCAGGGTTGAACCGACGATGACAGCGAGCATGAGGTTCCCCGAAGGATACAGCAGTGGAATGATGATGAGCAGCATGACGGAACATGCCAGGCCGAGTAAAAAGCCGGTGCCCAGTTCTCTCCACAGCGTTTTAAGTATGGAACCAGGCCCGATGTTTCCAAGGGCGAGGTTGCGGACGGCGACAGTCAGGGCCTGCGTGCCTGTATTCCCGGCAGAATCCATGATCAGCGGGATGAAGGCGGACAGCAGGACGACCGCTTCCAGCGTGTTTTCGAAAGCGCCGATGATATTGGCTGTGATCATGCCGAAAAGCATCAATAGAATAATCCAGGGACCACGCTTTTTCGCAGATTGAAAGATGGTCAGGTTATGATTCATTGCGCCTCTTGTTGTACCCAGTTCACCGAAATCCTCCTCTGTTTCAATCTGGACGACATCGAGGACATCATCCACTGTGACGATACCGGCAAGGAGGCCGTGTTCAGTGATGACGGGTAATGCAATAAGGTCATATTTTTTAATTATTTCTGCGACTTCTTCCTGGTCTTCATCCACACTGGTCGTAATGAAATTCGTCTGCATGATGGATTCGACCGTTTCGCTGTCACGTGCAACAATCAAATCCCTCAATGATAAAACACCCTGCAGGCGGTGCTGATCGTCCACGACATATAAATAATATATCGTCTCTGCAGCCGGCGCTTCTTTTTGCAGGCGTTTCAAAATATCTTCAGCCTTATCCATACGGCTGACAGCGATATATTCTTTGGTCATGATCGTGCCGGCGCTGTCTTCTGCGTAGTTCAGCAGTTCTTCAACTTCCGCATTTTCTTCATCCGTCATCAATGATAAAATTCTGAGCCGGTAGGAATCATCCTGGATTTCCAGAAAATCTGCCACGTTATCCGCAAACATATAATCAAACATCTCTGCTATATAATGATCATCCAGCTCCTCAGACACTGCATTCTGGTGTTCTAAATCCAAAGCCTGGAAGACGCTTGAAAATTCTTTTGCAGATAAATATCCTTTGATCTGTTCGTGCTGCTGATGATCCAGGGCAGCAAAGATGGCGGCACGGTCCATTGGATGGATATTCAGAAAGATTTCCCTGAATGCCGTCTGATCATCCTTTGATAATGCCGCTCTGATTTCCTCGTGAAAACTCACTATACGCTCCATTAAAAGTCACCTTTCTCTAATCTTCCCATAGTCTGCTGCGGCCACTTACAGATGTTAAATAGACTCCCATAAATTATACCATTGTATCTTTTTCTGTCTCAATTTTGCTGTGTTCGTTTTCCAGTATAACTTTAAAGACGTCCAACGATCCGTTCGGGGATGCGGGAAGGAGCGTCATAAGGCGGATAACATAAATTTGGAATTTGCATAGAAAGCCCTTGGCGAAACACAGTTTCGTTAATATAGAATTATATTAAAACTTTAAACAAAAATAAGAAGAAACTCCAAATTACTAGAATTTTATGTAATAATTGCATCTATATAATTGTTCAAATTTTTAAAATATTGATGGGAGGTTTTATTTTGGGCAAAGACACAGCTAAAAGTAAGTTTGAAATGCCGCATATTTACGTCATTTTGTTCATTTTGATTACACTTGCCGCAATCGCGTCTTACATAGTACCGGCAGGGGAGTTCGCCCGGGAGGAAGTTGACGGCCGTTCTGTAATCATTCCTGGCACGTTCGAATTTATCGCACAGTCACCTGTGGGGATCTTGGAATTTATGACGGCGATTCCGCGTGGGGTTGAGCAGACGATCGCGATTATCTTCGGTATTATGGCGATCGGTGCGATGTTCAGGGTCATCGAGAAAACGGGTGTTATCGATTTAATCATCAACGTTTTAATTAAAGGGTTCGGCAACAAAGGTTTACTGATCATTCCGACGATTGTTGTACCTTTGGCAATTTTCGTTGCCTTGACAGGTAATATTGAATCATCGCTGATTTTCTTACCGGCGTTACTGCCTTTATTCTTAAGGCTCGGTTTTGACAGAATGGCTGCGACAGCCACAGTATTGATTGCGACCGTGGTCGGGTTCAGTGTTGCTTTGACTGCGCCTGCCAACTTAGGTACGGCACAGGCAATCGCGGAACTGCCGATGTTCTCAGGTATCGGCTACCGTGCAATCGTACTGACTGTAATGACGATTGTCGGTATAATCTTTGTATCGATGTATATTAAACGCGTACAAAAGGATCCATCCAAAACATTGATCACTGATGATGTGGATGATTCGGAGTTTACCGACAAAGGTGACGAAGAAATAAAAGTGACGACAAGAACGGTTGTTGCTACATGGGTATTTATTGCAGCACTGGGATTTATGTTATTCGGTATTTTCCAATATCAGTGGTACTTCATCGAGCTCGCAGGGTTCTATATACTGGCTGGTTTGATTACCGGTTTAATCGGTGGTCTCGGGCCTTCTAAAATTGCGGAAGCGATGAACGAAGGGGTCAAAAATATTCTTTTGGGTTCTCTTATCGTTGGTATTGCGCGTGCAATTTCCGTCATGCTTGAAGATGGTCTGATCATGGATACGGTAGTTAACGGGCTGAGCCTTGCGATTACTGCTATTCCGGAATCGATTGTTCCTGTCGCAATGATGATCATGCAGGGGCTGCTTAACTTCCTGATTCCTTCGGGAAGCGGACAGGCAGCAGCAACGATGCCTATCATGGTCGGTATTGTCGACCTGACAGAAATGACAAGACAGACTGCCGTACTTGCCTTCCAGTTTGGTGACGGGTTCTCCAACATTTTCTACCCGACATCCGGTTACTTCATGGCGGCACTTGCGATTGCCAAAATCAAGTATACAGACTGGCTCAAGTTCATCTGGCCGCTGCTTCTGTTATGGTATGGATTAGGTGCAGTATTCTTACTTATTGCATTCTTCATCGATTGGGGTCCATTCTAAAGTGTAAAATATGAAAGGGTGTATGCATATGAGATGTGGTACGAAATGCTTTATGGTGACGGTGGAAAAAGATAATGGTAAAAAGACTTATGAAGTTCCGGCTCGCAGCGCCATCGATGCCAGAAAAATAAGCCGCCGCCGTTATGGTGAAGATCTTATCATTCACTCTGTTCATAAAAAATAACTGATACAGGCAGTTCCTTATCTTAATGATGAGGCACTGTTTTTTATTGTTTAAATTTGTGTAATAGTAAACAAATATTTATAATTGAAATAGTAAGCGGTTTGATGTGTTTATTAAAAGGGGGAGTAAATATGATTGATGGTTTGCAAAGTGTCATGCTTTACGTTGACAATCAGGAACAATCCGTAGCTTTTTGGACAAAAGACTTGGGGTTTGTAATTAAATCAGAAGACATTATTTACGATGACTATAAATCAGTGGAAGTGGCGCCCAGTCTGGATTCACAGACGAGTATCGTGATTTTTGACAAGGCCTTCATAAGGGAGGCGAGTCCTGAAGTGAATCTCGGAACGCCGTCACTCATGTTCCAGGTGAAAAATCTGGATGAACTGTATGCTGATTTTAATAATAAAGGCATCAGGGTCGGAGATATCGTGGAGACGCCCGACGGCCGCGTGTTTAATTTTTCGGATGATGAAGATAATTATTTTGCTGTGAATGAAGTCAAATAGTATATGAATCTGAATTATTTTGAAAGGAGGGATACCGGTGGCGGATAATATGAAGACCGTCAATCCATTCATCATTACGGATAATGCGAAAAACCTGATGGATTTTATTGAAAAAGTTTTTGATGGCACGACAGATGAAAATGCATTGACGATGGACAAAGACGGTTTGATATTACATGCTGAAATGGAAATTGGTGATTCACTCATCATGCTGGTGGACCGGAAGCCGGACTGGCCGTTCACCCCTGCATTCATCCAGGTATATGTGGACAGTGTCGAAGAGACGCTTGCGAAGGCGAAGGACAACGGTGCGACAGTCATTACAGAGCCGACTGAATATATCGGAGTGAAGTTTTCGCGGATTTCGGACATGCATAAAAATATCTGGTGGGTTTATGAAATGATGGACGATTATGACTGGTCTCAGGATTTCAATATGGAAACCGGGGAAGTTCAGGAAAATGACAGAGCGGATTATATCAGAAATACCATTGTGGAAGCGATGAACAGGCTCTGACAACGTAAAAACAGCTGTGATTGGAATTTTTCTAATCACAGCTGTTTTTATTTACTTCAATTTATCCTTGTTCAATGACGTGCCGATTTCTCCGGTTTCCATTGCCTCGACGACTTTATCGCATGCTTTGACTCTGAGGTTTTTCAGCGCTTCATCGGAATAATAGGCGGAGTGCGGGGTAATCAGCACCTGATCTTTATTCAGCAGTGCATCACTGAAGTCAGGTGGTTCCTGTTCAAGCACATCGAGCGCAGCACCGCCGACTTTGCCGGATTCGACCGCCTGGACGAGATCGTCCTCTTTAATGATGCCGCCGCGGCATGTGTTGATGATGAATGTGCCGTCCTGCATGAGTTTCAGACTGTCTGCGTTAATGATATGCTTTGTCTCATCAGTCAACGGTACATGAAGACTCAAGTGGTCGGAACGCTGCATCAACGCTTCAAAGGACACGGATTCGACTCCGTACTCCTCAAATATTTCCCGGGGAATAAAGGCATCGTGGGCAATGATTTCTGCGCCGAACGGTTTCAGTTTTTCAGCAACTTTTTTGGCGATTCTGCCGAATCCGAGCAGGCCGACTGTCAGGCTGCTTATCGGTTTTATTCCTGTAACAGCAAATGAATCCCAGCTGCCATTTTTGACGACGGCACTGTAATCCGACAGTCTTCTCATACCATGGAGCATCATGGCGACTGTATGATCCGACACTTCCTCGATACAGTAATCCGGAATGTTTGAGACATGGATCCCTTTATTACTGGCGGCTTCCATATCGACATTTTGATACCCCATGCCCATGGCGATGATCGCCTTACAGTGATCGAGTGTGTCGATGAGCGCTTTATCGACGATGAAGCCGACCTGGAACATGACGACCGATGCAGAACCCGAATATTTTTTCGAGTCCGCATCAAAGTCTTTCAGCCTGGTGACGGCCACTTCATAACCTTCTTTGTTCAAACGTTCAATTTCATAATCATGCGTTTCCCAGACATCATTTAAAATCCAGATGAGTGGTTTAGTCATAACGGTCAACCTCCATTAATTGGTTACTCAAACAAACCGGGCAGGAACATCGAGATCGCAGGAATGAATGCGATGATCAACAGACATACGATCATGATCAGCACAAACGGCATGACGCCGGTTGCGACTTGTTCGAATTTGACTTTACCGACACTGGAGGCGACGAATAAGTTGACGCCGAGCGGCGGTGTAACAAAACCGATGGCAAGTGCCACGACGAGAATGACCCCGAAGTGAACCGGATCGATACCGACAGACGTGACGACCGGCAGCAGAATCGGTGTCAAAATGATCAATGCTGAAATGGTATCGATGAACATGCCGACGATCAGCAGCAGGATAATGATGATGATGAGTATGAATATCGGGTTCGATGTCAGCTGCATCAATCCATCGGCAATCGTATTCGGTATTTGCTCAAGCGTCATGAAGAACGCGAATGACACAGAGAAGCTGATGATGATCATCGTTGTTGCGTTGATGAGAATGGTCTCCATAAAGGCGTCGTACATTCCCTTCCAGTCGAGTTCTTTATGTATGAAGACACCGACTATGATCGCATATACGACGGCTGTCACTGCAGCCTCTGTCGGGGAGAAGACCCCGCCGTAAATTCCGCCGAGAATGATGACCGGGACGAATAAGGCCCATTTGGCATCCCATGACGCTTTTAAAACATCTTTGAAAACGAGTTTTTCTGCGCCTTCCTGAGGCTTATATCCACGCTTTTTAGAAATCAGGTAAGCGGTGATCAGTAACGCTGCACCGATTAAAATACCAGGCAGAATACCTGCCATGAACATTGCGCCGACGGACACACTGCCGACTGCACCATACACGACGAACGGAATGGACGGCGGAATGATGACCCCGATGGAACCGGCTGCGGCAGGAACACCTGCTGAGAATCCTTTATGGTATTTGTTGTCGATCATCGCCGGAATCATGAAGCTTCCGATGGCAGCAACTGTTGCCGGGCCGGAACCCGCGATGGCGGCAAAGAACATACAGGCAACAATCGTTACAAGAGACAGACCGCCCCTGATCCAGCCGACAAGTGCCGTCGCCATGGCGAGCAGACGTTTTGAAATCCCGCCTCTGCCCATAAGAATTCCGGCAAGTATGAAGAACGGAATCGCAAGCAGTGAGAATGAGTCAAGCGACGTAAATGCTTTTTGTGCAATCAGATTTATTGGAAGATCGGTTCCAAACCAGATGGCAACGATGGCCGCTGCTCCGAGAGAAATCGCAATCGGTACGCCGATCAGGAAGCACACTAACAGGACAGCAAATAATATGATGATTATATTCATAGCGGTGCCTCCTCTTTCTCTTTTTCTTCTTCTTTAATGTTCGAGTAATCTTTGCGGATGATTTCGAGCAGCTGCTGGATGAGGCGGATGGCCATGCTGAGCGCGCCCAGTGGCACCGCAATATAGACGACCCACATCGGAATCTGCGTTGCCGGTGATACCTGGCCGTACTGGAGCGTTGCGATGACCAGGTGGGTACCAAAAATCGCAACCAGTATAATGAGCAGAAACCATATTAACGTAGATGTGATATCCATGATTTTTCTTGTTGCACCGTTGAATAGATTTACAAAAGCGGTCACTTTTATATGTTCTCTCAGTTTTACCGCATAGCCGGCGCCTACCCATACCTGGAATATGTGGATGTATCTTGCGAATTCTTCCGTCCAGCTGGGTGCGCTCTGGAAAACGTAACGGCCGACGACCTGTCCGAATATGAGCAGGACCATCAGAACGAGTGTGGCAATCAGAAAACCTTCTTCAAATCTGTTAAAATATTTTTTCATATAGAGTCCCCTTATTTTGTGACATATCTATTGTGCTTCCTCAACAGCTTTATTCAGTTCATCGAAGAGTTCGGATCCGAGCATTTCTTCATATTTCTCGTAAACCGGTTCAGCTTTTTCACTGAACGCCTGTCTTTCTTCGTCGGTCAGATCATTGACCTGAAGGCCGGCATCGACCATTTCCTTCATGTACGTCTCATTTTGTTCCTGCGAAAGTATCCGTTGTGCATCTCTGTAATCTTCAGCGGCATCCATGACGATTTCCTGCAGATCCGGTTCAAGTGATTCATAAAAATCATTATTCATTAAGAGTGCGACCGGCATATATACGTGGGAAGTGAGTGATAGATAGTCCTGCACTTCATAAAGGTTGCTTGTATACATTAAAGCGATCGGTGATTCCATGGCGTCATAAGTACCCTGCTGCAATGTGGAGTACATTTCACCGAATGCAAATGGTGATGCATTGGCGCCGAATGAGTTGAACACATCGGTATGTACCGGACTTTCCAGTGTTCTCATCTTCTGGCCTTCTATGTCTTCCGGTGTATAGACCGGATGCTGATTATTCGTAATGTGGCGGAAGCCGTTCTCTCCGTAGACGAGTCCTTTAATATTGACATCTTCAAGTCCGTCGAGCAGGTTTTGTCCGAACGGTCCGTCAAGAACGGAATATGCTTCCTCCGTATCTTCAAACAAATAAGGCAGGTCTAAAATCATAAAGTCCTGGTCAAACCCTGAAACACTGGCAAGCGCTGGAATGGTCATTTCGACATTTCCGAGCTGTACTGCCTCAATCGCTTCTCTGTCAGATGGGAATAAAGACCCGGATGGATAGAGTTCAACATTAAGACGTCCGTCCGATTCTTCTTCGACCTGTTTTTTAAATTCTTCTGACATGATATGCGTCGACTGGGTCGGGTTCACCAGATGCGCAATCCGGATCGTCTTCTGTCCGGTCTGCTCATCTATATTGGGTCTGCCGCAGGCAGATAATATCAATACGGTGATCAGCACCAGAAAGCTTAAATTCCTCATATAAAAATAACTCCTCAATTTATGGCATCATGTATGCGGCTATTCAGCTGCTTCGATGGCTTCATCCAATTTTTCAAACAGTTCTGTTCCGAGCATCTCTTCATACTTGTCGAAGACAGGCTGTGCTTTGTCTCTGAACGCCTGCTTTTCCTCATCGGTCAGCTCATTGACCTGGAGACCGGCATCGAGCATTTCCTGCATATATTCTTCATTCTGTTCCTGTTCCAGTTGTCTCTGTTCGTCTTTGAACATCTCAGATGCATCCATAACTATTTTCTGATGCGCCTCACTGAGTGACTCATAAAAATCATTATTCATCAGTAGAGCTGTCGGCATATACACATGTGAAGTAAGTGACATATAATCCTGCACTTCATAAAGATTGCTCGTATAAAGAAGAGCAATGGGTGATTCCATGGCATCGTATGTGCCCTGCTGCAGCGTCGAGTACATTTCACCGAAAGCAAACGGTGACGCATTGGCGCCAAAGGCATTGAAAACATCCGTATGTACCGGACTTTCCAGAGTTCTCATTTTCTGTCCCTCTATGTCTTTTGGGGTATGGACCGGCTGCACATTATTGGTAATGTGGCGGAAGCCATTTTCCCCGTAGGCCAGCCCCTTGATATTGACATCGTCGAGTCCGTCGAGCAGATTCTGGCCGAACGGCCCGTCGAGCACGGAGTAGGCTTCTTCTTCGTCCTCAAACAAGTAGGGGAGGTCGAGAATCATGAAGTCTTGATGAAATCCTGAAACACTGGCAAGTGCAGGGAGGGTCATCTCGACATTACCCAGCTGCACTGCCTCGATCGCTTCCCTGTCAGACGGGAATAAAGAGCCTGAAGGATACAGCTCGACCTGCAGATCTCCGCCGGAATCCTCTTCCACCTGAGCTTTAAAATCCTCCAGTACCAAATGCGATGACTGGGTCGGATTCACAAGATAGGCAATCCGGATGGTTTTTTGTCCGGTCTCTTCATCCTCGTTCGGTCTGCCGCAGGCAGACAGTATCAACACGGTAATCAATAACAGGAAGGTAAAATTTCTCATAGGTAAAACACCCCTTTTATAAAAGCTTACTCTGTAAAGCTTTTGATCAACTTTCTTAAAACATCCGGTGTATAAATAAAGGCACTGTCTTTATGCAGTCTTTCCGTCATTTTATGTGCATCTTTGCCGTATGGCCCGACATTCAGAACCGGTGCTTTCAAATTCTGCATTTCCTTAAACGGGATGATGTAAGGTTCTCCCCAAACCGGCAGGTTTTCTCTGAATGACATCCAGCCGGCTTCGCTGCCGGTATAGTTTACGTAGCTTAAATCTGAGATGCCGTTGAAATAATGGACCTGTTTTGCATCGACATCATGCTCTGACTTAAAAATCTCCTGGACGTACTTTATTTTCTGTTTAAGTTCCGGATGATCCGATGCGTTGACGGCCGGATAATAGGACGGTGCCAAAAAGAGTACTGTCGCAGGTGCGAGTTCTTTTGCGGCATCCATCAGCCGGTCGGCAATCTTAATCGCTTTCTCCCGGATGTTCAATGTGCTGTCGTTGAATACACTGTCGGTAATCAGGTCGTAGCGGTCCTGGCCGTGCTTATTGATGACGTGCAGGGCGAGGTCGTGGAAAGTGATGGTGTTAATTTTATTCAGCGGTTCTGTATTCAGCCTTCTGCATAACTCGATGTAATCCGAATAGCATTCATCCATCGCCCGTTCTGCCACATTCCGGTAGATCTCCATCACTTCGCTCGGACTCCGTTCCAGGGTGAAGACGTTATAGAGTGCATATGAATGGTGCGACGTCTGTGTGGAATAATCCTGCTTCATATCGTTTTGCTGCAGGCAGACCGGAGGCGGCGTGCTTTCTCCGAATTTCTCTTCGTAAAAGTCAGCGTTGAATTCCATCTCTTTTGTTAAGTATGCGCTCATAAAATGACTGGTGAGGCCCTGAAGCGGTTCCCCCGCATGGGTGCCGACGCCGTAGAAAAGGGCGGAAGGCATGATTTTTCCGATGGAACCGGAGTAAATATAATAATTGGTATCCTGCGGACTCTGGCTGAATGACGGTTCGCTGTTCAAAATCAGTTTCAAATCCAGACCTTCCGAATCTTTCAGCTCTGATAAAAACTTAACGGCCGCCCGCATGCCGTCGGAATTCACTTCTTCGTCGGGCACAGTGACGAGGATGATGTTCAGCGGCCACTCTTCGGTACTCGCAAGCTCGAGCAGGCTCATATGGAGGGCGAGGCCCATCTTCATGTCCATGACGCCGCGTCCGAAAATGTAATCATCAGACTCGATGTCCGCTTTAATCGTGGCATTGAAACTATCTTTTCTTTCTGCGATGGCTTCCGTCAGCTTTTCAACGTCAAAAGCAATTTCTTCAAGGTCTCCGAACTCTTTAGTATGTACGACATCAAAGTGGCTGATCAGTACGACGGTGTCCTTTGTGTCATCTGCTTTATAATGGGCCGCCAGGGCATGACGGTCTTCTTCCGAATCGACGAAATGCAGCCTGTCCTGATGGGATTCGAAGTAGGGCAGTGCCATCAGTTTCTCTTTTATAAAATGTGGAAATCCAACTTCACCGGATGTACCTGATCTGCTGTCGAAACTGACCAGCTGGGTAATCAGCGCCTGTAATTCTTCCGGGCTCTGCCAGCTTGTGTTTGAAGTGTCATTCATAAGTATTCTCCTCATCGTCGTAAAATTTCAGGAATCTTTCTTCTATATTGTCCAGATGCCGGAGCAACGCTTCTTTCGCAAGCGAAAGGTCCTTCACTGACAGTGCCTCCACAATTTCTTTATGCTCTATGAAAGAGTCCTGGAGGCTGAATTCAATTGTGTTGGATAAAGTCAGAAAAGCTCTGTCCACCCCTCTGCTCAGCCGTTCGACCATTTCGTGAAACAGCCGGTTGTCGTTCGTTTCAGTAAGCAGCATATGGAATTCACTGTCGAGCTCGAGATAGAGCTGATGGTGGCCGTTGTTCACTGCCTGCGCCTGCCGGTTGATATTGTCATTTAACTTTCTTAAATTACCTTCATCCATTTTATGAATAATCCGTTCGAGATTTTCAATCTCTAGAATGCGCCGCATTTCCAGATGGTTGAGCGAATCTTCTTTGGAAAAACCGGAAACGACAGCGGGTTTTCCACTCCGGGTCCGGATCAATCCTTCATTCTCCAGTTTAGCGAGCGCATCCCGGAGCGGTGTGCGGCTGATACCGAGCTGTGCCGAAATTTTCTCTTCGGGCAGCGGATCGCCGACCTTTAGTTTTCCTGTCGCAATCTCTTCTTTTAAAATATGGAATGCCTGTTCACTTAGAGAGACTTTTGTCTGAATCGTTTTCATAGCTTCACCTTCTAAAACTTTTTATGAAAGGTCACTCACAAATCTTTCGATTCTTTTCAGCCCTTCATTGATATTTTCAATTGATGTGGCATAGGAAATTCTGATGAAACCTTCGCCGAAATCGGTAAAACCGCTGCCGGGTACAACCGCTACGTGTTCTTCTTCGAGTAATCTGTCAGCAAATTCAAAAGAGGTCATATTGAACTTTTCAATGGACGGAAATACATAAAAGGCACCTTGAGGCGTTTTTGTTTCAAGGCCGATCTGCGTCAGTCTCTCAACGATCAGATCGCGTCTCTCCCTGTATGTCGCAGCCATTTCAGCAGCCGAGTGGCGGCTGTTGTCGAGCGCATCAATGGCAGCATACTGGCTCGGCAGTGCGGCACAGATTGTATCGTACAGGTGCACTTTCAGGACGTGCGGCATAAATTCAGCCGGCCCCAGCACATAACCGAGTCTCCAGCCGGTCATCGAGTGGGATTTCGACAATCCGTGGATAAGGAACAGCCTGTCACGGAGTTCAGGGTACTGTGAAAATGAAATATGCTTCGCATCGTAAGTGATCTCGCTGTAAATTTCATCTGAAATAATAAAGATCTCATGGTTCGTAAGCTCTTTGACCAGCGGTGCCATTTCTTCTTCCGATAATACTTTCCCGGTCGGATTCGACGGGAAGTTGAGAAGGACCGCTTTCGTTTTATCAGTGATCATGCTTCTTAACTTTTCAGGATCCGGTACAAAATCCGTATCCGAAGTATCCATATAAGTCACGCTCGCGCCAAGCAGATTCACCAGCGGCTCATAAGCGGAGTAGCATGGTGCGGGAATGATGACTTCATCACCTTCAGTAAGAATGGTTTCAAAAACCGATCTCAACCCTTCGCTTGCCCCGGTCGTGATGACGATTTCATCTTCGGGATTATATATGACGTCATAAATATCCTTGAAGAAATTCGAGACGCTTTCCCGCAGCTCGAACAATCCTGCATTATGTGAATAACCCGTCTGATTATTTTCTATCGCTTTAATGGCTGCTTTTTTCACCGTCAATGGTGTCGGTAAGTCAGGCTCGCCGATAGTGAAATTGATGCCGTCACGTAAGGCAGAAACTCTGTTTGAGAACTGCCGCGTGCCTGGTATTTCGAGTTGTGTCACTCTTTGATTTATCTTGTCTAACATGTGCAATCACCTCTTGTATACTGTATACAAGAATAATAATACACCGGTGGAAGATTGTAAAGATTTAGATTGTTTTGACATTTTAAGGGTAAAGTATGAGTAATGCATATTATGTACGTTTAAAAGGGGTGAGCGGAAGTTGCCTGAAAATCTGGTGCTTTATCAGTCAAAGTATGGTGCGACTGCCCAATACGCAGCCTGGCTGGAAGAGATGGTCAGCTGTGACGTCAAAGAACTCAGCGAAAGTCTGCCCCGCAATTTAGAAGATTATAGAAACATTGTAGTTGCCGGCGGCATTTATAAAGGGGAGATTACCGGGCGTGAATTTCTGAAGCGTAATATGGCGGTGTTGAATGGGCATCGGGTGGCGGTGCTGGCTGTCGGGCTGGAAGAATTTTATAAAGGTATGACGGAAGCATTGTGGCTGTATCAGTTTAAGGAGTTTGAAATCGATGTGGAAGTATTTTATGCACGCGGAGAATACGACTATAAGAATATGACATTTTTCGACCGTATGACAATCAGAACAGGAAATGTCATTTTCAGAAGAAGAATCAAGAAAGGCAGCCGCGAGCGGATTAATATTTTAAAGGACAGAACGACGGCTTACGACTGGAAAAGTAAGAGCTGCCTTGAACCGCTCGTTGAGTGGATGGACTCGGGGTAGCGCAAGAAAACGGTAATGCATCTGACGACGCATTACCGTTTTCTTATTTGAAAATTTCATCGATTTTCTGAATATCTTCATCCTGCAGTTCAATATCCGCCGCGCGCATATTCTCTTTAATCTGAGAACCTTTTTTAGCACCGGGGATGATGACGCCGACAGACGGACGAGTGAGGTAGAACGCCAGTACAATCTGGGCGACTTCCTCGTTATATTTTTCAGCAATTGATTTCAGCTGATTCACTTTCGCCAGGTTTTCCTTAAATTCGTCTTCCTGGTAGAAAGGCAGTTTCGAACGCAAGTCATCAAACTTGGAATTTTCATCATAATATCCTGCCAGCAGCCCTGCAGCCAGCGGGAAAAATGGAATGAATGTGATGTTGTTTTCTGCACAGTAATCAAACATGCCATCTTCGGCTTCACGGTTCAGAAGATTATACTGATTTTGCACAACATCGACGTAGCCGTCTTTATTTGCCGTTTTCAGTTGATCGAGTGTCACGTTGGAGACCCCGATTGCTCTGATTTTCCCCTCATCTTTTGCTTCTTTTAAACCGGCAACAGCTTCATTCAATGGTGTTTTTTCTTCAGGATCCGGATAATGGATATAGAAGAGGTCAATATACTCCAGCTGCATGCGTTCCAGAGCCTCATCTATTTTCTGTTTGAGGAAATCAGGGTCGTTATCAATGACCTGCTCCCCATTTTCATCTTCACGGTGTGCCACCTTTGTCGCAATGGCCACCTTGGTTCTTTGATATTCTTTCAGCACTTCGCCGACCAGTTCCGGTCCGTACATTTGAGCAGTATCCAGCATAGTCACGCCGTTGTCCAGCGCATCACGGACTGTCTGTTTGCCTGCTTCTTCATCCACATTTTTATACAAGTTGTGACCACCTACGAAGTTTGTTCCAAGCGCAATAGGATGAACATAGATCCCCGATTTCCCTAATCCTGCTAGTTGTGCCAAGTAAATACCCCTTTCTAAACTCTGATATGTTCCTATTATAAGTGTTATCCCCATGTGATTAAAATATAATCCCTCATTTTTATTAAATTAATTGGGATATTATTCAGGGGAGGCGGGTTTGGTTGGTTCTCGCAACATGGCGTAAAAACGATGTCAGGAGATTAGGCGGGCATGATCGGTTATAGCATTTTATATGAAAGGAGGACGTATTTAAGGCGTTATAAACAATGCTGAAATTTCGATAAAACTCTGAAGTGACGCATTTTATCACACTAACGGGTACCGTTATAAGTTGAGGGGATTTCCCGGGAAATAAAAAGAGCCGGAAGTCCCGGCTCTTTGTTCACTTATTGACTTGAAGGGCTGTTGCAGGAGATTGTAAACGGCATAACGACATGTTCGCTCGTTTCTTGAACTTCGGTAAAGGTGGCTTCGAGTGCTGTGAAAATATCATTCACTTCCCCGTCAAGACGTGTGGCAAAAGGCGCTGTACTGACTTCGACTCCGAAATCAGGCAGTTTTTCAACTGCCTTTGTAATCTTCTCAATATAATTTTCTTCACCCAGTGGATATATTGAAAATCTGCAGCCGGCGTTTTGGGAAATCGCGTCGGAGGTTTCTTTATTCAGCTGAACTTTCTCATTATCATTGTTGTCGTCCCCGGTGTTGCATCCGCCAAGCACGATATTTCCGCTCATCTCCGTATGAATCCCTGTTTTTGCTGCATTCAAATAAATGGCTTTTACCACGTCGAAAACCTCAGCGATACTGCCTGTTGCTGCTGTGGCCACGTCATCGGTCTTCATCCAAACATTCGTCGTATCGACATTATCGAGTGCGCCTAAAATGACATCCGCAAAATCATCGTTCATGACACTTAAGTTGAACTGGATTCCTGCTTCTCTTAACTTTTCATCAGCCATTACTTTAAATCCCCCTGTCATTATTCTTATTTTCAGTGTATCGATGTAATGCCCGTGAGTAAAGTGAAGAGGGGCCATAAATATTGCTATTATTGTCATTTCAAGCGCTCTTGTATTATTTACTTTGAATTATTTTACCAATATACTTAAAGATAAATAATTACATTAAGTGAAAAGAGGCTTATGTAAGATGACATTTACTAAAAGCTTAAAATATATAATGCTTCTGGTTATTTTTACAGTGGCAGCGTGTGGAAACGATGAGAACACGGATGAGACATCAGAAAACACATCCGGAGACGCTGTTGAAGGGGCCATCACTGTTTCCGCCGCAGCGAGCCTTGTGGATGCGCTCGGAGAAGTCACGGAGCGTTTTAATGAAGAGTATCCCGATGTGCAGGTGGACTTTAACTTCGGCGGCTCGGGTGCATTGATGCAGCAGATTATACAGGGTGCGCCTGCAGACCTGTTCTTCTCCGCGAATGAAAGCCATTTTGAAGAAGTGGTGGACGAAGGCTATATAGAGGAAGAGAATACAGTGGATCTGCTGAGGAACGAAATCGTCCTTATTGTTCCTGAAGGCAGCCCCGTCACTTCTTTCGATGACCTGGAAAATGCAGAACGGATTGCAGTCGGTAACCCGGAATCTGTCCCTGCCGGGGAGTATAGTATGGAAGCTTTTGAAAATATGGATATAATGGAAGAGATTGAATCGCAGTTCATATTTGCAACGGATGTAAGGCAAGTATTAAACTATGTAGAAACTGAGAATGTCGATGCCGGTGTCGTATATCACACAGATGCATTGACCAGTGACGGCATTGAAGTCGTGGATACGGTACCTGAAGACAGCCATTCACCGGTCGTTTATCCGCTCGGCACTCTGAACGACACGGATAATCCTGAAGCGCAGCGCGCTTTCTACGAATTTGTACAAAGTGAGGAAGCAGGCGAGGTTTTCAATGAATATGGTTTTATTATCGAGTAACATTACAGCAACAGAGTTTCTGACGCCTGTTCTGCTCTCATTGAGAGTGGCGTTCATAGCATTAGTGATCGTCTTGATTGCCGGTGTCGTCATTGCGAGATTCATGGCACGAAACAATTTCCGGGGAAAACTGATTATCGAAACGGTCTTGATGCTCCCGCTCGTGCTGCCGCCGACGGTGGTCGGGTTTTTATTACTTGTATTGTTCGGCAACAACAGCGTTGTCGGTGATGTGGTCGCATGGATTTTCGGCGATACCATCATCTTCACATGGTATGCCGCTGTCGCAGCAAGTACGGTGGTCGCATTTCCGCTCATGTACCAGGCGGCGAAGAGCGGTTTTCTTAATGTAAATAAAGAGATTGAAGACGCTGCGAAAGTGGACGGCGCAAACAGATGGCAGATCTTCACAAAAATTACGCTGCCGCTGACAAAAACGGCTCTGATTACCGGGGCGCTGCTCAGCTTTGCCCGCGCGCTCGGCGAGTTCGGCGCAACCATCATCATCGCCGGCAATATCCCGGGCAGTACTCAGACACTGCCGACCGCAATCTACGTCGCGCTTCAGTCCGGCAATATGTCGCTGGCCTGGGCATGGGTGATCGTCATCGTCGTACTGTCGTTCTTCATGCTGATGTTCATCCGGGTAAAAGCGAACGAATCCTAAAATGTGTATATTGACAATGCCATTCAAATATTGTATGATATATCGTGCACATACACACAGGGCATATTACACGTAATGAACGGAATTATGGATTCGTAAGGCATTAAGAGCCGGCCACACACCGGACTCAGCCGATCAATCTATAATAAAAGGAGGATGTCTCACATGGCAGGTCCAAGAAGAGGCGGTCGTCGTCGTAAAAAGGTTTGTTATTTCACAGCAAACGGAATTACGCACATCGACTACAAAGATGTAGAACTTCTTAAAAAGTTCATTTCAGAGCGTGGTAAAATTCTTCCAAGACGTGTAACAGGTACTTCAGCGAAGTATCAGCGTCGTCTAACAGTGGCGATCAAACGTTCACGTCATATGGCATTATTACCATATGTCAAAGAAGAAGCATAATACATGGTATGCACCAAAACCCTTTAACCGCAATGGTTAGAGGGTTTTTATTTTATAATTCTACAATTTATTAACATTTTTAGGGCGACATATAGGGAGATAGGAAAGTTCTGTAGCGTTTATAGGAAAATATTGGTTATAATAAAGGTGATAGATTTAATTTTGGAGGGTACTATGGATATTCTTTCGTTTAAAAGTTTAATTTTTTATATGAAATTTAAAGGAATTAAGTTTGAGCACACTTCAGAAATTGATGCTATGAAAACATTAGAATTCAAGAACTATTATTTTAAAATAAGTAATTACAAAAATAATTTTTTTGTTCAAGAAGTAAAGTATCAAGGAACTGAATCGCATAGATATATCGGATTAGATTTTAAACACTTAGAAGATTTAGCAAGTTTAGACATGCAATTAAGATATATAATATTGAAAATGTGTTTAGATATTGAACATAGTATCAAACTAATGATAATGAAAAAAGTTACAATTGATGATAATGAAGATGGGAGATCTATAATTAATGATTTTTTTGATTATGTAAGGATGGAAACATCTATAAATGATCCGTATAAAAAAATGCTTAAATACGTGGAGAAGGATAGTTTTTTATCTTCCGAATACAAAAAATATAAAGATAATACTCCTATTTGGTTCTTCGTTGAGCATATCCAATTTGGCGACTTATGTTGGTTTGTTGAGTTTTTATATACTAAAAAAAATTATAAAGAATTCGAAGACTTAAATTCAGTTATAAAGTTGGTTAAGAATATTAGAAATAAAGCGGCGCATAATAGTCCTATTTTGAATACGATTGTAGTTAAAAATCAAATGGGAGGGGGAGATAAGAACAAAAGGATAGTTGAATTCGCCAAAAAACATGGTGTGAAGAAGAATACTATAAAAAATAGGTTAACTAATTATAACACTCATGACTTGTTGGCCATGTTTTATGTGTATAAAAAAGTTGTAACAAGTGATGGAATGAAACGACACAGAATACAGGAACTATTCACTTTCATGAATAGAGTGCAAAGAGAAGCATACATTTATGATGATCGATTTAAATCAGTTTATAAATTATTTCGTAAAATACTTGATAATTTTTAAAATCTAATATATTCTTAAATCAAGGAAATAAACATTTTATGTTTGTAGCCCCTGCATCGAAAGATGTAGGGGCGAGTTTTTTTAATTAGTGTAGTATTGCGATTTATTATCTATTAGAAAAAATATAGTAAGCAAATAACCCCCGAAAGGCTCAGGCCTCCCGGGGTTATTTTTTATAGTTTTTGACAGAACAGGTGATACGAACACTTCTAGAAATGGAGTTTTGTGCCACTCGAACCCAATTATCGACACGAACACGCCAAAAAATCGGCTGTTGTACCATTTACGCCCAATTATTGACACGAAAACATGAAAACACCATGTTTCGTGTCATTTGCAAACTGACTGACCAGCCCGCTCAATCATTTATTCCGTCGAAGAATCGTCATCGCCTTCTTCTTCACTGATATCTTCGCCTTTGTCTTCTTGTTCTACTTCACTGTTCGGATCATCGGGCTCTGTCACATCAGTTTCATCACTTTCTCCGCATACGCCGAGTAGGAGTATTGTCGATAATGCGCCTGCTGCCAATCGCTTCTTCATTGTCATTGAAATCACTCCTATATAAATACATACATATAATTCACCCTTTATAGGATAACTTCACACTATCCAGTTTCAAGTTTTAAAATCTTAAACCTGAGTATGAAATTCATTGATTAAAACCCCGCACTAGAGTAAATTGTAATTATACATATAGTGTAACTGCTAAACTAGATTCAACAGTTTTCCACAATTAAGATTGGTTCTTACGCAATCGTGGTGAAAAGGTATACATGGAGTTAAAACGAAAATTTTATACTTTTAAAACTGATATAAGACCCTGTTTTTTAATACGGAAAAACTGGCTCTGCCATACATGATGCGTTTAGTCGTTTTCAAACGATTGACATGGCCTTCGGTAATACCATTGCTCCAATCTTCTTGAACACTTAATTTAACAGCTTCCAAATCTTGTTTGAGTCCGTTTATAAAGGATGTGACATGGGGAAAGCAAGATTCGCTATATTGGGCGATCCAACGCTCCAGAGATCCAGTGCGCTTTTCTGAGAATAAATGATGGAAAGAATAAACGAGTGCATCTATATCTATTAATTCCGGATATGCTTCTAATAGTTTAGGGTGCAATTTATGGAGCTGCTCAGCATGGTTATCTTTTTCAAAATCCCAAATGATCTTAATGATTTTTTGTCGGAAGTGATAGGCTGGCGGTTCAAGATTTCTTACGTTTCTCCGTGTTTCCGCAATCAACCCATTCAAAGTGGAGAGCGATCCTGTATAACCGTTTAACCGGCAAACTGCTTCAATTTGATGCGTGGATTGTTTTTTTAAGACCAAGGCGTGAATCAATGGATGATATTTTTGATAAGGCGATGCGCGCTTATTGGACGGTTTTCCTGCTTGTTTCAAGTCTTTATAGACTGTGCTGCGAGAAATCTGACACTTTTCCCCAATGGTTTTTATAGTATAACCTTGGTCATACAAACGCTGAACGTGTTGAATTCTTTCCCATCTCTTTTCCTCATTTTGTATTCGACGTGCTTCCACCTTGTGCGCCGGCACTCTTGGCACATCATCCATAGAGACTGGCTGTGCCACATGAGGCGGCTGCCATTTGACGGGAACAACACCAGAAATTGTTTTCTTTACTGCTTCAAAAAGGTGATGAAGGATATGCCACCGGTCTCCCACTTGAATGATAGACGGAGACGCTTCTGTCACCGCCTTTGCATACGTTTTAGATCCATCACGGGTGATCAGTGTGATATTTGAATGGGACTTCAACCACTCTGTCACATCTTCCTGCTTGCGTGTTTCTAAAAGATCGATGGGCTTTTTAGTGATTAAATCTACAAAGATGGTGCCATAAGTCATCCTTTTTTTGAAGGCAAAATCATCAATACCGACGAAAGGGAGACGTTTCGATTTCAAATGAAACAGCCTTAATTCTGCGCAGTAATGTATCGTGGCTCACAGGAATTTGAAGTGCGCTGCAGACTTTTTCGGCAGTCAGACAATTGGTTGAGAAAGAATTTTCTCCATCACCTTTTCCAATCGGTCTGTTTTTCTTTTATAGGGCTGAAGCCATGACAGACGTTCAGCAAAAATCGCTTTTGGACACGCTGCATAATCACAAAACCATTTATGAGTGAGAATTTGAAAATGAACGTAGTGGTCAGAAATCGGTAAGTCATCCACATTCCTACAGTATCGACTATGCTTACGAGTGGCGTGTTTTTGACAAGCGGGGCATTGGGCTGTCGTTGAATCCATCTGGATGATAAAAAAGAGTTCGTTTTCCGTTTGCTTCTGGTAAATAATATGTGCATTCTTATCCAAGTAGGATATTGGATCAAAGATAGGCGTACTCATTTTCATCAACTCCTCGGTATTTTAGTACACTATACCCAAAAAAGTCGAATTTCTAATCACCACAATTGCGTAAGAACCAATCTTATTTGTGATAAAGTGTTGAGTCCTACTTGACGGTTACATATAGCTTTATCTCAATCGAAGGGGATGGATAAAGGTGCTGGGAAAATATAAAAGTTTCAGGAAAAAGCGCAGAATTAAAAAGGTGAAAGATGCGAACGGGGAGCCATTTAAAAAAATTCATTTCTGGCAGTATTTACATCGGACGGTATTTCATAAACGAATTGGCGGGGATTTATACTCTGTGGATGTGGATTTATACGGCAAGGAGCTGATGGGTCCTGAGAGCGCCTTGTATAAAAATGGTGTACGTATTAAAGAATCCACCGTGCCTTCGGTCTATGAAGTGCCTGGCGGGTTCATTGAAGTTGAAACGACGACTTACGGGGTGAAGAAAATCAACTATGTCACCGACACTGATGAAGTGCAGCTAATACCGGACCGGCATTCACTTGAAGGTAAGCGGGCAAGCTTCGATTCAAAATTTCCGTCAGCGAGTAAACGGGTCGGCTACATTGCGATTGTCATTCTCATCATCGGCCTAATCATTGCGATACCTGCAGTGATAGAATTGATTACAGGCTTGGATCTGGTTGCTGATAACGTCGGGACTTTCACCAGTCCATTCCAGTTCCCGGCCTGGCTCAATGGGACGCTCCTGATACTCGGCCTCACTGCAGCAACCGAGCGGGCACTGTCTCTTAAAAACCACTGGCTGATCAATATGGAAACAAATACATTCGACGTCTAGAACGATGTTAAGAAACATCCGGTTCAGGGAAGAGTCATCTAAAACAGTGAAGGTGATAGAGTGCACTTCAAATTATTCAAAACATATGCCAGAGCGTATCAAAAAACGATGAAGCATCTGTCAAAAGTACTGAACTGGACGCCGCCGCTCCTTCTGCGCGGAGAGGGGATACTTAAAATACTTCCGGACACTTTAAAAGCTAAAAATTATAATAAAGTGCTCATTATCACAGATGAGGGGATTCGGAAGACCGGGCTGCTCGATTATTTACTGGCCGGGCTGAACACCCGCGGCATCGAGTACTTTATTTATGATAAAACAGTGCTGAACCCGACGGATGTGAATATATCAGAAGCGGCTGATCTTTATAATAAAAACCGATGTGACGCGATGATCGGCTTCGGCGGCGGTTCTCCGATCGATTGTGCGAAAGGGGCCTCCGTGGCGGTCGGCACAGGGACCAAAAACATTAAAAAGTACCTGGGGCTGATGAAAGTCCGTAAAAGACTCCCTCCGGTCATCGCAGTGCCGACCACTGCAGGGACGGGAAGCGAAGGGACGGTCGCAACAGTGATCACCGACAGTGAGAACCGGATGAAATATGCGGTGTCGGATACGGTGCTGCGTCCGGAAATCGCTGTGCTTGATGCATCTCTTACGATCGGTCTGCCGGACAAAATCACAGCACATACCGGAATGGACGCACTCAGCCATATTGTCGAGTCCTATACGAATTTAAGCAATACGGCAGAAACGAGGAATATGGCGGAAACAGCAGTCGGGCTGATCTACAAAAATTTGAAGAAAGCTTACTATGACGGTGAGGATATTACCGCGAGAAAGCACATGCAGTATGCGGCATATCTTGCAGGGCGCGCATTCACCCACGGATATGTCGGTAATATCCACGCAATGGCCCATCAGATCGGCGCCAGATACCCTGTGACGCACGGAGAGGCCAATGCGATCATCATGCCTTATATAATGGAAGAATACGGCGAGGCCGTCCACACTGACCTCGCACAGCTGTCTGACTGTGCAGGCGTTACGGCCTCCGGTGATACGAACAGCGACAAGACACGGAAATTCATCCAGAGCATTCGTGATTTAAATGCATCACTCGGTATAGGCGACCGGCTTCCTGATATTGAAGAAGCGGACATTGAAGAGATGGCGGAGTACGCATTCGATGAGGCGAATCCGGATTACCCGGTGCCGGTCATTTTCCCCAGGGAAAAGTTCAAAGAAATGTACATGAAAGTTAAATATGGAGAGAATAAAAGACCTTAGTCTGTTTGAACTAAGGTCTCTCTCATACTAAAATTCAACTTTGACGGATCCAAGGTTTTCGAAATGGGCTTCGACATCCATCGCTTTCGTCAGGGAGCCTGCCAAAAGCACTTCGCCTTTTTTCAGTTTGATATTGTAGCCATGCAGCGCTTTCGCAAGTCAGACCACTGCTTCCAGCGGATTCCCGAGCACGGCACTGCCGTCCCCTTCATCAATACTGATGCCGTTTTTGAATATTTCCATCCGCTCGGCCGGTAAATCAATCTCAGAGAGTTTCAACTGCTTGTCTCCAAGGATGGCGCCGGCAGAAGAACCGTTGTCTGATATCGTGGCTTCAAGTTTGATCTTCCAGTCGCATATCCGGCTGTCGATCAGCTCCGCTGCCGGCAGGACGTAATCGATATAGTCCGCGACATTATCCGAAGTGAGATTGTCAGCATTGATATCTTCTTTCAGGACAAACGCGATCTCAAACTCGATTCTCGGTTTGATGAACTTTTCCGTAATATGATTTATAATTTATTTTTTAATTTAGTAATTACCATATCGGATGGCCGTCCTGGCCGACAATTGTCTTACCGTAGCCAACCATCGCATCTTCATAAAGATGAGTAGGGTGGCATGTTATCTATGACTACTTCCGGAAGTCTCCGGTCTTCATCTGCTTGTAATGCATACTTTTCAGCGAGCTCTCCAATTTCTTTTGCTCTTTTAAGTAGTTCTTCACGACTGACTGCTTGTGGTGTTTCTTGTTTTGTAGCTTGTTTAGTCATGTAAATCCCCCTCTAATTTGTAAGCGCTATCACCTGATAGGTTATTAGAAGTATAGAGTACGATTTTAGTTAAATATAGATATGAATCATACGAATACTGCAAATATTTTGACATATTTAATACTAAACCGCTTACAAAATAAAAACCGTCCGGCTGCTGGAACGGCTCCAGCGCTGGACGGAGTGTGCTTATTGTAGTGTGCTTATTCTGATACTATTTTATTTCTCTGCTCTCCTAAATCCACGGTACCGTCAGGGCTTTTGATGGAAGCGCGGACGATATCGCCGTCTTTCAGGTAATTTTCGTTGTCTGCCTGAGCTTCGACAAATCCTTTTACTTTATCGCTCAATGAAGAAGTGATCTTCGTCGCTGCTTCAATCTGTTCTTTCGTCAGGTGCATTGCGACGCCTCCCGGTGTACCTGTAAGGAGGACATCACCCGGAGAGAAATCCATCACTTCCGAAAGTTCGCTCAGTGTTTCTTCCGGCTTGAAGAGCAGCTGATTCGTATTTGCAGACTGACGGAGCGCGTCATTGACCCAAAGGTTCAGGTCCAGATCATGGACGGCTGAGAATTCATCATCTTCGGGAATATACAGATAAGGACCGGCGGGTGCAAAAGTGCGGTAGCTTTTACCGCGCAGCCATTGGCCTTCCGGAAGCTGCACATCACGGGCTGAAATATCATTCATGATGACGAATCCGGCCACATACTGATGAAGGTTTTCTTCTGTCACAGCAACGGGCTCATTGATTTCATTTTGATCACGAGACCGAGTTCGATTTCGTAATCCAGCAGCTTGACGCCTTTCGGACGAACAACGTCTGCATCATATGCGCACAGTGAACTTTCAGCTTTGCCGAAGATCAGGTTGAATTCCGGACGTTCTGCCGTCATGCCGGATTCCTGGCGGTGGGAGGAGTAATTCGCACCTTGGCATGTAATAGTGGAAGGTTTCGTCACCGGGCTTGCCAGTTGAACGTCATCCAGATTGTATGATTTCGCATCCTTACTTTTCAGAACAGCCATTGCCTGTCCGGGACCGTCTTTTAAAAATTCGGCCAAAGTTGAAGCATCATTATCGATATCAAATACTTTTTCTTCAGACAGGACACCCCACCCTGCGTTGTCATTTTTAATATATCTTACGATTTGTAAACCCATTATCATGTCCCCTTTGCATATAAATTAACTCAAATTAAACTATTGAAAGGGGTTTGTGTCAACTGAATGATTTTATGGAAAAGCGCTTAAAAGTAAATAAAAAATATTATTCTATTTCTTTTTAAACGGGGACGTTATATGAAGGAAGTGTTTTTGAAAAGGACTGTAATACGCGTTTTCCGGGATTATAAAGAATATTAATGTTGACAAACGACTGCACCTTTTTTACACTGTACTTATAAATGTTAACATTTCAGAAAATTAGGTGAGAAGATAAAATGCAATACTCGACAACTGACATTGCAGATATTTTAAGAAAGGATATCATTCTCGGCAATTACAAAAGCGGAGATGGTCTGGGCGAAGTGGCGCTGTCAAAGCAGTTTAACGTCAGCCGCGGTCCTGTCCGCGATGCACTGGCGATGCTCAGTGCCGAACGGATGATTGAGAAAAGGTCCAACGGCAGATCCGTCGTCATCGAATATGACATCAAAGAGATCAAAGATTTATATGAAGTCCGGATTTTATTGGAAACGCATGCACTGCAGCAGTTGGACATGGAACTTTATCAGAAACATAAAGGGCTGCTTCATGATTATTTACAGATGATGAAGGAAGCGGATGCGTTTGAGGAAAGGGATATAGAAACCGACTTGTCATTCCATTATCTTCTTGTGAAGATGTCCGGCAACGAGACATTGATGCATCTTTGGAATGTTCAGCGGAATATATTCCGGACGCTCGTGGATATTACGAGTGAGGTCACTTTAAGCAATCAGGATGAAATCATCGACCAGCATATCAGGCTGGTGGAAGCATTGGAAGTCCAGAACATAGATAGTGCGCGGCGTATACTGACGGCGCATTTAAATGACGCATGTGAGTATTGCTGCAAGGGAAAATCTTTATTATAGGGGATGAAATTATAATGGCTAAAGTAAAATGTGCAATTATTGGTTCAGGTAATATCGGCAGTGACTTGATGATGAAGCTGCTGGATAACGAAGTATTGGAAGTCACGGCATTGATCGGTATCGATGCTGAATCCGAAGGGTTGAAAAGAGCGGAGACACTCGGTGTCAAAGCAATTTCGAACGGTATTGACGGTCTGGTGGAAAACCCGGAGCTTGCAGATATCGTATATGAAGCGACTTCAGCGAAAGCGCATATTCACAACGCTAAAATCTTAAAAGATCTCGGCAAAAAAGCAATCGATTTAACACCGGCGGCAGTCGGTCCGTTCCTTGTACCGTCAGTGAATTTGAAAGAAGAGGAAGTACCTCATCTGGATAACGTCAACATGGTAACGTGCGGCGGCCAGGCGACGATTCCAATTGTTAAAGCAGTATCCGATGTTCTGAAAGTGGATTATGCAGAAATCGTGGCTTCCATTTCAAGTATGAGTGCAGGTCCGGGAACGAGACAGAATATCGATGAGTTTACGGTGACGACAGCGAATGCGATTAAAGAAGTCGGCGGCGCTGAAAAATCAAAAGCGATCATCACATTGAACCCTGCCGATCCGCCGATCCTGATGAGAAACACGATTCATATCCAGACAGCGGAATCTGCAGAAGCTAAAAAAGATGAAATTCTCAAATCCCTGGATGCGATGGTGGAAAATGTTCAGTCTTATGTACCGGGTTACCGCTATAAAGCAGAACCGGTCGTCAAAGATGATATTGTGACGGTATCTGTCGAAGTGGAAGGTAACGGGGACTTCCTGCCGAAGTATGCAGGCAACCTGGATATCATTACATCAGCAGCAGTGAAAACAGGCGAAATGATTGCGAAGAACATGCTTGAGAAGGAGAGAGTATAATGGCTAAAAAAGTGATAATCAACGATGTGACATTGCGAGACGGCATGCATGCCATCCGTCACCAGTATTCCAAGGAGCAGATTGCTGAACTTGCACGCGTCATTGACGATTCCGGGGCGGACATCATCGAGGCGACGCACGGCGATGGTCTCGGCGGCAGCTCAATCCAATACGGTTTTTCAAAAGAAAGTGAAGAAACGATCATCAGAACAACGGTTGAAAACGTAAAAAATGCCAAAGTCGCAGTATTATTGCTGCCGGGTATCGGTGTCATCGATCACCTTGAACAGGCACATGACTGGGGTGCAAAAGTGGCACGTGTCGCGACGCACTGTACAGAAGCGGACGTGTCGGAACAGCATATCGCTAAAGCGGCCAGTCTCGGCATGGATACCGTCGGATTCCTGATGATGTCACACCGTACATCTCCTGAAAACCTGCTTGAGGAAGCGAAAAAGATGGAATCATACGGCGCACAGACGGTATATGCAGTGGACTCTGCGGGTGCACTGACTATGGACGGCGTCAAAGAAAGGATTTCATTGCTCAGAAACAACTTGAGCAGCAGTACTGAAGTCGGCTTCCACGGGCATAACAACTTGTCGCTTGCAGTGGCGAACTCGGTTGTGGCGATTGAAGAGGGCGCAGGCCGCATCGACTCAAGTCTTGCAGGCATGGGTGCAGGCGCAGGGAACACCGCTACTGAACAGCTGGTGGCGGTACTTGACCGTATCGGAGTGGCGCACAACCTTGACCTGTACAAAACGATGGATGCTGCAGAAAATCTGATGAAACCGATGATGGAACGTCCGGTACAGATCGACCGTCTGTCACTCACTTTAGGTTACACAGGCGTATACTCAAGTTTCCTGTTGTTCGCAGAGCGTGCGGGTAAAGAATACGGTGTAGACCCTCGTGATATTTTGACGCGCGTAGCGGAAATGGGTGCGGTCGGCGGCCAGGAAGACTGGATTGTCGGTGTTGCACAGGAACTCGCAAAAAGTAAGTAATCGTTAGATAAAAATCATGATAGAGTATGGACCTGCCGGGTTCATACTCCATTTTTTTATGAAAAATCCCCCTTGATCGTTATCAAGAGGGAAGTGATTCAATATTATATATTGAAATTTCTTCTGTCCGGTTCATTTTTCGTACCGTCATTTTTCTTGCTGTAATACTGCTGATCCATTGCAGCTTTCTTTTTCTCGATGTCATCATCGTCATCCGTATCCACAGGGTCACGGTTTTCATTGTCATCATAACCGTAATGGGACACATCGACTCTGTCGTCCGCCACGTTGATTCTGTCTTCTGCCTTGTCTGCATTATCTCCGTAGTCTTCTGCCCGCATCGTCCCCTCGAAGTCTTTATCCTCAGGGTCTGCAGGGGCTTCTGCGCCATATTCCACATTCGGTTCAGTGTCAACGATGCGGCCGCTCTGTTCTATATTCTCTTCTGCGTTACCTAAGTCACGGTCTTCAGCTCTCATTGTGCCTTCGAATTCTTTATTTTCAGGGTCTGTTTCTTCATCAGTACCGTATTCCATGTTCGGTTCTGCATCGACGATGCGGCCGCTCTGTTCATCATTACTATCAAGCTCGCTGATGCTGTCGACTTCACGGGCCTCATAATTTCTGTCGAGCTCTGCACGGGCTGAACCTTCATCGTCCGGGTTCTCAGCAAGGTGTGCCACACCCGGGTTGTCCTCTTCACCGACCCCTTGCTTTTCGTGCGGTTTACCGCCGACATTATTGTCGTTGCTGTCATAACGGGACGTTTCCTCTTCGTCACTGCCCATCTTCTCCGATTCACCTAAAGCGACCTCATTGACGTGAAGCAGAATATCTCCCGCCTGCAGCGAAGTGATATAGTCTTCTTTTTCAGAGTCATTTAAATCAAGGTCCGCCAGTGCACGTTCTTCAGGTTCCTCTGAAGTGAAAAGAGAGACAAACTTGTCCCACGGGGACCCATCCGCATTTTTAAAGTTCACGCCTGTGTAGTTTAGGGAAGTGCCTTCTAAAGACTCTTTTGAAAATACTGTAATGTCGTTGTCATGTACGCCATCCGCTCTCAGGCGCTCAATTCTTCCGACTAATTCCTGTTCACTTTTAAAGCTTTCAAACTGTCCCATAGTAACCCTCCAGATAAATATTATTCAATATCCATATACTTCTTGTTACTAAAAAGATACCCCTTCAAAATAATAATAAACAGACGCGGAAATTTATATTGACACGGATGATAATCATAATATGATTGAATTATTACTTTTAGGGGGTAACGTGTTGACAACGATAGGGGACAGAATCAGACGGGAAAGAAAAAGACAGGGGTATTCACAAAAAGCGCTGTGCAAAGATATCTGCTCACAGCCGACTTTATCAAGGATGGAAAACAATAAGCTGGATATATCATTTTTAACTGTGAATCAGATTTTGGGGCGGCTGAATTTATCGGTCAATGATCTGCTTGCACAGGAGGAAGATATTCAGGAGAATATCTTCTTTGACAGGCTGGACGAGGCAAGGGAAGCACGGCAATACATAGTTACAGAAAAAATCATCGCAAGTTTTAATCGTGTGACAGAAGAACCGTCTTCGAAAGTCAAAATGTATATAAAATGGCATCAGAGCCTGGCAGCTTTCAGCAGAGAAGATTATGACACCGCATCATCACTTTTGAATCATGCGATATATATCGCTGAAAAATTCAACTACACCGACTTCATTCCGCAGCTGTATATGGCTAAAGGAAATACGGAACACCAACTTGGGGCAAGGCCATTAAAGTATTATGCATATGCCGAAGAGTTGTGCCATGAGCTGGAAGTGCCGAATTTTAAACTGGAAATGAAAATACTCTATAATCTGATCGTCTCCTGCAGCATGGAAAATCAATATCACCAGGTCATTTTGAAATGCAAAAAAGCGATGAAAATATTGAGCGTGAACGCGTCTGCCTATTTGATGTGCGAAATTTATTATTTATGGATGAAAGCGCTGATTGCGTTGGTTGAGATGGATGAATATGAACAGTTGAAAGTCAGTACCCGTATTATTTTCGACCATGCGAATAGACTGGATATGTTGGACAAATTAGAAAACTATTCACATATGAATATTTAAATAAACTCTATTTCCTTATATGTATTTCTCATTTATTATTGAGATAAATTTCCATATTTAAGTGGGAATTACATTTACGAAGGGGGTTCGTTTATTATGAATAAGCTTTTAACAAAATGGGGGCAAAGGAAACAGGGGAGAAGCGGGACGATTGACGACTGCGGAAAACCGGACGGTGTCTATTGATGACTATGGACAATAAACCGCCGCTCAGCCGCAAAGAAGAACGTCTGCTTGTATACCTTCTGCTCATGGAAAGACGTGACCGCTACAAAAAGGGCAGTGAAAACTACATGAACTACGACTACTATATCGACATTGTCATCAATGGGATTGAAAGTAAATACGATGAAATATTCGAACATATCCATCATATGGACAATGGTATTTCAAAAGAAGTGAGTGAGGAGGTCGAGATCATCCTCAGAATGTACCACTGCATCGAGACCTCTTTTGAATTTTTGACATTTGATGATCAGCAGTCTTTAAGGAAGAAATATATCATTGATTTCGGGGGTTTCAGAAGCGATCTTGAAGAAGAACACAATTATTTGAGTTATTACAGATTTCTTAAAAAGCATCAACAGAATAAATTGCCGAAAGTCATTGAAAATCCGGCGCTCAATATAGAGATATACCGCCGCATGCTGATCAAATTCAAAGATTTTGATATTCCGAAAATAGGCATACCGACTTATATCACAAAACAACAGCTGATTGAATTATTTTCAGTGCAGGACAGAAAATCATCTTAAAAAGATACATAAAAAAGAAATGAGTGACCGTGCACCCGGTTGTGCATGGTCACTCATCATTTAATATATTTCAGCATCCGATGTGTCATCCGTTTCTTTCTCTCTTATATATTTTTCCTCATCAGAATAGTACAGGAAAAATTCACCATCTTTAATTTTTCTTAAGTAATCTTCTGCAGTCTCATCTCTCAGGTCGATGTTATAAATGTAATTGCTTGCCGGCTCATTTGAATTAAATAATGATTTCAAGCTCTCTGACTGTTCATAGTATGGATGGAAGTTGATACCGGTATATTTTACCCACTGCATTTCATCAGGATCCGAGTCTGCATCTGCCAGTAAATGAAAGTCTTCTTCGAAGTAGCCGTCTCTTTTCAATTTCTCAATTTCTTTCAGTACTTCATCACGATCAGAAAAGAATTCATAGTAGTTCATAGATTTTGCCCCCGATAATTGATGTGTTATTTATATTTACCCCCGCTGTTCAGCTTTTACTCATTATATTACAGATATTTATCCAGTAATCATGTACAATTGAGTTGTATATTATCGTTCACTTTGTTATGATATTATAATTATTTATTTCATATAATCACAGTAATATGGATTGTGAGTTTCTATGGTTTTCCATAAAAAAACCTACTATGAGATAGCAATTAATCGAATACTTTAATTGTTCTTCGTCATGTTCATTTATTGGAAGTTATCAACAATAATACAGGAGGCAATAAGATGTGGGAAAGTAAGTTTGAAAAAGAAGGTTTAACGTTTGATGATGTATTATTACAGCCGGCGCATTCGGAAGTATTACCGAAGGATGTGGATCTGTCCGTCCAGCTGTCATCCGATATCAAGTTGAATATTCCGGTGCTGAGTGCGGGAATGGATACGGTGACGGAATCGGCGATGGCAATCGCAATTGCACGTCAGGGCGGCCTCGGCGTCATTCATAAAAATATGTCAATCGAAGCCCAGTCAGAAGAAGTGGAAAAAGTGAAGCGGTCGGAAAATGGTGTCATCAAACATCCATTCTTCCTGACAAAAGAAGAAGAAGTCTATGCAGCGGAACATCTGATGGCGAAATACCGCATATCAGGCGTACCGATTGTCAGCAATCCGGAAGAGAAGAAGCTGATCGGTATCATTACGAACCGTGACCTGCGTTTTATAGAAGATTATTCGACGACGATTGATGATGTAATGACAAAAGATAACCTTATTACAGGCACTGTGGGTACGACGCTTGAAGAGGCGAGCAGAATTTTACAGAAACACCGTATAGAAAAACTGCCGCTTGTTGATGACAATAATATTCTGCAGGGTCTGATCACGATCAAAGATATCGAGAAAGTGATCGAATTCCCTGATTCCGCAAAAGATGAGCAGGGGCGCCTGCTCGTTGCTGCGGCAATCGGAATCGCAAAAGAGACGGAAAAGCGTGCCGAAGAACTTGTTAAAGCAGGGGCGGATGCACTTGTCATCGATACGGCACACGGTCACTCTCAGGGCGTACTTGAGGCGATTGAAGACATTCGCGACAAGTATCCGAATATCACACTCATTGCAGGTAATGTGGCGACTTCAGAAGGTACTGCCGCATTGTTCGATGCAGGGGTGGATGTTGTCAAAGTCGGTATCGGACCGGGCTCAATCTGTACGACGCGTGTCGTTACAGGGGTCGGGGTGCCTCAGATTACAGCGGTATATGACGCTGCGACGGAAGCGCGCAGACGCGGCAAGGCAATCATCGCAGACGGCGGCATCAAATTATCAGGTGACATTACGAAAGCACTGGCTGCCGGCGGAAATGCAATCATGCTTGGAAGCCTGCTTGCAGGTACGACGGAATCACCTGGCGATGTTGAAATGTTCCAGGGCCGACGCTATAAGACATACCGCGGCATGGGCTCGATGGGCGCAATGGACCAGGGATCAAAAGATCGTTATTTCCAAGAAGACAAAGAGTCGAAAAAGTATGTGCCGGAAGGTATTGAAGGCCGTACCGAGTACAAAGGACCGCTTGCAGATACAATCTATCAGCTGATGGGCGGCCTGAAATCAGGTATGGGCTACACAGGCAGCAGAAATCTGGAAGCTTTACGCGAAGATTCCAAATTTATCAGAATCACCGGTGCAAGTTTAGTGGAGAGTCATCCGCATAACATTCAGATCACAAAAGAATCACCGAACTATACTACTTGATAGGAGATTTTTATAAATGGAGATGGCTAAAGAACAAGAACTCATTATGGTAATCGACTTCGGCAGTCAGTTCAATCAGCTGATCACCCGGAGAATACGTGATCTCGGTGTGTACAGTGAACTGCACAATCCGAGCGTTACAATAGAAGAAATAAAAGAACTGGGTCCAAAAGGCATCATCCTCTCAGGCGGACCGAAGAGTGTTTATAAAGAGGATGCCTACAGAGTAGACCCTGAAATTTTCAACCTGGGCATCCCGGTGCTCGGCATCTGTTACGGCATGCAGCTGATGGTGCATACACTCGGCGGCGAAGTCATTTCTGCACCGGGCAGGGAATACGGTACGACTGACCTCGTACTGGATCCTTCCGTTGATATCTTTAAAGGGCTGAAAGAGAATGAACGTATGCTGATGAGCCACAGTGACAAAGTCACAGAAATTCCGGAAGGTTTCAAAAAGATCGCCCATACTGAAAACTGTGAGTTCGCAGCAATCAGACATGAAGAAAAACCTTTCTACGGTGTGCAGTTCCATCCCGAATCCAAGCACTCCGTAAAAGGCGATGCATTCCTGACAAACTTCATCAGAGATATTTCAGGATGCACAGGCGAGTGGACGATGGAAAACTTCATCGACATCGAAGTGGAGAAAATCCGCGAACAGGTAGGTGACCGTAAAGTCTTATGTGCAATGAGCGGCGGCGTGGACTCTTCAGTCACTGCAGTTCTTCTGCACAAGGCGATCGGCGACCAGCTGACATGCATATTCGTCGACCACGGTCTGCTCCGTAAAGGCGAAGGCGATATGGTCATGGAACAATTTGGTGAAGGATTCAATATGAACATCATCAAAATTGATGCCAAAGATCGTTTCTTAAATAAATTAAAAGGCGTGTCAGACCCTGAACAGAAACGTAAAATTATCGGTAATGAGTTCATCTATGTATTCGATGATGAAGCGGGCAAGCTGAAAGACGTGGACTTCCTCGCACAGGGGACACTGTACACCGATATTATCGAGTCGGGTACCGAAACAGCGACAACGATCAAATCCCACCATAACGTGGGCGGACTGCCGGAAGACATGGAGTTCGAACTCATCGAGCCGCTGAACACTTTATTCAAAGATGAAGTGAGAGAACTCGGCGTTGAACTCGGCATCGCCGAACACCTCGTTTGGAGACAGCCATTCCCGGGACCGGGACTCGGCATCAGAGTACTGGGTGAAATTACTGAGGAAAAACTTGAAATCGTGAGAGAATCAGACTGGATCTTAAGAGATGAAATCCATAAAGCAGGACTCGAAAGAGACATCTGGCAGTACTTTACCGTACTTCCAGACATCAGATCCGTCGGCGTCATGGGCGATTACCGGACGTATGACTATACCATCGGCATCAGAGCCGTGACAAGCGTCGACGGCATGACCAGTGAATTCGCGAGAATCGACTGGGAAGTGCTGAACAAGATTTCAAAGCGGATTGTGAACGAGTCGAAGCATGTTAACAGAGTGGTTTATGATATTACGAATAAACCACCTGCGACGATTGAGTGGGAATAACGATATGTAATACTAAAACCCTTTAACTGCAATGGTTAAAGGGTTTATTTTTTGGTTTTAATTTTATAAAAGGGCAATTTGAGGGCAAAATGTAGAAAGTGAGACTTAGTTATATAATCATTCATTCTTTAAATAATGAAGTTTAAGTTCTTTAGGGGGACGAGGGGCTCTAATCCTTCGAAACATTGTTGGAGATATATACAATAAAAATAACAATGCTAGAAATCTCAATACTAAAGTATATATATCTTGGAAATCATTTATCTGATTTAAATTTATTCCTTCTAGAATTAACCCAGATGCGAGTAATACTAACGTGCAATAACTAATTAAGTTTGTACTTAAATTTAAATTAGAAGTGATACCTCTAGATTTGATTACATTAGGTAGCTTTAAACCTGAATTATTCATAGAAAATCATTAACAGGCAATTAATGCCGGTTTCACTGGCTTTTCAAGGGAATGGCCATTCACTTGGAAAGTGAAAAAAGAACCCAATTCTGATAAGGTTAAAGCACTACCAAATAACCATCAGAAAGGGTTCTTATAATGGCTACTTTACCGCAAATCTCACTGGATTTCAATCGCAAGATCAAACTTTCAAACGACGGCGGTGCACTGTCATCGGATACGGGCAGTTTCCTCTTCCGGGAATTCGATGAAACAATCGGATTCTCAAAGACGATTAACCAACGTCTGCACTTGAAAGACGACCG
>NZ_JCANUC010000012.1:0-90967 GCF_059568765.1 Lacicoccus kunmingensis DSM 17847 | reverse complement strand
CGGGCAATCGCACGGTTGGAGTATTTTTCTTTCTTTAACACCTCGATTTGGGCCCGTTCATCTTTGGTGAGGTGTTTGTCTTTGATGGATTCAGTGTTATCATGAAATTGCGTCATGTGATTTCATTCCTTTATTGAGAGTCTGCTAACTTCAATATAACATGAAATTCACATGGCGTTTTTTGTATCAAAGGTGGCTAAGTTCATTATAAAATCCACCGATAAATTTCAAAGATTGGATGAACTGCAGTCTGGATAATTCATCCATGCCGTATATTCTGTGACCGCTTGTATTCCTATCTTTTGGCATAAGCAGTCCCAACTCTTCGTAAAATCTCAGTGTACGGTTGGATACCCCTGTTTTTGTACTGAATTCTGTAATTGTATACATCTGTATCATCTCCTTGGTTTCATTTTAATGGATAACGTTACGGCAGCCGCAAGTGTTAATTTGTTATAGTATTGTTAAATGAATGAGGAGGCTGATTATGATTACGGACAAAGATAGAGAATACCTCGAGAGGAGTGTTGAACTCGCGGCTGAAGCTTTGGAAAAAGGAAATTCTCCTTTCGGTTCCATTCTCGTTTCAAAAGATGATGAGGTTTTATTTGAAGACCATAACAGGGATGCAGAAGGTGACAACACACGTCATCCGGAATTTGAAATTGCCAAATGGTCAGTGAACAACCTGTCAGAGGCAGAAAGGAAAGAAGCGGTTGTATATACTTCCGGGGAACATTGTTCGATGTGTGCTTCTGCCCACGGTCTCGTCGGGCTCGGCAGAATCGTCTATGCGAGTTCCAGCAAGCAGTTAAAAGAGTGGCATAAAGAAATGGGCCTGGAATCCGGTTTGTTAAAAGGACTATCCATCACTGAAGTATTAAACGGGGTACAGGTGGACGGACCGGATGAAAAATTGTCAGAAGAAGTGAAGGCACTGCAATATAAATACCACCGGCGCTGAAGAGAGGTTTATCAAAGAAAAAGAGGCAGCATATACGCTGCCTCTTAAAAATTGAATTTTTAATGGAAATTGCTCCAGGGTGCTTTGTCAGGCGGCGGACATTCAACGGAAATGATTTCATCTTTAGTCGGATGTTTAACTTCCAATGTATACGCCCACAGAGCAATCTGCTGGCCGACTTTGTTCTGGCTTTGGCCATATTTCTGATCACCGTATAAAACATTGCCCATATTGGCAAGCTGTACACGGATCTGATGGGAGCGCCCTGTTTCAAGCTCTATTTCAAGCAGGGACAGGCTGCTTTTTTTATCACTGCCGAGCACCTTATAATGAAGTATTGCTTTTTTAGCATCTTTTTTATTTTTATCGACAACGGTGACTGTGTTCTTCTTGCGATTTTTAAACAAGTAATCGGTCCGCGTGTCTTGAGACGGTGATACCCGCCCGCGCACAACGGCTTTATATTTTCTCACTATCTTATTCTGTCTAAGCTGATCCGATAGTCTGGAAGCGGCTTTGGAGGTTTTGGCAAAAACGATTGCCCCGCCGACCGGCCGGTCAAGCCTGTGTACAAGTCCAAGATAGACATTTCCTGGTTTGTTTTCATGTTCTTTTATATAGGCTTTCAAAATATTGAGCAGATCTTTATCTCCTGAAACATCTTCCTGCACCGGGATGTTGACGGGTTTCTCCACGACCAGCAGATGATTATCTTCATATAAAACATTAATATGCATGGTGTACTCTCCTTTTACATCTTCATCATATTATATCATCCGATAATTTATATGAAAGATGAAAACAGATGTCATGCGGTGCATCATTAGTAGAAATGATTCCAAGGTGCTTCATCGGGCGGAGTGGACTCTACAGCAGTCGGGATTTCTTTGTCCGGGTGTCTGACATCGACGCTGTAGGACCATAAGGCGATTGGCTGACCGACCTTGTTATAGTGCTGGCCGTAGTTCGTATCGCCATGAAGCACATTGCCGATGTTGGCAAGCTGTACTCTGATATGGTACGAATAGCCCTGCTCCATCTCGATTTCCATGAGAGTCAGGTCATCTTCCGGATCTCTGTCGATGACTTTGTAATGAAGCACACTTTTTATTGCATTTTCATCCTTTTCATCGGTAATGGTGAATGAATTATCTTCAGTATTTTTATGGAGATAATCCGTTAAAGTATCTTCGTCTTTCGGCATCTTACCGCGGACAATCGCCCTGTACTTCCTGGTCACCTTGCCTTTTTCATTATCATGCTTTAAAGAAGAGGCCGTATCGGCATTTTTAGCGAATACGGCGGCGCCGCCTATCGGACTGCCGAGTATTTCATCAGCTTCAGGGAATAGTTCATCACTTTCAGCATTACTTTTTTTCATATGTTCTTTCAGCGCATTCAGTAAATCTTCAGCTTCTGTGCCTTCAATATATGATGGGATGATGGCAGATTTTTCAATGATGAGAAGATGGTCATCCTCATATAAAATATTAGTATCCATTGATGCACTCTCCTTTACTCTTTTTCACTTATATATCAGTATTAAATAAATTCCCTATTTCATGAATTTATAACATAAAAGTAAAATTTCAGAGATTATTCAGAAGAAGGATGATATAAATTGTTGGACCGACTGTCTCCAGTTTTTATTTTAATAATGATGGGCGTTGCACTTTTCATTGGGCAGTATGAATGGATTTCGGCCGCTCTCGGCATATTGGTCATGCCGTTATTAATGGCGTTATTATTCCTGATATTTCTTGATGTGCCCTTCAGAGATATTCCATCATCAATAAAGAACTATAAATTTAATTTAATATCACTTGCTATAAACTTCATATGGACGCCAGTACTTGCCTATCTGCTGGGTTATATATTTTTAGCAGATCAGCCTGTTTTATGGCTGGGGCTGATCATGCTCCTCGTCACTCCATGTACGGACTGGTATATAGTATTTACGAATCTTACGAAAGGTAATACCGCCCTATCCACGACGATATTGCCAATAAACTTCATTCTGCAGATTATTCTTCTGCCAGTGTATATCTATTTATTTTTCGGTGTTTTTGAATGGGTGTCATTTAGTGTTGTTTTTTCAATGATTTTGACACTGATTATTCCGCTCGGGCTTGCAGCAGTTGTAAAACTGATATTTCCCGGAGGATTCCTGCAGCGTATGTCTGCAGTAAACCCCCTGGTTTTGAGTCTCGCAGTACTTTCAATATTTGCCTCTGAAAGAGAGACGCTGTTCAACAATTTGAATCTGCTTCAAATAATAATCATGCCGATATTGTTGTTTTTCATAATTAATTTCATAATCGGAAAATTGACGGCGAAAATATTCAAGTTCAATTACCGGGACACCGTCAGTCTTGTCATGACAATAATGGCAAGGAATTCTCCCCTTGCACTTGCTATCGCTGTCGTGGTCTTTGATGATATGCCGATCATCACTCTGGCATTGATCATCGGACCGTTAATAGAGATACCGGTACTTGCCGTGACAAGCCGTATAATGCAGATCAGAATGTGAAAAAGCACCTATTCAGTGAAAGCTGACAGGTGTCTTTATTTGTGATGAATATATAATTAATTTTTTATGCATAATCATAATATACTGAATAATGTGATAGAATTAGGGCATTAAAAAAGCAACAGTCAAAGGGGTGTATACGATTGGATATAAAAAGATACTCCGAGAATTCTGTAACCGTTTACCTCGGAGATGAAATCAATGAAGATATCAATAAGCAATTGGTCCATTTAAAAAATGAACTGGAAGGAATGGAAATGGACGGTGTATCAGAAATCGTCATTTCCTACACGAGCCTGATAATCTACTATGATATTTTCCAAACAAATGGTGAAGATGTAGAGGATGTTTTAAAGGAAATAGACTTGGACAAACTGGACAGTCGTACTTTTGAGTATAATCTGGTTGAAATCCCGGTCTGTTACGGCGGAGAGTACGGTCCGGATCTGGAGCTGTTCGATGACAACGGACTCTCACCGAAAGAAGTCATTGAACTTCACAGCGACACGGAATATCTCGTGTATATGCTTGGGTTCATGCCGGGGTTCCCTTATCTGGGAGGTCTCGATGAACGATTATTCAAAGACCGTCTCGATAACCCAAGAACGAGTATCCCTGCAGGCTCTGTCGGAATCGGCGGCAAACAGACCGGCATGTATCCATTCACTTCACCGGGCGGCTGGAATCTGCTCGGGCGCACACCGATTCCTTTATTTGATGAAAAGAGAGACCCGCAAATCTTATATGAAGCGGGAGACAGAATCATTTACCGGTCCATTGACGAAGAAGAATACAAGCAGTTGCAGCAACAGGTGGAAAATAATGATTATGAAGTGAAAATCACGAGCAGGGAGGCAAAGTAATGACTTTTAAAGTATTAAATCCAGGAATGTTCTCAACAATCCAGGATGCCGGCCGGTTTTCTTATCAGACCTTTGGTTTCTCCCCTTCAGGGGTATTGGATTACAGAGCCTATCAATTGGCCAACCGTCTTCTTGGGAATGAAGATGATGCGGCAGTCCTCGAGATGACGCTTCAGGGCGTTGAACTGCTTGTAGAGAAAGACACGATGATTTCAACATCCGGTGCAGAAGCACCGATAACAATTGAAGGTAATAATTACAGTCACGGCATCGTCATAAAAGTGATGAAAGGTGAGACTCTGAAAATTGGCAAGTGTGAAAACGGATCGAGGACATATCTCGCAGTTCTCGGGGGTTTTGATGTTCCGGAGATACTCGGCAGCAGATCAACACATACCAGAAGCGGCATCGGTGGTTTCAAAGGCAGAACTATAAAGAGCGGTGATGTTTTAAAGACACTCGGCGGTGATTTTTCAGATGGTATGAAGAAAATCAAAGCATTTGAAAGTGATAATAACATCCGTATCATACCGGGCCAGCAATATGAACGCTTTAAAGAGGATGTGCAGAGAAAACTGTTCAACTCTGAGTATACAATTACAAAAGACAGTGACCGGATGGGTATTCGTCTGGATGGTCCTGAGCTCGACACTGATGAAGGGCATGATGTACTCAGTGAACCGACTCAGCTCGGCAGCATACAGGTACCGAAAAACGGACAGCCCATCATTCTGCTCAATGACAGGCAGACTGCGGGAGGATATGTACGTATTGCGACTGTGGCACTTGCCGATATTCCGAAGCTGGTACAAAAATCGCCGGGAGAAACACTTACCTTTGAAGAGATTGATGTAGATGAAGCAACAAAGATATATAAAGAGGAATTGGCAAAAATTGATTCCGGGGAATATTTTGAGGATATACGTGATTTCACGTCAGTCCGCCGTCATACTTCTTTAAAAATATCAAAACTGATGGGGGTATAATTATGAACGTTAAAAAAGTGAAGGAACTTATTAAACTGTTCAAAGATGAAGAGCTTACAAAACTGAAGATCGAAGAAAAAGGAGTGAAAATCCATATTGAAAAGGGAGGTGTGGTACAGTCGTCATCACCGGCGGCGGGTTCTGAACAGAGTTCTGGCGGCACCGGTGAGGATAAGCCTGGAACACTTGAAATTAAAGCGCCCCAGGTAGGTACTTTCTATATGCAGAAAGAGGAAGGCTCTGATGAAAACTTTGTCAATAAAGGTGACACTGTCAAAAAAGGTGATCAAGTCGGCATCATCGAAGCAATGAAAGTATTCAATGACGTTAATGCCGATCATTCCGGTGTCATTGAAGAAATCCTAGTGGGAAATGGTGACACTGTCGAGTATGACCAGGTGCTGATGACTGTGCGCAAAGAGGGTGAATAATATGAAAAAAGTTCTGATTGCAAACCGCGGTGAAATCGCAGTAAGGATCATACGGACTTTAAAGGAAATGAACATAAAAAGCGTCGCTGTATATTCTACGGCTGACAAGGACAGCCTTCACGTCGCCCTGGCGGACGAAGCACTTTGCATCGGTCCGCCGCCGAGTAACGAGAGCTACTTGAATATAGACCGGATACTCACTGCTGCAGAAATCAGTAAAGCAGATGCGGTTCATCCGGGTTACGGGTTTTTATCTGAAACACCAGAATTTGCAAAACGATGTGAAGAAAACGGAATTACTTTTATCGGCCCCACTTCTAAAATCATGCAGAAAATGGGTGATAAAGCCGAGGCACGGAGTACGATGAAAGAAGCGGGAGTCCCTGTCATCCCGGGAAGTGACGGGGTTGTCGACAGCCTTGAGTCAGTCAGGGCAGTCATTAAAACCATAGGCTATCCTGTCGTCATCAAAGCGGTATCAGGCGGCGGCGGTAAAGGGATGCGTTTTGTCCATGATGAAGCCTCTCTCGAAAAAAGTTACAAGGAAGCAAAAAAAGAAGCTAAAAATGCATTTAATGATGATAGGATTTATGTAGAAAAATATATTTCCAAAGCAAGGCATATCGAAGTCCAGGTTGTCGGAGACGGCAATGGCGGCGCGGTTCATTTATACGAAAGAGACTGTTCGATTCAGCGTAATAATCAAAAGCTGATTGAAGAAGCGCCGGCACATATTTTATCCGGCGAATCGAGAAAATTCATCACTGAAACGACGAGGAAGGCGATCGCTGAACTTAATTACGGCGGCGCGGGTACAGTCGAGTATTTGTATGTTGAAGAGGAAGATGAGTTTTATTTTATAGAAATGAATACGCGTGTCCAGGTTGAGCACACGGTTACAGAGGAAATCACAGGTGTCGACATCGTCCGGCTGCAGGTGGAAGTCGCGCTGTTCAACGAACTGAATATTAGTCAGGAGGACATTGGTATTAACGGCTTTGCGATTGAAACCCGCATCAATGCAGAGGATCCTGAAAAGAATTTCCAGCCCGCGCCCGGGAAGGTTGAAATGCTGCACTTCTCACTTGGACGGAATGTCCGTGTAGATACGGCAGTGTATCCGGGGTATAAGATTCCACCGAACTATGATTCGATGATAGCCAAAGTGATTGTCAGCGGTAAGGACAGACAGGAAGCGATTGATAAGATGACGCTCGTTCTTGATGAGACGGTCATCGGTCCGCTGAAAACAAACCTTGATTTTCAGTATTATCTTATGCAGCATCCGAATTACATTGACAATTTAGTGGATATCAAGTTTTTACAACGCAATAAAATTATTGAAGACTAGGAGGATAAATATGCATAAAGTAGATTTGAATGCAGATTTAGGCGAAAGTTTCGGTAATTATACGATTGGAAATGACGATGAGATCATTCCGCTCATATCATCGGCGAATGTCGCCTGCGGTTTTCATGCGAGTGACCCGAGTGTGATGATTCAAACGGTTGAAATGATTAAAAGTAGCGGGACAACAGGGCTTGGAGCACATCCCGGGTTCCCGGACATGATGGGCTTCGGACGACGTTTCATGGATATGACAATGGAAGAAGTCAGGGCAATTATGCTATATCAGCTCGGGGCTCTGGATGGTATTGCTAAAACATACGGTGTTGAACTCAATCATGTTAAACCGCACGGTGCATTGTATAATGCGACATTCACCGATTATGAATTGTCGCTCGCAATCGCCAATGCAGTGAAGGAGTATAATCCGGACTTGAAATTGATGGGACTGAGTAACCAGAACCTGGTCAAAGCAGGCAAGGAAACGGGTCTTGAAGTACGACATGAAGTTTTTGCAGACCGTGCTTATGAAGATGACGGGACGCTGGTGTCGAGACGGAAAGACGGTGCGATGATTACGGATACAGAAAAAGCCGTCGCCCGCGTTGTAAAAATGATTAAAGAAAACAAGGTGGAAAGTATTGACGGAAATTTAATAGATATTCAGGCGGACAGCATCTGTGTGCACGGCGATGGAGAAAAAGCACTGGATTTCATTAAAGAAATACGTAAGGCATTTGAAGAGAATGATATTAAGATAGAAACAATGTAAATATCATTCTGAATATAAGGGGGATAAATAATGGATAATGAAAAGCCGAAAATAACACCCGCCCAGCGGCGATTGCTATTAGGCTCCGTTTTCCTGATGGCCACTTCAGCAATCGGCCCGGCATTTCTTACTCAGACTACAGTTTTTACAGAGCAATTTTTAGCCAGTTTTGCATTTGCGATTGTTGTATCGATTATTATTGATATCGGTGCACAGCTTAATATATGGAGAGTTCTCAGCGTTTCCGGTAAACGCGGTCAGCAAGTGGCGAATGAAGTTGCGCCGGGTTTAGGTTACGTTGTGGCGTTCTTTATTGTTTTAGGTGGTCTGGCATTCAATATCGGTAACGTTGCCGGTGCCGGACTCGGTTTTAATGCGATATTCGGACTGGATGTTCGTATCGGTGCAGCAATTGCCGGGGCATTTGCAATCTTTATCTTCCTTGTGAAGAATGGACGTGCCGTTATGGATGTCGTGACACAGGTACTGGGTATTTTGATGATTATTATTACAGCCTATGTCATGATTCAGTCGAATCCGCCTTACGGTGAAGCGGCATTTAGAACATTTGCACCTGAAGATCCTATTGGAATGTTCGTACCAATCGTTACAATCGTCGGTGGTACAGTCGGTGGTTATATTACATTTGCCGGTGCTCACAGATTGATTGAAGCAGGCATGACAGGAAAACAGAATTTGAGGTTTGTGAGTCATGCGGCGAACTATGGTATTTTAACGACCGGTGTTATGAGAGTGATACTGTTCCTGGCAGTGCTTGGCGTACTTGCACAAGGTGCGGTTTTAAGTGAAGAAAACCCGCCTGCTTCAGTATTCCAGTTTGCTCTTGGTGATCTTGGAATGCAGGTATTCGGTCTTGTATTACTTGCAGCAGCATTATCGTCTGTAATCGGTGCTGCTTATACAAGTGCATCATTCCTCAGATCATTCCACAATGTTTTTGATAAATATAATAACGTGGTCATCGTTACCTTTATCGTTTTTTCAACATTGGTATTTACAGTTGTCGGTCAGCCGGTCACACTGCTGATTCTTGCCGGTGCATTCAACGGACTGATTCTGCCGTTGACGCTGGGTGCTGTATTGCTTGCATCAAGAAAGAAAAAGCTTGTCGGAGACTACCGTCATCCGACATGGATGATTATCTGGGGTGTTATAGCAGTGCTGGCAACGGCAATTATCGGTATTATGTCTCTTGGTGGACTTGCCGACTTATGGACTGGCTAATTTAAAGAGGTGAATAATGAAATGAATGCTGATGATATCAGAAAGCGTATAAGAAGTGGTGAACATCAAGGGACGACATCAGGTGTTGCAGGCGATAAAGTTCAGGCGAATTTAGTCATATTACCCAGGAAATATGCATTTGATTTCCTGCTGTTTGCAATGAGGAATAAAAAGGCAGTCCCGATCATTGAAGTGCTTGAAGACGGACAGTATGAAAGTATATATGCAAAAAATTCGGATATCAGGACCGATATACCGAAGTATAATATATACAGATATGGTGAATTGATAGAGTCTGTGGATGAAGTGGCGTCCTACTGGCAGGATGATTTTGTGACATTCCTGATTGGTTGCAGTTTCACATTTGAACAGGCGATTATGGATGGCGGCATCGATATCAAACATATTAAAGAGAAGAAGAATGTGGCGATGTATAAGACGAATATCGATGCAGCATCCGCAGGTGTTTTTCATGGCCGGGCAGTCGTTTCGATGAGGCCGTTTAAAAAAGATGACGTGGATAAGGTAAAAGAGATTACCGGCCAGTTTCCCGACATGCACGGCACTCCCGTTCATGTCGGTGCTCCGGGGGACATTGGTATTTCCAATATGGCACAGCCGGATTACGGAGATGCAATCGATATTGAGGACGACGAGGTCCCGGTCTTTTGGGCATGCGGTGTCACACCGCAAAACGTCGCATTGAATGCAAAGCCGGAGGTCATGATCACACATGTGCCCGGGCACATGTTCATTACAGATATAAATAATGATGAATTTAAAGATTGAGTTTTCTTGGAATTGAATTATAAGCATTATCATCAAAGTATGAATTGGAAATTATTCAACATATAAGAAAACTGCTGAAAATCATAGGGTTTTCAGCAGTTTTAATTTTTATGAATGTTTTTCGATTACATGGAAGTGTATCCGCCATCAACATTGATCACAGTACCTGTTACATATGAAGAGTGGTCTGATGCGAGCCATGCGTTGGCTTCAGCAACTTCGTCCGCCTGGGCGAAACGCTCCAGCATGCTTAACTTTTTCGCATATTCATCCGGCTCAAAACCAAACTGTTCAAGCGCACCGCGCAGCATCGGTGTATCTATTGCGCCTGGCGCCACCGAGTTTACACGGATGCCTTTTGGAGAGTAGTCCATTGCTGCGTTTTTAGTCAGGCCAATCACACCATGCTTCGCCGCGACATATGCCGGGTTTGCAGGTTGCGGGCGGATACCGCTTACTGATGAAGTATTGATGATTGAGCCTTTAATGCCGGCATCTTCCATATACTTCAGTTCATATTTCAAACATAATGCGACACCGCGTAAATCGACAGACATCAGTTTATCGTAATAATCCATATCCATGTCTGCTATCGGTTTATCGTCTGGAGTTATCGCTGCGTTATTCACTGCGACATCGAGCTTGCCATAAGTATCAACGACATCGTCGATCAACTTTTTAACGTCCGCCTCATCTGAAACGTTTACTTTGAAGAAGGTTGCTTCCCCACCGTCGGATTTTATTTCACCAACGGTTTTTTGACCCTCTTCTTCATTCATATCGGCAACAGCAACTTTTGAACCGGATTTACCGAATAATGATGCGGTTGATTTACCCATTGTTGTCGAATTGGACAGGCATATGAAAAAGCTGAACCCATTCAACAGGGGTTCAGCTTTTCATTTTCATCAGATTATCAAGAAAGCAAGGATGGACACTCCGATGGAAACGATGATCATTGCCATCAGAGGTCTGAAGGCTTTGGTTCTCACATCATTTAGGCTGACGTTCAATCCAAGGCCCACCATCGCCATGGTCAGTAAAAATGTAGATAAGTCATATACTATTACTATTACAGATTCAGGGATGAAGATGACCTGTCCGATTATGTATGTATTCACGAGACTCATCAGAACAAAGCCCAGCAAAAACCATGGGAACTGTATTTTAACGTCGCCGGGTGATGATTTCTTCTGATGGCGTCTCACAAAATATACAATGATGAAACACATTGGGATCAACAATAGGACGCGTCCGAGCTTGGCAAGCAGAGCAATGGCGAGAGCGTTGTTTCCTGCAGGTTCTGCTGCAAGTGCGACATGGGCAAGTTCGTGCAGGCTCATTCCTGACCATGCCCCGTAGTCGTTATTTGAAATACCCAGAACCGGACGCAATAATATGTAGCCAATCGAAAATACCGTGCCCACGAGTGCGATGATTCCGACACTGATTCCTGTATCTTCATCTTTTGCTTTTATAATTGGTGCGACAGCTGCGATTGCAGCTGCACCGCATACGCCCGTCCCTACTCCGAGAAGCAGTGAAAGCTTGAAGTCGGCCTTGAACAGCTTAGAGAGTCCGAGCATGGTAAGAACCGCAAAGGCTATGACCGCCGTATCTTTAAGAAGGAACTCAAGCCCCTCACCAAGAATAATATTTATATTTAAACGAAGACCATATAAAATGATTGCCACCCGCAGCAGTTTCTTAGATGAAAAAGTGATTCCGCTGCGATATGCATAGGGATAGCCAAAAATCTGCCGATAGATGATTGCGGCAATAATTGCACTTCCAAGAGGGCCGATCAATGAAAAACCGGGCAGGAGTGCAATAAGATATCCGATGATTGCCATTATAAAAGTAATCCCTACCCCGATCAGCCACTTGGACCGGGGATTTAACTCATTGTCTGTACCAGTCACTGCTTCACCTCCATCATTAATAGTTTTATTTTAATCCAATACATTTCAATTGCTGAACTTATCAAAAGAGAAACACAATATAAAGACAAATCATATTTTAATGATTTGTCTCAGAATACACTACTTATCTTTCCAAAAGTCATTAGCTTGGGAAATTGTGTGGAAATGTATTGCCACCACTTCAGAGGCATGTGCTATGTTTCTTGCATCTCCTATATAATCCGGATACATTTTTTTACGAGATTCAGGGTCCGGGAGTATTGTGGATATCGCTTTTCTTGAGAGCTGGACAGCAAGCTGATACCCTTCTTCCGGAGTTTTTGTAATCAGAGAAGTTATCTCGTTGGACATATAAACCCTCCTATAATTATTTAGGTCAATTATCATTATATATGAATTACATTGGGCATGAAACGTTTATGGGAAATATGTTTAACAATAGAGGGTAAACGTGAAGAAAGGACTGTGTGGTCCTGCATTGAGATAAAGGATCCGATTTACAGAAATCTTATTCAATATTATGTTATAAATGAGTAAAGTATGCATATCTGTTTTTATTTAAAATAATAATTAAGAGGTGGATGAAAATGTTCTTCAAACAATTTTATGATGAGAAGTTATCCCAGACATCATATATGGTCGCCTGCCAGAAAACTAAAGATGCCATCATCATAGATCCGAGCCGGGTACTTGATGAATATAAAGAAGAGGCGGATAAACAGGGTTACAACATCACTTATGCTACAGAAACGCACATACATGCGGATTTTGCATCCGGTTTGAGAGATGCAGCAAGAAAGTTTGGTTCCCGGTTACTTGTGTCTGACGAAGGTGATGAAAATTGGAAATACGAAAATTTACCCGGAGATGCAAAATTCCTTAAAGACGGTGATATTATCGAGGTGGGAAATGTCGAACTCAAAGTGATGCATACCCCGGGGCACACCCCAGAAAGCATTACATTTGTATTGACCGACCGCGGCGGCGGCAGCGATGAACCGATGGGCATGTTCACAGGAGACTTTTTATTTGTCGGCGATATCGGCCGTCCTGATCTGCTTGAAGAAGCAGCAAAGATGGAAGGAACAACTGAACTTGGTGCAAAAGATATGTTCAGATCACTGAAAAAGCTGGAAGATTATCCTGACTTTCTTCAAGTTTGGCCGGGACACGGCGCGGGCAGTCCTTGCGGTAAAGCTTTAGGTGCAGTACCATTATCCACCCTTGGTTATGAACGTCAAAATAACTGGGCTTTAAAAGCAGAAGATGAAGAAGCATTCGTCAAAGAACTGATGAGCGACCAGCCTGAACCGCCTACTCACTTTGCACACATGAAAAAAGTGAATAAAGGAGGCCTGCCTGAATTTACACTGACGGAAGTGATTGTCGGTACCCCCGAACAGTTGCCCGGGCAGATTTTCGACTTAAGAAACAAAGAAGCATTTGCTGAAGGCTTTAAAAGAGGATCTATCAATATTCCGTACAATGATAAATTTCTCCAGTTTGCAGGCTGGTATGTAGATTTCAATCAGCCGATGACGTTGATTGCGGACCCGAAAAACAGTGAGCAGCTGCAAAAAGACTTTGCATCCATAGGGTTTGATGATATTGCGCTCATTGTACCTGAAGATGATATTGAGCAGTATGTGGACGCATCATATGAAAACGTACAGCCTGCAGAATTAACTGCTGACTATGAAAATAAAAATATACTGGATGTCCGCTCAAAAGCGGAGTATGAAGAAGGCAATTTAAAAAGTGCGAAACATCTGCACTTCGGTCATTTAATGTCGAAAGATAAAGAAGTGCCATTTGATAAAGATGATACAATTTATGTCCACTGCCAGTCAGGTGTCCGATCAGCAATTGCCGCCAGTGTGTTGAAGGCGGAAGGCTATGAGAATATATTCAACGTGGAAAAAGGATACAATGGTATAAAAAATGAATTGGGATCATGAAGGTCTGATAAATTATAAATAATCCAATAATATACGTTTAACTGTCTGCAGAGAGGTTATAATAGTATATGTAGAAAAATATATTAGGAATAAATGTGTCAAAAATGATAAAGAATCATAAGGAGCGTGTTTTATTAAATGGCTGAATATTCACGAGAGGATATTCATAAAAGTGTTGAAGCGGATGGTGTGCAGTATGTCAGACTTCAATTTACTGATGTGTTAGGTGCAATTAAAAACTTAGAAATACCAGTGAGTCAACTGGAAAAAGCAATGGATGGAGACATGATGTTCGACGGCTCTTCCATTGAAGGGTTTGTCCGGGTTGAAGAATCGGATATGTATTTGAAGCCTGATTTGAATACTTGGGTCGTATTGCCATGGACTGAAGGCGTAGACAAAACTGCACGACTGATCTGTGATATTCATGGTATTGATGGAGAGCCATTTACAGGGGATCCAAGATCTAATTTGAAAAGAGTCATTAAAGAAATGCATGAACTTGGATACGACAATATGAATCTGGGGCCTGAACCTGAATTCTTCTTCTTTAAATTGGATAAAGACCGCAATATTACAACTGAAATTAATGATGACAGCGGCTATTTTGATTTGGATATTACCGATACAAGCGGTCAATGCCGCAGAGAGATTGCAAGAACATTGGATCAGATGGACTTTGAAGTGGAGATGTTCCACCATGAACTCGGGCCGAGCCAGCATGAAATCAGCTTTAAATATATGGATGCATTAACAGCAAGTGATGCACTTCAAACTTTCAAGCTTGTAGCTAAAACAATTGCACGGAAGTACGGACTGCATGCGACATTCATGCCTAAACCAATGTATAATCAACCGGGAAGCGGTATGCACTACAATGTTTCACTATTTAGAGACGGAAAAAATATATTCTTTGATGAAGAGGACGATTTCGGTCTAAGTGAAGAAATGCGGTATTTCATGGCCGGCTTATTAGACCATGCCAGAGCATACACTGCAATCTGTAACCCGTTGGTCAACTCATACAAGAGACTGGCATCCGGATTTGAAGCGCCGCGATATATCGCGTGGAGCGGTCGAAACAGAACGCCACTTCTCAGAATCCCGTCCAGCCGTGGTCCTGCTACCCGTGCTGAAGTCAGATCACTCGATCCTTCTGCAAACCCTTACCTCGCAACGTCGGTGATTTTAGCAGCAGGTCTTGATGGTATAAAAAATAAAACGGACCTGACGACTCCTGTGAACGAAAATATTTATGAAATGACACAAAAAGAGCGTAAAGCTGAAGATGTTGAAGATTTACCGACAACATTATACACCGCTTTAAAAGCGATGAGAGAAGACGATATAGTCAAAGGCGCGCTCGGTGAACATATTTATGAACATTTCGTTGAGAACAAGATGATTGAGTGGAAACAATACAGCGCTCAAATCACAAGCTGGGAATTAGATGAATATTTGGGGAATTACTAAATAAATAAAAATAAGACCCGTCATTGAGGCGGGTCTTATTTTTTATGACTCGGTTACAGCAGTTTTCTTTGGGTCTTTCCACCCTCTGGTCTCTATGAATGTACCAATGACCAGGGTGAGTACAGTGACAGGAATGCCGACCAGTACCGGATCGACTGTCCATACGAATACAACTGCACCGTCATCGGAGCCGAGCTGCTCTCCGATTATAACAAGTGTAATAGTTGTTAAAGCACCGAGAACCATCGCTAATATGGTGCTGTAAAAAGCTCTCCTAGCACGTTTCCAAAAAACAATTGCCAAGAGGACAGGAGATAATGATGATGCCATTATACGTCCGCCTGTAAGCAAAAGCTCCAGAATATACGGCAGAGATCTTGCAACCAAAGCCCCTACTACAGCGACGACTACAACGGAGACTCTGGACACCAGTACAACACTTTTTTCAGAAGCATTTCTATGGATCCATTGCTTATAAATATCATTAGAAATATTAGAGGCTGTAGTCAGCACTGTTGAAGATAACGTCGATATACACGATGAAACGATAATTACTGCAAATAGTAGGCTGCCCAGTGTTCCAAATAATCTTGTCAAACTTAAAAAGGCTTCATCCGGTGTGATGTCAGGGAAAATTACAAAAGCTACAGTACCGATGAAGAAGGGTACCATATACCAGATTATTGTGATGATTCCGGCATATAAAAACCCGTTTTTAGCAGCTTTATCCGATTCTGCTGATAATCCTCTTTGAATCAAAGTTTGGTATGCTATCGTGGTTAAAGCTCCCAGTAATACCCACCCGAGTATTTGTGGCCCACCTGCAAACCACATATCACTGTGAGTTTCAGGAATTGCGTTTATTAAGGTGTCCCATCCGCCGACATAAGCTATAGCCAGTGGAATCATCACCGTAGTACCAATTAAAAGAATTACGGACTGTATGGTGTCAGTAATCATAACTGCCCACATTCCACCTGTGACAGTAAAGAACAATGTAATGAACACTGTAATTACCAGTGCCAGATCAATCGAAATATCAAAGACAGAGCCTAAAACGACTGCCATTCCAATGGCTGCTCCTGCAGTCACACCCATATCTCTGGCCATGACCAGAAGGACTGCTGTCACTTTATGCTGCCATCCGAACATTCTTGAAAAGAGTTCAGGAACAGTTACAATACCTGCTCTTCTTAGTTTTGGTATGAAGTAATAACCCACCCATATCAGTATTGCGATAAACCCCATTGCTGAAAAGTAAGCAGTGATTCCAAGGGAATATCCGCTTCCTCCATACCCCAATAATGTTGCCGAATTGATTAATGTGGCAACGACTCCTCCTGTCACCAGCCAGGTGGGCACCTGGCGGCCGGCAAGTATATAATCACTGGAGTCTTTCTTTTTCATAAGTCTTGCTGCTAAAGGGCCAGCAATCAAAAGTCCGCCGAAGTAAATAACAAATATAGTTAAAGCCATGACTACCTCCAATGTTAATTTATATTGTTAAAATGGTCTGCCATATATAGACATATATCAGTGCCACAGCATGAACTGCTATGGCGAGACCGATCACTTTTCCCGTCGGGGACTTTACTTCATCCATTTGATCAAAATATTCACGTTCATGTTCATATTTTTCCATAATTAAGCACCCCTTAAAATTAGTTTCATTTACTGTAATTATAATCTTTTTCTGCCTGTGCCTCAGATATGAAGCCGAGTTCTATATCTTTCTCAATATCATCAGCACTTCTTTCTTTTGGTGAACCATATCCACCGCCGCCGGCAGTTTGAAGTCTGATTGAATCCCCTTTATGGACTTTTATTGTCTCTTTCGATTTGATCTTTTTCTCATCACCTTCATTTGTGAAGATAGTGCATTGTGATGTCTGGCCGCCGTTGCCTCCAAATAATCCCCATGGGTTATTTTTTGCACGGTCTGCGGTAAGTGTGATTGTGAAGCCGTCATCCAGCAATTGTAGCTCCCGTTGCAGTCCTGTACCGCCGCGATATTTGCCGGCCCCCCCGCTGTCATCTATATAGCAATAGTTTTTGACGCTGAACGGGAAGCTCTGCTCGATGACTTCAACAGGTGTGTTCAAAGTGTTTGTCATATTCGTATGGACGCCGTCCATGCCGTCCATATCATCCAAAGCACCCTGTCCGCCGCCGTATGTTTCTACATAAGAGAAATATTTTCTTTCATCCTTGTTATAACCCCCGATGGAAAAGCCTGTCATTGTTCCGGAACATGCTGCCATTGATTTTTCAGGCAGTATATCCGCCAGGGCACCAAAGATTGTATCAGTAATTCTTTGTGAAGTATTCAAGTTGGCGTTGGATACCGGTGCCGGGAAATCCGGGTTCACTATCGTTCCTTTCGGAGCAACGATATTCAAACATTTATAAGTGCCGGCATTAGGGGGCACGTCCGGTTCCAGCAATGACTTGATCGAATAGTAGACACATGCGCTCGTAACACCGAGTGTGGAATTCATAGGACCGACCGTCTGTGGGTTGGTACCTGTGAAGTCTACAGTAATTTCATCGCCATGTACGATGACATTGGCTTTGACGGTAATCTCATCTTCAGTGATACCGTCTCCTTCCAGTACATCTTCAAAGCTGTATTCACCGTCAGGGACTTCCTTTACTGCGGCACGCATTCTTCTGTCGGAGTAATTTATAATTTCCTCCATACTGTTGAAAATGTGTTCCAGTGAGTATTTATCTATCAGATCGGTAAGGCGCTGCTCTGCTACTGAGTTTGCAGCGAGCTGTGCATAAATATCACCCAACACTTCATCGCCTGTCCGTACATTTGATTTCAGCAAACGGATAATTTCATTATCAAGTTTGCCTCCTTTACGGACTCTGACACCGGATAATCTGAGACCTTCCTGGAAAATCTCTGTCGCTTTAACGGACATGCTTCCGGGAGCAAGACCGCCTACGTCAACATGGTGTGCGACGTTGGATGCGATGGCTACAAGTTCACCTTCATGGAATATCGGGCTGACCATGAAAATATCCGGCAGATGAGAGCCGCTCACATAGGGATCGTTGATTAAAATTGCGTCGCCCGGATTCAAATCTTCCTCAGGGAACATTTTAAGTACTTCCCTCACCACTGATGGCATCAGCCCTAGGTGGAGCGGCACATGTTCCGCCTGTGCGACCAGGTCGCCATCTTTCGTATACAGTGCCGTCGAACAGTCTACCCTGTCTTTAATGTTCGTTGATAATGCCGTTTTTATAAGAGTGACACCCATCTCTTCAGCAATAGTGTAAAATGAGTTTTTCATAACTTCTAAAGTGATACCGTCAATTTTAGCCATTGATTTCATCCTCCTTTTCGACAGAATTGGTATTTTCGATAATCAAGTTGCCATAGGAGTCCACTCTCGTAGTCTGTTCTGGATAAATTACGGCAGTAGAATCGAGCTGTTCTATGATTGCAGGTCCTTCAAAGACAAAGTCCATATATAAGTCAGAACGTTGATAGATTTTGGTTTCGTGGAAATCCCCATCGAAATAAACGTCGCGGGTTGTGTAGGGTACTTCAGCATCAGAAGTCGCATCCAATTTTTTACTTTCCAGTTTTTCAATCAAGCCAAAAGAAGATACTCGTACATTGACCGTTTCCAGTTTTTCTCCAACACGGCTGAAGCCGTAAATTTTCTCATGTATTTCATGGAAGCTCTGAATTGCTTTCTCAATCGCTTCTTCATCAGTGTCGGCATTATCGAGCTCAACATTGATATCATAGGCCTGGCCGGCATAGCGTAAATCAATGCTGTGATTGATTTCAGTGTGTTCCTGATTAAACCCTTGCTTCTTCAATGTTTCACGCGCTGTATCTTCTAGTAATTTAAGTGATTGGTTCAACCGCTCATAGTCAATGGATGTCGTCGTGGAAATGAATGAGTTCACATAATCGTGGCGGACATCTGCAATCAGCATGCCTGTCGCACAATTGATGCCCGGACTGAATGGTATGATTACATTTTTACTTTCTAGTTCGTGTGCGATATCCACAGCATGAAGCGGTCCGGCACCGCCGAATGCGAGCAGTGAGAAATCACGGGTATCGTGCCCTTTCTCCACGGATACCACACGGATACCCCTGACCATGTTCGCGTTTACCACTTTCAATATACCTTCGGCTGCTTCTTCTACAGATAAGCCGAGAGGTTTTGCAATTTTTTCTTCAACTGCTATTCTTGCCCCTTTGAGATTCATTTTCATCTTGCCGCCGAGAATGGAATCCGGATTCAATCTGCCCAAAATAGCGTTGGCATCAGATACAGTCGGTTCTGTCCCCCCTTTGTCGTAACATACAGGCCCCGGATCTGCCCCTGCACTGTGAGGCCCGACTCTGAGAGCACCTCCGGTGTCAATCCATGCGATACTGCCTCCACCGGACCCTATCGTATGCATTTCGACCATAGGCACGTTGATAGGGAAATCATTAATCTGACTGTTAGTAGTATACTGCGGCTCTCCTTTGTCTATCAGTGAGGCATCGAGACTGGTTCCGCCCATGTCGATTGTGATGAGATTTTCCAACCCGGTCTGTGCTGCAACGTCTGTTCCAGATATTACTCCGCCTGCGGGACCGGAAAGGACGGTTCTGACAGGCTGTTCAACTGCAGTATCGGTAGTGATGATTCCTCCGTTACTCTGCATGATGTAAAGCTCGCTGGAAATCCCGTAATCCTTGATGGATTGCTCCAGGTCTCGAAGATAGAAATGCATTTTAGGCATTACATATCCATTGACTGCGACTGTGCTTGTCCGTTCATATTCCTTAATCTCAGGTAATATATCTGCAGAAATTGTGACGGCTAAGTCAGGGAATTCCTCAGCCAGCATATTTTTAAGTTTCACTTCATTTTCATCATTTAAAAATGAGTTGATTAGACATATGACCAGTGATTCGATATTGTCTTCCTTTATCATCTCTATGAGGTTATTGATATCTTTTCTTTGAAAGTTTTTTATCACCTCACCTTGGGCATTGATACGTTCGTTAATTTCCCATCTGAGATTTCTAGGAATGAGAGGTTTTGACCTGCGTACTCTGAAGTTATACAGGTCCGGACGTGTCTGACGGCCAATCTCCAATATATCTTTAAAGCCCTTCGTAGTAATCAGAGCTGTTTTTGCACCTTTTCTTTCAAGCAGTGTATTTGTGGCAACGGTAGAACCATGTGTGAAAAAAGAGATTTTATCTGATGCAATATCATTTTCAGATAAAATCTGTTTCACTCCGCTCATCACTCCTATCGCACTGTTGTCCGGAGTGGACGGGACTTTTGTTACTAAAATATCACCTGTGTCTTCTGAGATTAAAGCGACATCCGTAAAAGTACCGCCTGTGTCTACACCAATTCGGTAATTCATGAAGTTCCTCCTCTTGTAAAATTACTAAATATTCTTAATTCATAAAAAATATTAACACTCTTACAAAATTAAGTAAACTTGTCTGTCAATTTTTATCAGATAAATGAACAATTATAACCTATTAATATAGAAGTATCATTACTGTATGAAATCGCAAATAAAAACCCGGGTAATTACACCCGGGTTAAAATTATTTAAGTCTGTTAATTACTGCCTCAGCAACCCCTTGTGCTGAGGCTGGATTTTGACCTGTGACAAAATTTCCGCTTGAAACAACATTCTCTTCCATCTCACGTCCTTCAACAAAACCTGCGCCGTTCTCCTCCAGTTTTGACTGGAGCAGGAAAGGCATGTCCTCTGTAAGGTTCATAGCTTTCTCCTCAACATTTGTAAATCCTGTGAGTTTAATGCCATCTACCAGGTATTTACCATCTTTCGTTTTGGCATCCGCAAATGCTGCAGGACCGTGACAGACAGCACTGATGATTCTTCCATCATCTTTGAAATAAGCCATAATGTTCTGTATGTCTGCGTGACCAGGGAAATCATACATTGCACCATGTCCGCCTGCAAAGAATATTGCATCATATCCTTCATATACCAGATCTCCGATACGCTCTGTCTGTTGGAGCATCTTCGTTACCTCGGTGAATCTTTCATCATCATTTCCATCCTCCACCGAATTTGGATCTATTGGTACATTGCCACCTTTAGGTGATGCAATATCAACTCTGAATCCAGCACTTTGAAAAGCGATATAGGGCTCTGCTGCTTCTGATAACCATAATCCTGTTGGACGATCTTTATTGCCTGCTATCCTGTCATGATTTGTCACAACAATAAGTACAGATTTACTCATATTGATAACCACTCTCCTTTATCTTGGTTTACCCTAAAGAGCGTTTGGATAATCTTAATTAATATATTAAAAAAAGATAAAGAAATCATTATGAGAAAGTGATTTTGCTAAAATTGACTAATACCCTACAGGGGTATATAATAAGCGTAAGGTTAAAATATAAGAAGGAGGGAGAGTTAAGATGTCACACAGCAGAAATGATGAAACCAACCACTCTCATCATCACAGCGGTGAAGATGAACATCATCACCATGACCACGACAATCATAGTGGACATGACCACCACCATCATGGTGATTTTAAACAGAAATTTTTCATCTCTTTATTATTCGGCATACCTATACTATTTATAGCACCCATGATGGGTATTACACTTCCATTTCAATTTACTTTCCCGGGCTCAGACTGGGCAGTGCTGATACTTGCGACAGTATTATTCATATACGGCGGCCAGCCTTTTTTATCAGGTGCAGTTGATGAACTGAAAGAGCATAAACCGGGCATGATGACACTTGTGGCGATGGGTATATCCGTCGCTTATGTATACAGTCTGTTTGCATTCTATATGAACCATTTTACGGCTGCGGATGCTCAGACGATGGATTTCTTCTTTGAATTGGCGTCTTTGATACTGATTATGCTGTTTGGTCACTGGGTTGAAATGAAAGCGGTGGGTAATGCAAGTGATGCATTGAAAAAGATGGCTGAACTCCTGCCGAATACGGCAATGCTGATAGATGATGACGGTAATACAAAAGAAGTTGAATTATCTGAAGTTAATGCAGGAAATAAAGTTCAGATAATGGCTGGAGATAATATACCTGCTGACGGTAAGATCATTTCAGGAAAAAGTTCAGTGGACGAATCTCTGGTGACAGGTGAATCGAAGAAGGTTGAAAAAACACTGAATGACGAAGTCATCGGCGGAACCGTGAATGGTTCGGGTACACTCATTATTGAAGTGACAGGCACGGGTGAGAGCAGTTATTTATCGCAGATCATCGGTCTTGTAAGTAAAGCGCAAAGTGATAAATCAAGAGCTGAACTGATGTCGGATAAAGTTGCAGGATATTTATTCTACTTTGCTTTAAGTGTGGGTATAATATCATTCGTTGTCTGGCTGATGATTCAGGGAGATGTGGATTTTGCCTTACAGAGATTGGTGACGGTTCTTGTCATCGCTTGTCCGCATGCTCTTGGTCTTGCAATTCCATTAGTGACAGCACGCTCAACGTCACTTGGAGCAAAAAATGGTTTAATTGTGAAAAATCGTGAATCACTCGAAACAGCGAAACACTTAGATTATATTATGATGGATAAAACAGGGACGTTAACTGAAGGCAACTTTGCCGTTAACCATGTTGAAAGTTATAGTGAAAAATATTCTGATGATGAAGTACTCGGTTTGATGGCAGCAATTGAGCAGAGCTCATCTCACCCGCTTGCTGAAGGCATAATGGATGAAGCGACTACCAGGAAAGTGCATATTCCAAGAGCGGAAAATGTGAATAACCTACCCGGAGTAGGTTTAGAATCATACATTGATGATAAAGACATGAAAATCACAAGCGTGTCTTACTTGAAAGATAAGAACATATCTTATAATGAGACACAGTTTTCAGAGTTGGCCGGCCAGGGTAATTCGGTGAGCTTTCTGGTTGTTGACGGTGAAAATTATGGCATTGTGGCCCAGGGCGACAAGATTAAAGAAAGTTCCAGAGATATGATAAATAAAATTATTGAACGCGGTATCTGTCCTGTCATGTTGACAGGTGATAACAGGCAGGTGGCGGAAGCGGTGGCCCAGGAACTTGGTATTGAAGAAGTCAGAGCAGAATTAATGCCAGAAGATAAGGAAAGGATTATCCAGGACTATCAATCCCGGGGCGAAAAAGTCATGATGATCGGAGACGGAATTAATGACGCACCCAGTTTGGTACGAGCTGATATCGGCGTGGCAATCGGCGCCGGTACCGACGTTGCGGTCGATTCGGGAGATATTATTTTAGTGAAAAGCGATCCGGCAGACATTATTCACTTCCTTTCTTTAGCAGAGAATACCATGAAGAAGACAGTACAAAACCTATGGTGGGGTGCAGGCTATAATATTTTAGCAGTTCCGCTTGCAGCAGGGATATTAGCCGTTATGGGATTGATACTCTCCCCGGCAGTCGGAGCAATATTAATGTCTCTGAGTACAATAATAGTTGCAATAAATGCGATGACTTTAAAAATGGAATAAATGATATTCAAAACAGGGCTGAAAAGTCCTGTTTTTAATTTAAAAACTACATTGACTTTATTCTATATAGATAGTAATCTATATATTGGAAGGTGGAGATGGCATGACATATGAAAAATTATCAAGTTATTTAAAATTAATTGCAAATCCAAGCCGATTGGAAATATTGGATTTATTATCTTGCGGAGAACTTTGTGCAGATGATCTGTTAAAGTATTTTGATTTTTCTCAGCCGACTTTAAGCCATCATATGAAGGCACTGAGTGATAATGATCTGATCACCATCCGCAGGGACGGTAATAAAAAGATGTATAAATTAAATAATGAAGTTTTAAAAGAAGTAAGCAGGTACATAAATCTGATTGCCCGTGACAATGAAGAGTGTGTCTGCAAATCTATCAGCAAAGGTGACTGTGCATCATGACGATTTTGGCAATAGTGATATTTTTACTGACATTGGTGTTTATTATATGGCAGCCCAAAGGTCTGGATATCGGCATTACAGCAACAATCGGTGCGGTCTTGGCAATATTGACCGGTGTAGTCTCATTCGGTGATGTCATAGAAGTGGCGGATATTGTGTGGAATGCCACACTGACTTTTGTAGCGGTCATCATCATCTCTTTGATTCTCGATGAAATCGGCTTCTTCGAATGGTCGGCAAGACATATGGTGAAAGCGAGTAAAGGCAACGGAATCAAAATGTTCGTCTACATAATATTACTCGGTGCGATTGTTGCGGCCTTTTTTGCCAATGACGGTGCAGCGCTGATACTGACGCCGATTGTGCTGGCGATGGTACGTAATTTGAAGTTTGAAGAACAGATTGTATTCCCATTCGTACTGGCGAGTGGCTTTATTGCAGACACTGCTTCTCTGCCGCTTATTGTGAGTAACCTTGTGAACATCGTCTCTGCAGATTACTTTGGGATTGGTTTTCTGGAGTACTTGAGCCGTATGTTCATCCCAAACTTATTTTCTATTGCAGCAAGTATTGCAGTGCTGTTGATCTACTTCAGGAATTCCATCCCGCGCCACTTTGAAGCGCGTGAGCTTGCTGAACCGGAAGATGCGATCAAGGATAAGAAGCTCTTCAGGATTTCCTGGGTAATACTTGGGATTCTACTGGCCGGATATCTGGCGAGTGAATTCATTGCGGTGCCCGTATCGGTTATCGCAGGGGTTATAGCGGTGATATTTTTAATATTGGCCGGCAGATCACAAGCGGTGAATACCGGGGAAGTCATTAAAGGGGCACCATGGAATATCGTTATTTTCTCGCTCGGAATGTATATTGTGGTATTCGGTTTAAGGAATGCGGGTATTACAGATCTTCTTGCGGATGCTTTAACGGCGCTCGCAGGCCAGGGTCTGTTCGCTGCAATTATGGGTATGGGCTTCATCGCTGCATTTTTATCATCGGTAATGAATAATATGCCGACAGTGATGATTGATGCCATAGCAATCGACCAGTCCGGTGTCCGGGGGATGCTTAAGGAAGGTCTTGTGTATGCGAATGTCATCGGTTCCGACCTTGGACCTAAAATCACACCCATCGGTTCACTTGCGACTCTGTTGTGGCTCCATGTACTGACACAAAAAGGCATGAAGATATCATGGGGTGTTTATTTTAAAGTGGGAATCGTCATTACGATACCGGTGCTCATATCGACACTTATCGGTCTTTATTTGACATTGCTTTTATTCTAGAAAGGAATTGATTTAATGGATAAGAAAGTAATTTACTTTATATGTACAGGCAATTCGTGCCGTTCTCAGATGGCTGAAGGGCTCGGCAGAACGATACTCGGCGACGGGTGGGAAGTTTATTCGGCGGGGATTGAAACCCACGGGGTCAATCCAAAGGCGATTCGGGCAATGGATGAAATAGATATTGATATTTCGTCCCAGACGTCAGATCTTATAGAGGCGGATATTTTGAAACGTTCTGATCTAGTCGTTACATTATGCAGTGATGCAGATGTGAATTGCCCTGTAATCCCTCATGGGGTTGAGAAAGAGCATTGGCCGTTTGATGATCCTGCAGGTAAGGACTGGTCTGAATTTCAGAGGGTAAGGGATGAAATCGGAGAAAAAATAAAGGATTTTAAAAGGACTTTCTAAACGAAAGTCCTTTTTTAGTACCATACAAAGTATACGATTGTTGACGTCATTACCATGGTAATGAGTACTAATGGTGTACCTATTTTTACGTAGTCGCTGAATTTGTAGCCGCCGGGACCATAGACGATCAGGTTGGTCTGATACCCGATAGGTGTGATGAAACTGCACGATGCGGCGATTGCAATAGTGATGATAAGTCCCATGTAAGGGATATCCATCTGGGTTGCAATCTCAAATGCAATCGGGAACATCAAGACTGCTGCGGCACTGTTTGTAATCAGCTCTGTAAATATATTGGTCACGATGTAAACGATGAATATGATACCAAGAATACCAAGCGGACGCGCAAAGGCGAGCATGTTTTCCGCAATGAAATGCGCGAGCCCTGACTGGGTCATTGCGGCCCCGATTCCAAAAGCACTGGCAATCAATAGAATGACATCGAACTGGATATACGTTAATATCTCTGACCAGTTGATCAGCCTGGTAATAATCAATAGAATGACTGCAATCAGCATGGCTTCAAACATTGACAGCATGCCAAGCGTGACGGACAGAATCATCACCAATAGAAGGCCGAGGGCAAGCGCCCCTTTTAAATTGCTCTGTCTTAACGTTTCAGGCGGATTCACTGTAGAGACGACATAAAAGTTATGTGAATGTTGATGTTTTTGAACAAAGCTGTTTTCAGCCAACAGAAGTAAAGTATCCCCGGGCTTCAAGACGATATCACCGACACGGCTCGTAATCCGCTGGTTGTTTCTGTGGACTGCAATGACGCCTGCATTATACGTTGATCTGAACAGCGCGCTTCTGATGGTTCTGCCGACTAAACCTGAATTATGGGAAATGACCGCCTCCACAAGGTGATGGTTGTCATTCTGCAGAACTTCCAGACTCTCGTTGGTGCCTGTTTCTAAAGAAACACCTTTTAATTTTTCAACTTCAGCTATTCTGCTGAGAGTTGCTGAAAAGATCAAATTATCTCCTTTTCGTATGATGGTATGTGCACTGACAGGAAATACATGTTCCCCGTCTTCGCGGATAATCTCAATGATGTAAATCCCTTTTAACGAATTTTTTGAAGCGGTAATAATTTTATCGTTGATATATTCAAACTTTTCTCCGATAGTGGCTTCAGCTAAAAATTCTTTTGCCTCTTTACGAATCGTATCTTCGGCACCCAAGTTACTGGGTAAGATTTTATAGCCGATGGTCAAAATATAGATCAGCCCGACTAAAGTGATGGGCAGCCCGACGATAGCCAAAGTGAAGAATGAAAAGCCTTCGACACCTGCGTTTATCAGTAATCCATTAACAATCAGGTTGGTGGATGTGCCGATCATCGTAATCGTCCCGCCAAGAATTGTTGCATAAGACAGCGGGATTAAAAGCTTGGAAGGTGAAAAACCGTTATCCCTTGCCCAGTCTCTTAAAATCGGGGTCAGTGTAATAACGATTGGCGTGTTATTTAAAAATCCGGAAGCAAAAGATATGGGTGCGAGTAACTTCACCATGGACATATGTAGAGATTTTGATTTACCCAGTATCCCGTAGATGAAGTTTTCTATAATACCGTGCTTTTGAATGGCGCCTGCAACGATGAACAGCAATAGAACGGTAAGCATACCTTCGTTGGAAAATCCGCTCAATGCCTGCTCAGTGGTTATGGTGCCCGACAGTAAAAATAATACTAAAAAGAAAAATATGATAAAGTCTGCACGGGCAACTTCAAATAGTAATAATCCCAGCATTAAAATAATCATCACAGCTACAAAGGTCATTTCTACAGTCATGTTGGCACCCCCTGTCTGAAGAATAAAACATTAAGGATATTTTAGCATATATTTTAATAATCGTGAATTTTTATTCTTAATATTCAAAATACTAAACGTGTAATAATACGTGTGACAAGGTGAAATGTTTAAGTTACTATAATTTAGTTTACATAGTATATATGTAGAGATAAGAAATTACACATTGAAATACACAGTCTGTTAGTTTGACCACAAAATACTTTTGTACTATAGTGTGTGTCGTATCGAGTAAAAAGCGACTTAATTTCAAGGAGGAGTTTTATTAGAAAAGGAGGCAATTAAAATGATCATACAAGTGATCCAACATGACCCGCTTTTACCATTAGGGTATATAAAAGACTGGGCAAAAGAAAATAATTATCAAGTAAACACTGCCAGAATTTATGAAGGTGATCCATTACCTGTGGGTGAGACATTTGATCTGCTGGTTATATTAGGTGGACGCCAGACGGCATATGAAACTGAAAACTACCCTTTTGTGGTCGAAGAAGCAGAGTGGTTAAAGAAGCTTGTTGATGAAAATCAAAGTATGCTGGCAATTTGCTTAGGCGCACAGATTTTATCAACCGCACTTGGCGGCGAAGTTCAGAGAATGGCACACATGGAAATCGGTTGGCACTATTTATATGAAGTGGAAGGTGCTACAGAGCATCCGCTTCTGCAGGGGCTCCCAAGTGAAATCCGATTATTCCAGCACCACCAGGATTTTTTCTCAATCCCTGAACGTGCTGAGAAGGTTTACTATAACCAAAACTGTAATAACCAGGGATTTGTTGTGAATGACAATATTCTTGCATTGCAGTTCCATCCGGAAATCGATGCAGTCGGCATTGAAGAATTTCTGGCAAAAGACCAGATTTATGAGCCGGAGGAAGAGGTCCTTGTCCAGACTGAGAAACAGATCATCAACGATGAGAAGTTCGAAGCTGGACGCAGGTATCTCTATAACCTGATGGACAATTACAAAGCTGTGATTAATCAACCACGGCCGCATGAGGTTTAGTATATAAACGTAAATCCGGACTCTTCTCAGAGTCCGGATTTTTATTTCCTTAATATTTGTATGATTGGCCGCCGTCTATGTTGATGACTGCGCCATTGATGAAACCTGACTCTGATAACAGGAATGCTACCAGTGAGCCGACTTCTTCCGGTGTCCCGAAACGTTTCATCGGGTTGACTGAGACGAATTCTTTGCCGGCCTCTTCCCAGTTTTCAGGATCCATCTGTTTTAATGAACCTTCAACCATTGCCGTCATAATAGCGCCGGGAGCAATCGCGTTAATATTAACACCGAATTGTCCATATTCTACAGCGGAGTTACGTGTAAGCCCGACGACACCATGTTTTGTAGCTGAGTAGCCTGACTGGTTGCCGACGCCGCGGATACCGCCGACAGAAGCTGTATTGACGATTGAGCCCGCGCCCTGCTCTTTCATTACTTTAAGGACATGTTTCATGCCGAAGAAAACACCATTCAAGTTGATGCTGACAACTTTCTCAAATTCTTCAGACGTATAATCTTCAGTTAAGTTCTGTTTACCTTCGATACCCGCATTGTTAAAGAAACCATCAATTTTACCGAATTTGTCAACTGTCTGTTTTACATAATTTTTCACATCTTCTTCTTTGGAAACATCGGCAGTAATCAAAAGAATCTCAGCATCAGGCATTTCATTTTTGATCATCTTCTCTGTTTCTTTCAAACCATCTTCATTTAAATCCACCAGAGAGAGCTTTGCACCTTCATTTGCGACACGCTGGGCACCAGCCTGCCCAAGCCCGGAAGCTGCACCTGTAATCAGTATGACTTTGTCTTCAAAACGACTGTTCATTAAATGATCCTCCTTGTAATTCAAATCTGTTCTATAACCATTTTAACATTATGATTTGCTCAATATTGTGTTTCGCATCACAAAATACAAGATTGACTGAACTGTTATGGAGTTAATTTTCTTGTTCTTTTATTTTCGAATGCTTAATAATCTAAAATATATTAACTGTCATAGGATTTTGTACCTGAGGCAACTTGTTGTACTGTCTTTATATTGGGTTTGTTTTTCACGTGAAACAATATAAATATACTGTCACGACAGGAAACAGCTTAACAGTCGAGGGCGGATTTACAGCACAATAATTTAATCGAATGAAGGCTAAGCTTCGGCTTAGTCTTTTTTTATTGGAGAAATTCATTAAAGCCTGAATATTTGGTATCATTACAGGAAGAGATTATTTAGAAAGAAGTCGATAGTATGTTGCAACTGAGAAAGATATTCGGCGAAAGGATTATAAAAACAGGGATTTCAACATTTCTTACTGCCCTGATATGTATATGGCTGAATCTGCCGCCCATATTTGCGGTAATCACTGCAATAGTCACCATCGAACCGACGGCGAAAGCTTCACTGAAAAAAGCATATGTACGTTTTCCTGCGTCAATCATCGGTACTTTCATTGCTGTCGTGTCGTTGTTCATATTTGGAGAAAGTGCAATTACATATGCAATTGCCGCAACATTAACCATTTTGGTCACGTACCGTCTGAAACTGTATGACGGGGTGCTCGTTGCAGCGATCACAGCTGTTGCAATGATTCCGTCAGTACAGGATGCTTACTTGTATCACTTTACTTCAAGGCTCGCAACGACGATGATCGGCCTGACGACAAGCACGGTGATCAACTATCTGATATTACCGCCGCAATATACGGACCGGATTAAAGAGCTGGCGACCACTGCGAAAAAAAACATTCAAAAACTGCTTAACAAACGTTTGAAAGAGTTGACCGATGAAAAATTCCAGTCTGCTAAATCGGATAAAAACTATAAAGCGATACAGAAAATCATGAATGAAGCCGAACAGCTGCTGCAGTTTCAACATGATGAATACAGTTACCACCGTTCCAATGAAGAAGGTCTGCGCGACCTGAATAAAATTCAAAGAGAGCTGCAGTTTATCAAACTGTATCTGATTCATGTGGGGAATTTAATTTATATACCGAGGAACCTGCACTTGAAATTCACTCAAAGAGAAATGGAAACCCTGGAAAAGGTACTTCCTCTCATTGATGAAGATATGTCAAAAATTGATGTAGACCACCCTGTTCTGGAAGACTTATTTGATTGTATTAAAGAGCTGGATGAAGATTCGGTATTCAAGGCCCATCTTTTGAATGAAATCATCCTCCTTTTCAGAATGCTGATCAACCACGATAAAACGACAGATGTGACAAATGTGAAAAAATAAATAGAGCTGCTGAAACCTTATAAGAGGTTCCGGCAGTTTTTTAATTCTTAAATCCTTCCCGGTATGATAAATTTAAAATATATTAAGGAGTGAAAATTATGGTGATGGAATTTAGAGAAAAGGACCTGGATCTGCAGAATATTATTGCGGACGAGGTCAATAAATATTTGAAACGGGATCTGGGAACGATGGCGGCAACAAAAAGAGCCCCGCAAAGTCTGATCGATAAGTATGAAAATATGAAAGTGCCTGAAATCGGGCGTGACATTTATGAAATTATGAATGAACTTGATAATGAAATTCTTGAATACATACATCGTAACAACCATCCTCGGTCATTTTCATTTATCCCTGGACCGGGGTCGAGATTATCATGGCTGGGTGATATTTTAACGACCGCAAATAATATTCATGCATCCAATTTTAAGAATGCGACGTTACCGATCAGCATCGAGAGAAATCTGATCAACTACTTTGCAAAAAAACTTGGTTTTAAAATAAAACCGGCAGGCGGTGTGTTCGTCTCCGGCGGTTCAATGGCCAATCTGACAGCTGTCGTCACTGCTCGTGATGAGAAGATTGCGACTAAAGAACTCTACAATGCGACTGTTTACATATCCGACCAGGTCCACCATTCATTGAGCAAAGCGTTCCATACAGCAGGTATTCCAAAAGAGAATGTAAGAAGGATATCAGTCGATGAAGAATTCAAGATGAATGTGAATGAGCTGTCATCAGTGGTTAAAAAGGATATAGAAGAAGGTATGAAGCCGGTGCTGGTGGTGGGCACTGCGGGAACAACGAATACAGGTGCCGTGGATGATATTGAAGGCATGGCGGATGTTTGTGCGGAACATGATCTATGGCTGCATATGGATGGTGCTTATGGCTTGTCCCACCTGCTTTCAACGAAAGGACGGGATTTATTCCCCGGAATTGAACGTGCGGACAGTGTCAGCTGGGATGCACATAAGCTGCTGTTCCAGACATACAGCTGTGCCATGGTCATCGTTAAAGACAAGCAGCATCTGCTGAACAGTTTCAGCGAGCAGGCAGAGTATCTGGATGATATTCAAAGTGATGACGACGTCATAGACCCGGAAATGATCGGTATGGAACTCACACGCCCCGCCCGTGCGGTAAAGTTGTGGATTACACTGCAGGTACTCGGTGAAGAACAGTTCCGGGCACGTATTGATTACGGCCAGCAGCTGGCTGAGTATACAGAAGAATGCGTTGAAGAGATGGAAAACTGGAAGATTATATCACGTCCGAGCCTGTCGATTTTGAGCTTTAAATATATACATCCTAATTTAAATGAAATTGAAAATAATAAAATACTTTCCAATGCCGCGCAACGAATGGCGGCATCCGGTTATGCCGTAACGTATACTACAGAATTAAATAATCAGAAAGTCATCCGCATGTGTACCATCAATCCAGAAACGACAAAAGAAGATATTATGGATACACTGACACGCCTTGATGAGTTTGTGAAAGATGAAGTGGAAGGTCTTTAAATATGAGTTTTCTCATAATCGACATATTTGAACGTCAGAAATGACCATTTAATGAAAATACGAGAATCACCTCCTGAAACACTGTATATAGTGTTAGATTTATTATTAAATCTATATATTGTGTTCAGGAGGATGGATATGAAAACATTAGAGAAGAATTTAGACAGTTTAATCACGTATAAACCTGAAATAGTGAACGAGAACGCGAACAAGGACAGTAAAACTTTCAATACTTTCAGAGATTTGACCGCCGGGGTTGTAGCGAAATCATATGCACTTAAAAAGATGCTTCCAAAACATATTGCGGAAGCACACCAGGACGGTGACATTCATTTTCATGATCTGGATTATCATCCGTTCCAGGCGATGACGAACTGCTGCCTGATTGATATAGAAGGCATGCTGTCAAAAGGTTTCCAGATGGGGAATGCCAAAGTCACATCACCGAAATCTGTTCAGACAGCGGCTGCACAGATTATTCAGATCATCGCCAACGTGTCCAGCAGCCAGTATGGCGGTGTAACCGTTGACCACTTTGATAAAACACTGGGCAAATATGCCAGGCTGAATGAAGGGAAGCACCGTAAAATTGGTGAAGAATTCGTCCTGCCTGAAAAACTGGACCAGTATGTCAAAGAACGTGTGGAGAAAGATATTAAAGATGCTGTTCAAAGTTTTGAGTATGAGATAAACACACTTTATACTTCAAACGGACAGACGCCGTTTGTCACAATCGGCTTCGGACTCGGTACGGATGAATACAGCAGAATGGTACAAAAAGCTGTGCTGCAGACGAGGATTGACGGGCTGGGTGCTGAGAAATTTACAGCTATATTTCCGAAGCTTGTGTTTGCATTGAAAAAGGGAGTCAACCTCGATAAAGAGGATGTAAACTATGACATTAAGCAGCTGGCTCTGGAATGCTCGTCCAAACGTATGTATCCGGATGTGTTGAATTACGATAAAATTGTGGAACTGCTTGGCGATTTTAAAACTCCGATGGGCTGCCGCTCATTCCTGCCGCAGTGGACGGACCCCGAGACCGGTGAAAGTGTGAATGAAGGGCGGGCCAACTTGGGTGTGGTCACGCTCAATTTACCAAGGATTTCCATAGAGTCGAAAGGCAGCAAGGAGAATTTCTGGAATAATTTCCATCAGAAAATGAATCTGATGCATGATGCTCTTGTCTTCAGATTAAAACGTCTTGAAGATGTCATCAGTGACAATGGTCCTATCCTTTACAAAAGCGGCGCATTCGGCAAACGTCTGGAAGCGGGAAAAAGCGTCATGGGTCTATTTAAAGGGAAACGTTGTACCCTGTCCATGGGTTATATCGGAATGTATGAGACAGCAACATCATTTTACGGTCCTGACTGGGAAACAGATTCTGAAGCGAAAGAATTCACTTTGGATATTTTAAGGGAAATGAAAAAATATCAGCTGGAGTGGACAGAAGAATATGATGTGTTCTTCAGTATTTATGCGACACCGAGTGAGTCTCTCACCGACCGCTTCTGCAGACTCGACTATGAAAAATTCGGTGAAATAAAAGATATCACTGATAAGGGATACTATCAGAACTCTTTCCACTATGATGTAAGAAAAAACATTACACCGTTTGAAAAGATTGATTTTGAACAGGATTATCCGCACCTTGCCGGCGGCGGTTTTATTCATTATTGTGAATATCCTAAGATGACACATAACTTAAAAGCATTGGAAGCTGTCTGGGACTATTCATATGATAAAGTAGGATATTTTGGAACAAACACACCAATTGATCAGTGTTTTGACTGTGGTTTTGAAGGTGATTTCGAGACCACGGATACAGGGTTCAAATGTCCAAACTGCGGCAACCAGAATCCAGAAACAGTGGATGTCGTCAAGAGAACATGCGGTTATCTGGGGAATCCGGTTGTACGTCCGACGATAAAAGGCCGTCATAAGGAAATCAGTGCAAGAGTCAAACATATGGATGATTCAAAATGAATGCACTAAAGATATATGAAGGGCGTTACCACATTGCCAAAGTGGAGCCAAGAACTTTTGTGGATGGTGAAGGTGTCAGATGCAGTATCTACCTTTCGGGCTGTCCCTTTGACTGCATAGGATGTTATAATCTTGCTGCACAGAATTTTACTTACGGTGAAGTATGCAGTGAAGAAATGATTGAAGAAATCCTGTCCCACTGCGCGGCGGATTATATAAGCGGTTTAAGCATCCTTGGCGGTGAACCGTTTTGTAATTTAAAACTGGCGGAGAGAATTGTCAGCCGGTTCAGAGTACGCTTTGGCAATCGGAAAACAATCTGGATCTGGAGCGGTTTTGTATTTGAGTATCTTAAGAATGATAATAAGAGACAGTATCTGTTAAATAATATTGATGTTTTGGTGGATGGACCGTTTATGCAGCAGTTATTCCAACCGAATCTTGCATTCAGGGGATCATTGAACCAGCGGATTATTGATGTGCAGCGGTCGCTATCGGGTGATAAGACAATCTATTTTAATGACTGAACGAATTCCATAGAAATATAAAGAAGACCATGAATTTTAAAATCATGGTCTTCTTCTTATATCGATACCTTTAATAATTTTTCTTTTTAGAAAATATAAGCGGGATAGCTACTGCTGCAGCCCCTGCAACACCTGTACCGGCAGCCAGTACGGCGGCTTTCCTGAGTGAGCCGGTTTTTTTATTATCCACATGTGATTCATCTTTAGATAACTGATAGCCTTCAGCCTCATCACTCAATGTTGAAATGGAATCCTCAACTTTGAACTTTTTCTTAAGGTCATCGGCATTGGCACCGAACCCTTTGACAAATTGGGTTAAAACATTCGAACCTTCTATAAATTGCGGGTCCATTAAAACTTTGAACAATCCGAGCCAGCCGCTGCTCCTGCTTCGATACTCATATTCAGAGGCAACTTCTATACTGTTGTTAATTTTTAAAATTACAGGTTCAAGCTCATCCATATTGATCTTACCAAGCAGCTGGGTCATCAACAATGCATTTTTAATGGATTTGCTCGCACTTGAAGATTCGACTGCTGTCAAAAGACGGTACAGTATACTGTCGCTTTCAGCAAGGCCGCCTTTGACCATATTGAGTACTTCGTGATCTTCGAGTTTGTTTAATATATCAAAGAGTTTTTCAAGCAGTTCCTGATTTTCAACAAGCAGTTTTTCAAGTTCTTTCAAATCACGTTCATGCTGGACTTCAGGGTCGACTTTCATTTTATGAATGACTTTCGTTTGTTTTGCCATTATTTTTTCGACCTTCTTTCCTTAACGATATCACCAGGGAAGATATAATCTTTACGTGCCCACTTCTGTTCAACGTTAACCCCGATCTGTGGCTGAGGGTTGCCGTATCTGTGGTTAATCTTCGGTAAAGGACTCTCACCTTTCTTTTCGAGCACTTCGATTTTTGCGGATACTTCCTTATATGCCGGTGTATCTGTGTCTTTATCTGCATACGAGCTGGTCAGGTAGTTAATCGCACCTTCACCGGCATCGTTCATCGGCAGATAGACCTGCTTGCCATAAACTCGGTCGGTTACGACGGCTTTCATTTTTACACTGCCGTATGGTGATGTGAGTCTGACCATCGAGCCGTTTTCTATGCCGCGGTCTTCCGCCAGTTCATGGGAGACTTCAAGGAAAACTTCCGGTGTCTTTCTTGTGATCGCTTCAGATTTATAAGTCATGTTGCCTTCGTGGAAATGTTCCAGCAGACGCCCGTTATTCACATGAATATCGTATTCCTCGCCGAAATCAAGCGGTTTCGTCCAATCCACAGGATAGAAACGTGCTCTGCCATCCGGGAACGGGAACTCTTCAGTGAACAGCAGCGGTGAATCCGTACCGTCAGCATCTACCGGCCACTGCAGGCTGTCATAGCCTTCCAGACGGTCGTAGCTGACACCTGCAAATATTGGTGTCAGTGACGCAGCTTCATCCATGATTTCACCCGGGTGATCATAATCCCAATCTGCACCGAGACGGTTTGCGATTTCAGTGATGATTTCCCAGTCCGGCTTAGTGCCTTCAAGCGGGTCGAAGACTTTGTACAGGCGCTGGAATCTGCGTTCCGTATTGACGAATGTACCCTCTTTTTCGAAACTAGGGCTTGCCGGTAAGACGATATCGGCAAATTCACATGTTTTGGAGAAGAAGATATCCTGTACGACAAAGAAATCGAGTTTTTCAAATGCTGCCTGTACATAGTTGATGTTTGAGTCGACAATGCCCATGTCTTCACCTTTCAGATAAAGCATATCCAGATTGCCTTCATGGATCGAGTCCACCATTTCATGGTTGTTCAGACCGGGCTCTTTTGGCAGTTGAGTGCCCCATCCTTCTTCGAAACGGCCTCTGACTTCATCATCTGTAACGAACTGATAACCCGGGAAACGATCCGGCATGCTGCCGAAGTCGCTGGCGCCCTGTACATTGTTATGTCCGCGCAGTGGGTAAGCACCGGCACCAGGCTTCATATAGTTTCCTGTTGCAAGCAACAGGTTTGAAATTGCTGTACTTGTGTCACTGCCGCCCTGCTTCTGAGTGACGCCCATCGCCCATAAAATACAAGTCGTTTCCGCTTCATGAATCGACTCTGCGATTTCAACGAGTTCTCCTTTGGAAATGCCTGTTGTTTCGACAGCATAGTCCATAGTATATTTTTCCAGAGTCTTATAATATTCATCAAAATCATTTACATGATCAGTGATGAATCTCTCATCGTGCCAGCCCTGGTCGATGATGTATTTGGTGACAGCTGACAGCCACACCAGGTCTGTAGTCGGACTCGGCTGGACGAACAGGTCTGCTCTGTCAGCAAGTTCGTTTTTACGCAGGTCACTGACTATCACTTTTTGTCCATTCAGCTTTTGAGCGCGCTTAACGCGTGTCGCAAGTACAGGGTGTGATTCCGCTGTATTTGAACCGATCGAGATGACCAGTTCCGACATGCCGATATCTGTGATGCTTCCTGAGTCACCGCCATGTCCGACAGTTCTCCATAAGCCCATCGTTGCCGGGGACTGACAGTATCTTGAACAGTTATCGACGTTGTTTGTTCCGACGACACCGCGTGCAAGCTTCTGCATCAGATACGACTCTTCATTTGTACATTTGGATGAAGAGATGAACGCCAGTTTATCCGGGTTTTCTTTCATTTTATCTTTGAATTTGGATTCTATGATGTCGAGTGCCTCTTCCCATGTGGATTCTACAAAACTGTCCCCTTTACGAATCAGAGGCTTGGTCAGTCTTTCATCACTGTTGACGAAGTCCCAGCCGAATTTACCTTTGACACATGTTGAGACGCCGTTTGCAGGCGCTTCTTCCTGAGGTTCAATTTTCAGAATTTCTCTTCCTTTTGTCCATACGTCGAAGGAGCAGCCGACACCGCAATAAGTACACACTGTTTTTGTCTTCTCGATGCGGTCTTCTCTCATTTCAGCTTCAACATCGGAAACGACCATCAATGAATTATATCCGGTCTCCACTTCTTTTGTGACGTTGACTGCTGGTCTGAATGAATCTTTGAGCATGCCAGTCAAATAACCGGCTTCCTCTTCCATGCCGACTTCCATCATCGCATTACACGGACAGACAGTTGCACAATGTCCGCAGTTTACACATGAAGAATCATCAATTGTCGTATCGTTATCCCAAATCACTTTCGGACGATCCAATGTCCAGTCGATCAATAATGTTTCATTGACCTGAAGATCCTGACAGGCTTCTACGCATCTGCCGCATAAAATACACTGGTCCGGATCATAGCGGTAAAAATCATTTCTCTGAATTTCATGACCTTTTGCTGTATGGGGTGATTCCTGATGATCAATACGCATTTCTTTAACTGTATTATGTATTTCACAGTTGCCATTGTTAAAGTCACATACTGTACAATACAACTCATGGTTCCCCATCACCCTGTCCATTGCAATCAATTGTGCTTCGTGAACTTCGCTGCCGACCGTTTCCACAACATCTCCATTGTTCAAGTCAGTTGAACATGAACGTACAAACTCGCCGTTAACTTTAACAATACAAGTGTCGCATGTTTCCAACGCACCGAGGCTCGGATGGTAACATAAGCTCGGAATGTCTATATCTTTGGATTCAAGATACTTCAGCAGACTACCATGCCTGGGTGCGGTAAAATCCACGCCGTTCAGCGTGATATCCACTGTTTCTGTTCTTACTTCCGCCATATATAAGCTCCTTCCATACAGTTTGATATCCTCATTCCCATGTCAGAGGGGAACAAAACATTTTTTGACTATTTCGATAATTATAATGAATAATAAAAAACTGTGTCAGCAGAAAAAGCTTATACACAGTTTTTGGTTGTATGGAAATAATTATGCGTACTGACTCATCAGCTCTTCAATTCGTTCAAATAGAATATGATTTTCCATATGAACGTGCTCGAAAGTCTGTTTTTCCAGTGCTTCAAGCCGGGAATATACAAGTGTATATGTGCCGCATGCATTTTCAGGTAATTTATATCCGTCTGTAATTTTACGCATGCGCATTAAAATTTCACCGGTCGTATCATGCTCGTCTACAAGTTTCTGGACGGCTTCTTTTACTTCCGGCACCGGAACATTTTCACTGTCATCGACATAGTTGACAATCAGCGGGAAAACATTCAGGTCTTCATCGGCTGTATGTGTAATCATTTCGACTTTGAATTTTTCGAAAAGATCATGCAGTTCGATAAGATGAGGCTGGGTGCCGCCGTGCCTTCCGGCAACTCTTTCGACAAAAGGTGTGAGGTTGACAAGTTCTTCCTTTAAATCTTTATGAAATCTGTTCTGGATATATTCTATGATGCTCGGTATTGATAAGTATTTCATATCAATCTGACCCGCTTCACTGCCTGCCTGACTGACCTTGCTCTCTACTTCGAGAAAAATTTCTTCATTGTCAAAATCACATCTTTCCACAGCTTCACTCAATGAGATTTTTCCTCCGCAGCAGTAATCTATCCCTGCTTTTCGGAAAACATCAGCCGTTCTCGGATATTCCCTGACGATGGCCGCCACATGTCTGTTCTGCAGTTCTGTATTCAATATAATCCTCTCCCATAGTCATATTCAGTATAGGAAGTTTACAGCGATGAGCCTATTGGTGAACTCCCTACTCTTTCTTCTGATTGTACAGTGTATGAAAGATGCATCTATGATATGAATCACACTTTGCGTATAATAAAGGAAAATACTGTTTGAAAAAGAGAATTTAAGAGAATAGGAAAGAGAATCAGGCAAAGGGGGTTTTATTTTGATTGAATTTAAAAATGTCTCAAAGAAGTATGGCAATAATTTAGCAGTAGATGATGTTAATTTCAAAGTGGAAGAAGGAGAGTTCTTTGTGATTATCGGACCTTCTGGATGTGGTAAAACTACGACCCTGAAGATGATCAACCGCCTCATCCCATTGACGACCGGCTATATATATTTTAAAGAGAAACCGGTCAGTGATTTTCCGTTGTATGAAATGCGCTGGGATATCGGGTATGTCCTTCAGCAGATTGCATTGTTTCCGCATATGACGATTAAAGAGAATATTGCACAGGTCCCTGAGATGAAGAAATGGTCGAATAAAGATATAGACGCCCGGGTGGATGAGCTTCTGGAGATGGTGGGGCTCGAACCTAAAGAGTACCGCAGCCGCATTCCTGGTGAGCTGTCAGGCGGCGAGAAACAGCGGGTCGGCGTTATACGCGCGCTGGCAGCGGATCCGCCGGTAATATTGATGGATGAACCGTTCAGTGCACTGGACCCAATCAGCAGGGAAAAGTTGCAGGATGATCTGCTTGAACTACAGAAGAAAATAAAAAAGACGATTGTTTTCGTTACACATGATATTCAGGAAGCGTTGAAAATGGGAGACCGGATTTGTCTGCTCAACGCCGGCAGTGTCGAGCAGATCGGCACACCGGAAGAATTTATGTCAGAGCCTGAAAATGACTTTGTGAGGGACTTCATCGGTGATATCGACGGACATCTGCTGAAGCAGTCCACTGCAGGAGATATTGTGAGGAGCGCACCTGAAATAGAGGGAGACACGGATGAAGGCATGCCGGAAGTGAGTCATGACGTGGATATCCATGGGTTGTTCAAATATTTCAGTGAACACGATACGCTGGTCGTTGTAAATAAAGATCGCCGTAAGTTACTGAACCGGCAGGATTTGTTCAAGTATTTATCCAATGATGAGGGCGGTGGTCATCAATGAGCAGACTGTTAAGTACACTGGAGTCGAGAAGCGGTGATCTGTTCACCGCATTGATAGAGCATATCCAGCTGTCATTCATCGCTTTATTAATCGCGGTGGTCATAGGTGTACCGCTCGGCATACTGCTGACAAAAACGAAGAAAATATCTGAGATAGTTATTAATATCGCTGCTGTAATGCAGACGATCCCTTCCCTTGCACTGCTTGGGCTGATGATTCCGCTGTTTGGTATCGGTACCGTACCTGCAATCATAGCACTGGTCATCTATGCGCTCCTTCCCATTTTGAGGAATACTTATACCGGTATTGATGAAGTGGATGAGTCGCTGGTAGAAGCGGCCGAAGGTATCGGAATGAAGCCGGCACGCCGGTTATTTAAAGTTGAACTTCCACTTGCAATGCCGGTCATCATGGCCGGTATCAGAACTGCGATGGTACTGATTATCGGTACGGCTACACTTGCCGCTTTGATCGGTGCAGGCGGGCTGGGGGACCTGATTTTACTCGGTATTGACAGAAATAATATGTCACTCATCATTATCGGTGCGATACCGGCAGCGTTACTTGCGATATTCTTTGATATCGTACTCCGTATACTGCAGCGGTTGTCATATAAGAAGATGCTGATCACATTGGCATCAATTCTGCTTGTATTACTATTGATTGCTGTTGCCCCGCTTCTGTCGGGACGCGGAGAAAGTATCACGATTGCCGGTAAGCTTGGCGCTGAACCTTCAATAATCACGAATATGTATAAAATATTGATTGAAGAAGAGACGGATTATATGGTTGATGTTGAAGACGGTCTTGGTAAAACGACATTCCTGTTCAATGCCCTGCAGTCCGATGATATCGACGGTTACTTGGAGTTTACAGGAACTGTGCTCGGTGAGCTTACACAGGAAGAACTTGAGTCGAAGGAAGAAGAAGCGGTTTATGAGCAGGCGAAGTCGAGCCTCGAAGAGGAGTATGACATGACTTTGCTTGAACCGATGGCATTCAATAACACCTATACACTGGCTGTTAAAGAAGACTTTGCCGACGAGCATGGGCTGGAGCAGGTCAGTGATCTTGAATCCATAGAGGATGATATCAGCGCGGGCTTCACACTGGAATTCAATGATCGTGAAGAAGACGGATATCCGGCCATTCAGCGTGTGTATGAACTGGAGTTCGGTGATGTCAGTACGATGGAACCTGCACTGAGATATCAGGCGATAGAGGCCGGGGATATTAATCTTCTCGATGCATACTCGACAGATGCAGAGCTGGAACAGTTTGATATGATAGCATTGGAAGACGACCAGGATGTTTTCCCGCCTTACAATGGTGCGCCGATGTTCAAAGTTTCATTTTTGGAAGAACATCCTGAAATTGTCGACCCGTTAAATAAGCTGGCTGGACAGATTACAGACGAAGAAATGCAGCAGATGAACTATCAGGTCAGCGCAGAAGATGCAGATCCGTATGAGGTTGCAGAAGAATACTTGATGGAAGCAGGATTAATAGAAGAATAATATACGCAGAAAAACCTTCTTGAGAGAAGGTTTTTTTATTTTGTCCGAAATAAATGTTTACAAAATACCCTTTATGATATATAGTTATATACATAGGTATATGACTATATAGCGAGGAGGGAATGCTTTGAATGGAAAATTAAATGAGAGAAAGCCAATCTTTGAACAGATTAAAGACTGGATCAGTGACCAGATTATCGATGAGACACTTTCTGAAAACGATAAGATCCCTTCAACCAATGAAATAGTAGAATTTTTTAAAGTGAATCATCTGACAGTCGCCAAGGGTGTAAACCAGCTTGTTGACCAGGGCGTCATTTATAAGAAAAGGGGTGTCGGTATGTTTGTCGCAGAAGATGCGAGGAATACACTGTTGAGTGAACGTAAACATAAATTTAAAGATGAATATGTGAAACCGATGATAGAAGAGATGTCAAAACTCGGGCTGTCGGAAAATGATCTGAATCAGCTGATTGAACTGGTAAAGGAGGATAACTATGGTAAACGTTGAATTTAAGAATGTGGACTTGAAAATAAAGAAAGAGAAGATTTTAAACCGTATCAATTTAAAGTTTGAAACGGGCATGATATATGGGCTCTTGGGCAGGAATGGTGCAGGTAAGACGACATTGCTGTCGTTGATTGCGACATATAGAAAGGTAACTGAAGGTACATTGACAGTCGACGGACAGGACCCATACGAAAATGAAGAAATCATGCCGCTTGTCGATTTCCTGCATCAGGAAGACTACAGTGAAGAATCGGACACAGTGGAAGGGTATCTTGATCTGGCTAAAAGGTATAAGCCTGCATTCGATATGGATTATGCCCTGACGCTTCTCGATGAATATAATATTAACCTTAAGAAAAAAATGATGGAACTGTCACAGGGGCAGCAGGCTGCAGTGGATGCTTCCATGGGACTTGCGACAATGTCACCGGTGGTGTTGTTTGATGAGGTGACCAATGGTATGGATGCACCATCACGGGAGAGATTTTACAGCCAGGTACTCAATGCCAAAAACAGGGAAAACAGAGTGATTGTATTGTCTACGCATATCGTCTCTGAAATGGACTATCTGTTTGATGAAGTTGTAGTCATTCATCATGGTAAAGTGCTGGTCGATGAACCTGTGGATGAATTTTTAGGACGAGGCTATCAGGTGACAGGCGGTACAGACGATATAGATGAATTTATCAGGGATAAAAAAGTGGTGAATATGAGAACACTCGGACCGACAAAAGCAGTGTCCATACTCGGTACACCGTCGGAAGAAGATGAGAAGATATTCGACGATGGCAGAATTTCATATTCATCCATGAGCTTACAGGACTTATTTATAAATATGACAGAAGACTGAAATAGAAAGGAGAGAAATTATGAATAACAATAAAGTCAAAAATGGAACGATGGATTTATCTATAATCAGTGTCATTGGTGCATTTTGGTATATTCCGATTTTCACCGCCATTTATATCACACTGTTCCTGGCATTCGGTGCCGAAGAGTTGGACAACCTCTCCTATTTTTCAATGGGGACAAACTCAAACAGAATATTTATGCTTGTAATGGGCATCATTATCGGCAGTTCGTTTATAAAATGGGCAATCGGTCTTGGAATGACAAGAAAGCAGTTCTATAAGGCGAATATGTACGCGGGTGCAATCATGGCAGTGGCGCTGACGATAGCAATGATTATCATCAGCCTGTTTATCGGGTTATTTCCGTTTGCGGGCACTGAGCATATAAACCAGGCGCTTGAAATGCATCCGGCGATGAACCTGCTGGCCATCACATTGATGGTGTACCTTGCATATTTGGCGGGGACGCTGATCGGAGCCGGATTTTATAGAAACGGATGGTTCGGTGCAGCAGGCATCATCATCACAATTTTCTGCAGTTCCTTCCCTGAGGTAATGGATTCAGTGATAGTGGACGCCTTTGGAATCAAGCCAGGGACAGGGACACTTATCATCGTAATTGGATTGATTTTTGCACTGATTGCTGTGAACTATTACTTTGTAAAAGATATTGTGATAAAAATATAATGAGAGGTAAAGGAGGAACAAAAAGCTTCTGATACCTTAGTAAAAAAGCGATGCATCTCTGTAAAAAGATGCACCGCTTTTCTTATTTTTTATTGGCTGATTGTCTCAGCCTCTTTCTCTTTAATCTCTGATTCTTTTCATTTCCCGGGAAATCTCTTTATCATGACCTGAATGCCTTGCCTCCAGCGCTTCCATTACATTTTGATAATCCGTCTCATTTCTGTTCTGGCTCATCTTGTATGCCGCCTGGACCTCCTGTACAATCACTTTGAAACCTACAATTCCTTTAATCTTGGCCTGTGATTCCTCTGATAGATTTTCCCAAGTCATACCGCCCTCACTCTGTCCTTCATGCTTTTCAATAAGATTGACGAGATCTTCCCGAAGCTCTTCTTCACTGAGCAGGGCACACCGTCCATACAAATGAACGGACTGATAGTTCCAGGTAGGTACATTTTCGCCTTCGTACCATGTGGATGAGATATAAGCGTGCGGTCCTTTAAATATAAGTAAAGTGTTTTCGTAATCATCAAATGTCTGCCATTGAGTATTTCCTTTAGAAATATGGCCGGTGATTGTCCATTCACCATTTTCTTCGTTCAGCATCATTGGGGTATGTGTAGCCACTGGTCTGTTGTTATCAGTGGTAATAATTGTGCCAAAATCGTTGTGGATGATAAAGTTCTTTATTTCTTCTATATCATCAATTTTAAAATGCTTGGGAATGTACAAATGTATCTGCTCCTTTATATTTAACCGAATTATTCCGGTGTATCTTTAGGACGTGGATTCTCCTTCGGATGAATAAAGTTATAATCAGAAATATTGTCTGCATCTATCGTTCTTTCCGTAATTTCATATGGCTCATAAAAATTCATTTCTGTGATTTCAATTGAATTGTCATTATTCACATCTGTTACATATGCGACGTGTCCGATTTCCCCTCTTGACGTCTGAAGGAGGGAACCTGATTCAGGATTCTGGTTCACTGTATAGCCGTCATCCTCAGCCCTTTCAGCCCAATGTTCGGCATCTCCCCAGCTTCTCTCAATCATGTTTAAATCACTCTTTACCAGATCAAAGACGTAATAGGTGCATTCACCTTCGTCATATGAGTTATCCGCCATGGGATCCGGCAAAATAATATATTTCATATCTTCAATCAGACCGTCTTCAGACCGGCTGTCAGCATAGAATAAGCCGCCGGCAATGAAGAGAAGGACGGTCAATGTTATAAAAATCTTCTTCATATTTCACCCATTCACTCAGTATTACTATGTTTATATCATATTTATTGTTTAAACACTAACAATCGATATAAAAATGGTGGTAAAAGCTGCAGTTTACTTCTCTTCGGTCTGTCCCAGTATATTGGAACCGGTGATAAAATATTTCTGGAATATGAAGAACAGTACAATGACAGGGAATAAAACCATCAGTGACCCCGCCATCAGATAATTCCATTGTGTCGAGCTCTGTTCTTTGAAGACCTGCAGGCCGAGCTGAAGTGTATAAAGTGATTCATCATTCAAGTACAGCAGTGGTCCAAGGAAGTCGTTCCATGCCCCGTTGAATGAGAATATCCCGACCGTAAACAGTGCAGGCTTCACCATCGGGAGCGCAATTTTAAAGAATATATAGAAATGGTTCGCGCCTTCCATTTTAGCTGCTTCTATCATACTGTTCGGCACACCTTTAAAGAACTGCCTCAACAGGAATATGTTGAAAGCACTGCCGAGGAATGCTGGGAGAATCAATGGATAATAAGTGTTGACCAGTCCGATATTGGCATAGATGACATACTGGGGGATCAACGTGATGAACCCTGGAAGCATCATAGTGGACAGCACAAGGATGAATAATGTTTCCCGGCCTTTAAATTTTATTTTGGCAAAGCCGTAGGCTATAAAAGCATTGACGAATACATTGCCGAGGACAATCAAAATGGTGATTACAGATGTGTTTACAAAGTATGTGAAGAAAGGTACGATTTGAAAAATCTCCACATAGTTTGAAAACTGGATATTTTCAGGGATGAACGAAAAATCACTCTGGTAAATCTCTTCAAGAGTTTTCAATGAAATTGAAACCATCCAGAAGAGCGGTGCAATCATGAAGATTCCACCGACGATAAAAGTACAATGTTCAAGGATTTCCAAAACTTCATCTTCGGATTATTGTGCATATTTTAATCTCCCTCATAGTGGCCCCATCTTTTCGATAATTTGAAATTGAGAAGAGTGAGCAGCAATACGATGATGAATAATATCCATGACATTGCCATCGCGTATCCCATGTCGAAGAGATTGAATGCTCTGATCCACATATATAAGTTGTAGAAAAGTAATGAATTCTCCGGTGCACCTGCATTATCGGCACTCATTACATATGCTTCCTGAAAAATCTGGAATGAGCCTATCGTGCTTGTGACGACATCGAAAAAGATGATCGGAGATAAAATGGGAAGCGTTATTTTAAAAAACATCTGAACTTTTGTCGCACCATCTATCTACGCAGCTTCATAAAATGTTTTGGGTATGCCCTGCATCGCCGCAAGATACAGCAGCATTGCGCCGCCGGCACTCCACAGTTTCATGAAAATCAGGGATGGTTTTGCCCAGTCTGCATCAAAAAGCCAGTTGGGGCCCTGGATGTCGAACAAGGCCAGAAACTGGTTGACCAGGCCTGTGGAAGGGTCCAGCAGCTGCATCCAAAGCAGGTAGACACCTACTCCGGATAATATTGCCGGAAGGTAATAGATTGTTCTGAAGAACCTCATTCCCGGCACATTCTGATTCATCATCGTTGAAATCAATATGGCTATGACCGTCGTCAGGGGCACTGAAAAAATTAGAAAGTAAAAAGTGTTATACAGCGATACCCAGAACAGATTGTCATTTGAAAACAGGTTACTATAGTTTTCAAAACCGATGAAGTCCATCTGAGATGTAACATTGTAGTTTGTGAAACTGCCGTACAGTGAGAACAGCAGTGGACCGAGAGTGAGCAGGAGGAACCCGATGATCCATGGTGAAATAAAAATATAGCCGAATATATTCTCTTTTCTCTTATTCATGGTCTTCACCTACTGATTTTCTTCAATCAGCTGTTCAAGATCTGAATGGGCACGCTCGAGACCACTCTCCACATCCGTATTGCCACTGATGATGGACTCGAAAATCGGGTTCACTGTTCCTGCATAATCCGGTGCGATCACCGGCTGGGGTGTCAAAAGTGTCTGGTCCATATTATCAATCATCTGAGTATAGACTTCACGGCCGGTATCATTGAATTCTTTGCTTTCATCTGCACTGTTGCCGGCTTCTTCATGGGCGACCAGGTCGAAGTTCATTTCGGCCCAGTACAGCTGAGATTCATGGTTTGTCAGGAATTCTATGAATTCATATGAAGCTTCAGGGTTTTTGGCACCCGCCGGCACCTCGGCGACAAATCCGCCGCCCCATGAGGTATTGCCGCTGTCCGGTTCACGCTCCGGAAGTGGCGCGACACCAAAGTTCAGATTTTCGGAAAAATCACGCAGCTGCACATAGTAGTTTGCATTTTGAACCATCATGCCGATGTTACTTGCCATGAATGGATCCTGCTGAGCATTTTCAAATTGTGAATTGACGCTTGTAATTTTGTCCTGCCCGTATTTGTCCTGGGCCTCGAGGATCCAGTTGAAAGTCTCATGGACGGGTGGTGTGTCTATCAGCACTTCTCCATCTTCCTGTAAATAATTTTCTCCAAGTGCATTAAGTACCCAGACATCCGTTCCCGCGCCAATCAAAGGGTAAAAGCCGATGCGTTCATACGTACCGCCTTCCTGGAGATCCATCATTTCAGCATATTCGTTCAATTCTTCCCATGTTTCAGGCGGGTGTTCCGGGTCAAGTCCGACTTCTTCAAATATATCTTTGTTGTAAAATAAAATCTGTGTATCAGTGTTGAACGGCAGAGCATAAATCTCATCCTCATGTATCACGGCCTCCATCATCTGATCGTAGAAACTGCCGCTCACGTCATCACTCACATACTCCGTAATCGGTTCGATCTGTCCCTCATCGGCACGCAGGGCCACGGTCATGATATCGTTGATGATGACATCCGGCGGATCGCCCGCTGCAATCGCAGCCAGGTTTTTTGTCCAGATATCTCCCCACGATGTGTAAGTGTGCCTAACTTCAATTTCATCCTGCGTTTTTTATAATTCTAATATAAAAAATCCCGGCACGCCAATGTACCGGGATCCCCTCCATTAAATACCAGGAGGATCTTCTTTTGCTTTCTTTTTATAATCTTCAAGTTCTTCTTCATACTCTTTTGCAGAACCTTTGACATAGTTTTCATAACGCCGCTTGTTCGGACTGATCGTCAGTTCGAAATATTTACGTTCCGCGTTTGCATCTTTATAAAACGATACGACCATCAGTATGACGACGATACTGAATGGTAACGCCGAAATTATGGCGGCGGACTGTAAGGCATTTAATCCGGTTTCCCCGCCTGCCAGTAAAAGAACGAAAGCGATGGATGACAGGGAAATACCCCATATAACTTTAATGATTCCGCTCGGTGTAAGAGATCCATAGGACGTCTGCATACCGATAACAAATGTAGCGGAGTCTGCTGATGTAACAAAAAATGAAGATACAAGTAATAATGCAATCAGTGACAGGAGTACTCCCATAGGCAGCTGATCGAATACAGCAAATAACTGCGTTTCAGCCGGCATTTCAAAGATTTCAGGGACGCTCTGTCCAACAGAGACACCTGTCATGCCAAATGTACTGAACCATACGATACCGATCAGTGTCGGTACGAATAATACAGCCATCACGAACTCACGGATAGTCCGGCCGCGTGATACACGGGCAATGAAAATACCTACAAACGGGCTCCAGCTCATCCACCAGCCCCAGTAATAGACTGTCCATGTACTCATCCAGTCACTCTTTTGCTGGTTTAATGGTGCGACATCAAAACTCTGAATCAGGAAAGTGCCCAGGTATTGTCCCGTGCCCGCCGTCATCATATTTAAAATTAAAATCGTCGGCCCGACGATAAGAATCACTATAAATAGAAGAGCTGCTAAAATCATGTTCAAGTTACTCAAGTACTGGATACCTTTGCTCAGGCCTGACCATGCACTCATTAAGAACAGCACAGTGACAACTGCAATGATGATGCCTTGCACGAATGTGTTCACAGGCACATCGAATAAGTAATTTAAACCGCCGTTAATCTGCATTGCACCGATACCGAGGGAAACAGCTACACCGACAACAGTCGCAAATACAGCCATTACATCGACAATGATGCCGAGAAGGCCATCTACCCGGTCACCGAATAACGGACGGAGTACTTTTGAAAGTAAACCGACTTCACCTTTTCTAAATTGTGAATAGGCAAGTGCAAGAGCAACAACCCCGTACATTGCCCATGCATGGAAGCCATAGTGTAAAAATGTAGATCTCATGGATTCAAGCATTGCTTCACGTGTTTCCGGCTCGGTACTCGGCGGTGCTACATAGTGTGACATGGGCTCTGAAGCACCGTAGAAGACGAGACCGATACCCATACCGGCACTGAACAGCATAGCCAGCCATGAAACAGTATGGAATTCCGGCTTTTCCTCCGGTTTACCCAGCTTTAATTTTCCAATGGGGCTGAGTAATAAAAATACACAGAAAAATACGAGTAAGGTGGTCAATATCATATAGTACCAACCAAAATAATCAGTGATCCAACCTGAAATCGAACTGGAAATCTCACCAAAACTGTCTGGGAATAATGCACCTGATAAAACAACGATACCGATGACAATTACTCCATAAACAAACACTTTTGATAACTTTCCGTTTGTTTTATTATTTTCCAAAGAATTTTTCCCCCTCTGCATAAAATTATATTGTGTACAAATCATCTTAAATGACAACAACGTTTTTGATACTATCAGTGTTTATTTACATTTTCAACCATAGTATTTTATTAATTCCCTATACCATGCATTATAATCTCAGAAGTGAGAAATAAAAACACACCCATCAGTTGAGTGTGTTTAACAAGTTATACACTTATAATTTCATAAGTTTTATTATTTATTTTTTTAATCAGACCTTCATCCTCCAACTTTTTGAAGTTACGGGTCAATGTCTCCGGCTGCATACTTAAATAGGATGCGAGATCTTTCTTAGTCATAGTTAAATTCAGCTGATCAGCCTGGGTATGGGTTCTGATATATTCCTGAAGCCGTTCGTTGCTGCTGAGTAATGAGATGTTTGTCGTCAGCAGTTCAGATTCATTGAGGCGTTCAGCGAAACTCTCAATAATTTTTATACTGATATTCGGATACTTTTTCATAAGGCCATAAATATCCTGCCTGTTAATTGTACAGACCTCTGCATCTTCCAGAACTTCAGCATAAGACTCATGTATATTATCTTCATTGAAGAGTGAAATTTCTCCGGTGAAATCCGCATGATCAAGTACTCTGACCAGTTGTTCTTTACCTTCAGCATTGAGTCTGAAAATTCTTACCTTACCTGCGTGCAGCACTGACAGAGATTCATTCTGATCTCCTGCCATATACAGGTAATCCCCCTTATTCAAGTGTCTATGGTTAATTTTACTGAACACTTCATGTAATTCATCATCATCAAGATGGCTGAAAATGGGCACTTTGCTGACACAGAGTTGATGACCTCGTAGTTTAGCCATTAAATATCCTCCTTATACAGTCCATTTAAAACCCTTCTTTAGCGTCGAAACGATTCGTATCAATTTCTATTATACCGGCGGCATAGATAAAGTGAAGAAAACAGCACTCAAGCGATGAAGTGCTGTTTAGGCAGGACCGGATTTTTATAATTGTTCCGTACAATGGATTAAGCGGATGTTTTAACCGATTTAACAGGGTAACCCAATTTTTCAATGGTATTTTTCAAAGACTCCCCTGTAACTGTATCATCATGTTCGACGGTGACTTTGTTCAAATTGAATTTTACATTGACACCGCTGACGCCTTCCGTTTTTCCGATGCCTGTTTCAATCTTTTTAATACAGCTCGGACATGTTAAATCATCTGTTCTCAAATTAGTTTTCATAACCTGAATCCCTCCTGAATGCTTTGATTTCTGTATTATTTTGATTATAAAGCCTTAACGATTATAAAAAATTGATCTATATCAAGAAATGATAAGTGAATTTTATGATGATATTCGGGTATTATAATTGAGAGGTGATAATGATGAGCCTTTCCATCCAGTATATATCTAAAAATAATGAGATTGAGAAAGCGGGAAATAAAGAACATGTACCGGAGCATGCCACTTTCACCTGGTACGACTACGACAGCTTGGATGATAAAGAAAAGTTGAAAAGTAATCATGATTTTGATGATGATATATTTGAAGATGAAACAAGTAAAAATTACCGGCCATCCTATTATAAAAATGATGATTATCAGATTTTGATCTGCCATGTCATCAATCAGGAAACGTTTGAAGCACACCCTGTCAATATCTGTGTGATGCAGGACGTTATTATAACGTTTCATAACGGCTCCCTCAGACAATTTATAGATGTAGAAAGAATAATAAAAGATAAAAATGATGACTTGGAAATTGATATTGCGCTTCATATTTTACTGAAGACAATTGATCAGTACTTTGATATTGTTCACGAGATAGAAGATGAAGTCATTTTATTTGAAGAGAGACATGTCGGTGATGCTAAGGGAAAAGATATTACTTCTGAAATATTTGAGCTGAAACAGAGAATATTTAAAGTTAAGCGTGTCATCATTCCAATGGAAGAGCTGGTGGAAAAGTTTAAAGAACATGATGACATACTGGAAAGTGAAAGAAGTGAGGATATTTTAAATAAGGTCGATACAAAAATAGACCGGCAAAAATTAATCATTCAATTCACTGAAGAAATGATTGATGAGATAAAGGATAATTATATGTCGTATAATACATACCGAATGAATAAAATAATCAATGTATTGACCATTATCTCGGCGGTATTTCTGCCGCTGACTTTGATCACAGGTATATATGGCATGAACTTTGAAAACATGCCGGAACTCAGTTGGAATTTCGGTTATTTCATAACGCTGGGCATTATGCTGGGAATCAGCGTATCCATGCTGATTTTCTTTAAAAGTAAAGGTTGGATGTAATCCAATAGTGTAAAAAATCTATCATGATTAATACGTTTCAATAAAAGAACTCCTTCAGATACAAATTCTGAAAGAGTTCTTTTATTACTCATGAGTCAATGCTTTTGCGCTATCGAATAATACTTGGACAGAGGTCATTATACTGTCTTCATGTATATCAAATTTTTCATTATGATGACCGGCAGCAAGTTTGGTGCCAAAGACGCAGTATGTGGCATAGCCGCCCCGTTTTTGTACTGCATCCATAAAATAAGTTGCATCTTCAGAGCCGGCGGCGGAATTATCCTCCAGAATACTGATCAGCCCGGTCTTGTCAGCACTATTCTTCAGTACTTCTGCAAGTTCCGGAGACCCTTCAGCCCCGATTGCTTCGCCGACGAGATCGATATCATATTCCACCTGATGCATCAAAGCTGCACCTTTTATAATTTCTTCAGCATAGATTTTCATATATTCGTTGAGTGCAGTAGTTTCTCCGCGTAATTCCATTTTCAGCTCGGCTGTATCAGGGATGATATTTCTCCCGCTGCCTGAGTGTAATTCCCCGACGTTGACACGGGTGACCCCGTCTGCGTGCCTTGGTATGGAATGGAGATTCGAAACTGCGGCAGCTGCAGCAAGCATTGCATTTTTACCTTCTTCAGGATGGCCGCCGGCATGGGAGGACACCCCCGTAAACTTAACATCGAGCTTGGAAGAAGCCAGAAAGCCGTTATTTGATGCGACGAAATGGTTGAAAGGCACACCGAGTCCTATATGTGAAGCGATGAAGTAATCGACATCGTCCACGACTCCGGCATCCACCATCGATTTTGCCCCGCGTGCACCCTCTTCAGCGGGCTGAAAAATCAATTTTATTCTGCCACGTATATTTTTTTTGTTTTCGCTGATGAGCCGAGCGAGGCCGAGGCCGATAGTTGTATGGACGTCGTGGCCGCAGGCATGCATATTGTTGTTGGAGGACCGGAAGCCTTTTTGATTCGGCAGGTGATCATCATTTTCACTTTCGTAGATAGGCAATGCGTCCATATCCACTCTGTATGCAACCGTCGGCCCCGGTGTATTGGTGTCAAGAACGCCCACCACTGCCGTATAACCTTCTTCGAAGCGCAGCAGATATTTTTCAATTGCTCCATGTGCTCTCGCCCATTTTAGGTGAGACCGGGTCTCATCTATTCCCGGCTTCCCCATACATGAAGCAGGCTCCATGACTTCTTTGCCTAAAAGAATATCAAATCCGAGTTTTTCCAATGTATCAGCGACAATTGAAGCTGTTCTCATCTCCAAAAATCCGAGTTCGGGATACTTATGAAAATCTCTGCGCCAGTCTATCAGTTGACTTTGAAGCTGTTCCATCATTTCACCCCTACATATGATATTTATACTTATAATAAAGTATATCATTTACTTTTTATATTTGAGAATGTTGTCCTGAAGATTAAAATGGATGCAAAGAAATTTTGGAGGATTCGGCTATGAATGAAAAAGATAAAATGCTTGCCAATGAATGGTATGATGCGAACTATGATGAGAACTTATTGAAAGAACGGCTGAAAGCGCAGGATTTATGCCATGATTTCAACCAGACCAAACCGAGTGATGAGAAACGGAGACAGGAAATACTCGTAGAACTGCTTGGGTATATTCCTAAAAATGCAGAGGTGGCCAGCCCGTTCATGACGGATTACGGTTACAATGTAAAGCTCGGTGAAAATGTTTTTATCAATATAAATAATTATTTTATGGACGGTGCAGAGATCACTTTAGGCAACAATGTCTTTGTCGGGCCATCATGCGGCTTCTATACGGCCAGCCATCCTCTGGACGCAGAAGACCGGAACAAAGGGCTTGAAAAAGCATCGCCCATATCTATTGGAAGTAATGTCTGGCTGGGCGGCAACGTGAGTGTAATGCCGGGCGTTACAATCGGCGAAGGTTCGGTTATAGGCGCAGGGAGCGTCGTCACTAAGGATATGCCGGATAATGTTTTGGCTGCGGGCGTACCATGTAAAGTGATCAGAGAAATAGACTGAAAATCGCACCGGATGTATGAATGAACACCGGATGCTGCTGGATCAGGTCATTTGAATGATTATGCTCAGCATAAGAAAAATCCAGATAAGAGCAGCAAAAACAATAAAGAAAATACTCCATTTTGATACCCGTTTATTTTCATTACGTTCTTTTCGAATTCTATTGATAAAAGGGATAATGAAAAAGATGAATACGAGAGTGCCGAGTATTGCTCTTAAAATCATGATATCACCTTCCTGGTCTGTCGTTTAATACTATATTCATTGTACAATCTATGAAAGCACCATATCCAGAAAGCTGTTTTTAAAGGCTTTACAGGCCCTGTGAAATGACAGAATTTAAAAATAACGCCATGCGTTACCTTGTTGTAACACATGGCGTTATTTTAAATTTTAGAATTGGTTTAATGCTGTCCAATCAATGTTTATTTAACCATCTCACTCAATTTGTCCATAATATCGTCGAGGTTTTTACCGATACTTATTTCGACGGCTGCTAAAAAACTGCCTTCAACAATAGGTGCGTTGGCGATATGGATATTGTGTTTACCTTCATACATCTCAACAGCCATTTCCAGGTTCATCAGACTGGAACCTATATCGAAAAAGCAGATTGTGTCATCTTTCACTTCAGCCAGCATATGGTCGATCTGTCCGATATTGGTACCGATGCTGCCGTTGACACCGCCTGATGCATGTACTGTCACACCTTCAGCCATCTGTTCAATCAGTGCTTTAGTGCCTGATGCTATATCTTTACTATGGCTGATAATCAATATTTCTGTCATTCTTTACTCCTCCTCTAAATCAAAGGCGTTTAAAATATAAACTGCACTCTGTGCACCGGGGTCTATTGTTCCTTTGGACTTTTCTTTAAAGTATGCAGCGCGGCCCTTTGTCGCCATCATATCCTCAGTGTCATCAGCGAGCTTTTGAAGGTCATCAAGTTTCAAACTGCCGCTCTCTTCAAAAACTTTTCTGGCTTTGGAGATGACATCATACATCGTCTTCTCCCCACCGGTCACTTTACCTTTTGAGCTGACCGTCTGATCGAAGATGTCGAGTAGCTGCATCAAATTTTCTTTATCGATTTCATCTTTGGCCGCTTCGCTCATTTTTACAAAGCTGAAGCCGTAAAGCGGGCCGCTGGCTCCACCGATGGAGCTCATAAGTGTCATACCTGTCTGTTTGAGTATCTCCTTTGTACTGCCCTCTTTGACGTTTTCTTTTACAGCATTAAATCCGCGTTTCATATTAACCCCGTGATCGCCGTCGCCTATCTCACGGTCAAGAGAAGTAAGCTCTGATTCTTTCTCAATGAAGACTGCCTGTAATTTTTGCAGGCGGGCCAAAAGTTTACTATTATCCATAATTGCCTCCTTAAAAGTGAGTGGATTCAGTCGGTGCATTCAGTGCACTGACTATATGCTCCTCGTGATTTAAAACAGTGAGTGAAAAGCCCTGCATATCCAGTGCTGTCATATAATCACCGACAAATAGTTTTGTCACTTTTATGTCTTTCTCTTCCAATGCTTCCATAACATTTTTTGTAACGACATATAATTCACTCAAAGGAGTGGCGCCCATGCCGTTGACCATTAAAATCAATTCTTTATTATCGTTATATTTGAAAAGCTCGGATAAAAGTCTGTCAGTAATTTTATCGACTGTTTCAGCTTTTTCTCTGTATATCCCTTTTTCACCATGGATTCCTATGCCTATTTCCATCTCTTCTTCGCCAAGATCGAAACCATATTCACCGGTTGTCGGTACCATGCACGGCTGCAGCGCCATGCAGATGGAAAATAAAGAGGTCATCATTTTTTCAATGTCATCTTTAATTTGATTTAAGCTTTGCTTTTTATCTGATAGATATCCGGCATACTTATGAACGAGCACAGTGCCTGCAACACCTCTGCGCAGTTCCGGGTCTTCTATTGCAACATCATCGCTGACTATGATTGTTTCAACTTTGCGGCCCTCTGCTTCAGCCATCTCTTTAGCCATATCAAAATTCATCACATCACCGGCATAGTTTTTTACAATCAGAAGTACGCCGTCGCCGTTATCCACATGTTTAATGGCTGACAGCACTTTATCAGGTGTCGGCGACGTAAATACTTCACCGCATACTGCTGCATCCAGCATCCCTTCTGCAACATATCCTGCATGTGCCGGCTCATGCCCGCTTCCTCCGCCTGAAACCAATGCGACGCCGGATTCTTTTTTATTTTTCCTTACAACAACGTTTTCCTCAATGATATCTATTTTCGGATCACTGTATTTTAATCCGGCCAGCATATCATTTACAAAGTGTTCACGGTCATTAATAAGTTTTTTCATAATTAAGCTCCCCCTCATAATGTTATTATACTCATTAGTTATTTTGATTAAAAATAAAATGTATAGAGAAATCATGATTTGACGACCCAAAGCAAACATTGGACAAATGATATAAAAAATTGGAAAATGACATTAAAGTACAGTGAGTTTAAGAATATGGGGTTTTGATTATGAGGATAGGCGTTATTTCAGACTTACATATCGATCGTTATAATAACAATGTGGCAAACATTCCCTTATATGAACATGCCTTAGTCGGAGAAATGCAAAGCAGAAAGATAAATATGCTGTTGATTGCGGGAGACATATCCAACAGCTATGAACGGACCATGGATTTTATTCATACCGTGTCAAAAGAGAGCGGAATTGAAGTTAAATTTGTCCCGGGGAATCATGATCTATGGCAGTCGGAGGTATCAAAAAATACTGAGGAAATATTGCAGCGTTATGCCGAGCAGGCTGAGTGCCTTGTTAAAAGACCGTATATCATCAATGATGAATGGGCAATAGCCGGCCATACAGGATGGTATGATTACAGCTATGCATCGGACCGTTTCTCTTATGAAAGACTGGCAAGACGTGCATATTACGGAGGGACGTGGCAGGATAAAGAAAATATTTCATGGCGTTACAGTGATGATATAATGTCCGGTAAATTCGCTGACGATATCAGGGATGACCTGGAGTCACTGGAAGGCAGGAAAATTATACTTGTAACGCATGTCGTAACGCACAAAAATTTTAAGGTGCCTATGCCGCATCGACTTTTTGACTATTATAATGCTTTTATAGGCACCAGTGATTTTAATAAAATTTATAATGATTTTGATGTTCGTTATAGTATTATGGGACACGTGCATTTCAGACATTCATTGACAGAAGGAGACGTTACATACATCTGCCCCTGTCTCGGATATAAAAGGGAATGGAGAACAGATGATATTCTGACGGAAATTGGAAACTCCATGTATGTCATTGAGGTATAAATAATTTTGAAGGAGTGAGTGAGTTGGAAACTTTCCAGGATTATATTGAGACAATTGATGATATGACACATCGCAAACAATTCGAAGAAGTTATAGAATGGATAAATAAAAACTACCCGGATCTTGGACGGGTCATCAAATGGAATACACCGATGTATACAATGGATGATACTTTCATTTTAGGAATCGACAGTGCAAAAAAGCATATGTCTATTTCACCGGAAGGGAAGACGATGGGAATATTTAAAGAGGAGATTGAACAAACGGGTTATTCACAGACAAAAGGATTGTTCAGAATCAAATACTCGCAGACGGTTGATTACGATCTGCTCAAGAAAATGATCGACTATAATATAGAGGATAAGAAGGGTTATGAAAAGTTCTGGCGATGATATGACCCGGGAAATACGACCTTTGTATAATCGATGAAAGGATTAAGCTATGGCAAAGTTATATTATCGTTTTGGCACAATGCAGAGCAATAAAAGCAATCAGATTATTACTACACACTATCAATATACCACTCAGGGGAAGAAGTGCCTGGCGTACTCCACCCCAATTGATACGAGAAGTGGATTTAAAAAGATTGAGTCACGTATCGGCCTTCATCTTGATGCAGAATATGTGACGGATAAAATTTTTGAGCAAGTTGAAGCACAGCATAAAAAAGAAAAAATTTATGCAGTACTGGTCGATGAGGCTCAGTTTTTAAAGAAGTCGGAAGTCCATCACCTGAGTGATATCGCTGACAAACTGGATATACCGGTGATCGCTTTCGGTTTAAAGACAGATTTTCGCAATCAGCTTTTTGAAGGCAGCAAAGCATTGCTGGAATTGGCGGATGCCATCGATGAATTGAAGACGGTCTGCCAATACTGCAACAAAAAAGCGACGTTGAATATGAGGATGCTTGATGGCAAGCCAGTAAATGTCGGTGAAACGATACAAATCGGTGACGAAGAGTATGTGCCTGTTTGCCGTAAATGTTATAAAAAACATTTAAATCTTGTATGAACAGTCGGGTTCATGTGAATTATCAGGAGTTCATATGAACTTTTTTTTTTGTATAATTACTTTAAGGATGATTTTAATGAGATTTTAAGAAATCTCTAATAATCTTCAAAAGGTTCATATATATAATAAAGATAATTACTTAGTATTGATTAAGCCATCTCTTAGGAGGAAAATTATGCACAAGATTTTAGTCGTTGAAGATGATGAAAAAATAGCTCGTGTGATTCAGCTCGAATTGGAATTTGAATCCTATGAGGTTACTAATGCATATACAGGTAAGGAAGCACTGGATAAATATGAAGAAGAGAGTTTTGATCTGATTTTGCTTGACGTCATGATACCTGAACTTAATGGCCTGGAAGTTCTGAGGAGGATCAGACAAAAGGATGAAGCCATTCGCATCATCATGCTTACTGCGAGAGATGCAGTGATGGATAAAGTCAGCGGTCTGGATTCGGGGGCTAATGATTACATCACCAAGCCGTATGAAATTGAAGAACTGTTAGCAAGAATCCGTGCACAGCTTAAACAGAACGAAATCGGTCAGAACGCCAGACAGGAAGAAATGATATTTAAAAATATTAAAGTACTGCCCTCTTCAAGAGAGGTCTTTATTGATGGTGAAGATGTGTATCTGACCCAGAAAGAATATGACTTATTTTTTTATTTATTATCAAATAAAAACCAGGTGCTGTCGAGAGAGCAGATTATAGAATCTGTCTGGGGCTATGACTATTTCGGGGATACCAACACCGTCGATGTATATGTAAGATACTTACGTAAAAAAATCGATTGTGAATCTCCGTCGGTAATATCCAGTGTCAGAGGCATCGGTTATATGATAAAGGATTAATCATTATGAAATTAGGGACTAAAATTCAGCTGTATATCACTGTGATGTCCGCGATTGTAGTTATTCTGATCAATACATTCGTCTACTTCAGTTATAAAAATTTCACGCTGGATGCAGAAATGAGCCAGCTTGAAGGCCGTGGAGTAAACATAATGCAGGAACTCCAGAATGCTATCGGAAGCGATGCGAATACCCGGGCGGTACTGCAGTCCCATTTGCTGTCTGACGGCTTTATTGCTCTGCTCAATGAGACGGGCGAACAAGAGCTCAGAATTACAACCAGTGCGAGCTATCCAGAAGACTTTGAAGACTATAGCACCGGCCAGTACAGGGATGTCGTTACTTATAATGATATCCATTTTGTTATGGTTTCACTGCCGATCATCTGGGAGAACGGTGAAGTTTATAACTTGCAAATCTATGAAAATATAGAGTTTTTATATGACACCTTCAATATACTCCAATGGGTTTTGATTATATCCACACTTATTATTCTTGTTGTCATCTACTTTTTGAACCGCATTATAACGAACGTCATTTTAAAACCTGTGAATAAATTGATCGGCAAGATGAAAGAAACTGAAAATACTAGTGGATATACGATGCTTGAAGTGAATAAAAATGATACTAAAGAACTGAAAGATCTGTCTGAGTCATTTAATGATATGATGCTGGACCTTAAAGAGAATGATGAACAGCAGCAGGCATTTATAATGAACGCTTCCCATGAACTGAAAACCCCGATTACAGTAATCGATTCCTACAGTCAGATGCTTAAGCGCTTTGGTAAAACGAGGGAAGATATTTTAGATGAAAGTATTTTTGCGATATCTGATGAAGCAAAACGTATGAAATATTTGACTGAACAACTGCTCAGTTTCAGTAAAGTAACACAGGCCCGAGAAAATTTTCAGCCTGAAAAACTTAACCTGGTGCAGCTGATATCAGGCATTAAAAACAGACTGGAACCTGTTTACGGCAGAAATATCGATATGCAATATGATATGGATTATATGTTTGTAACCGCTGATGCCGACAGTCTGGACCAATTGCTTAAAATATTTCTTGATAACGCTTATAAGTACAGTTCGGATGATATTAAGATAGATATTACGCAGGACAGTGAGTATACGAACGTCGATATTACTGACAGAGGTATCGGCATACCAAAAGAGGATATAGACAAGATTTTCAAACGTTTTTATCGGGTGGATAAAGCGCGCGCCAGAAAGACCGGGGGTTCAGGACTTGGTCTATCTATCGCAGAGGAGCTTGCAAAGATGAACGAAATCAAGGTCAGTGTTGAGAGCACAGTTGATGAAGGGACAACATTTACTCTGAAATTTGATCGTGGAAAGGAGACAGAAGATGAAAACCAGTAAAATACTGATCGCAGTAGTCGCAGTAGTGCTGGGCGTTATGATCGGCATCGTCTACATGAACTTCATGGAGGCGGATTACATCAACGAAGATGAAGTAAGAGCCATAGTCACAGACCGTTACCAGGGCGATATAAGTAATGTATCCCTCTCTGAGAATGATGATTATTTCCTGGTCACAGTGGATGACGAAAAATATTTATATGAGATAACGATAAACAGGTCTGAAGGGACAGTAGAGGATGTAAAATCAACTGAGAATCCGGATTATGTTGAAGAAGAGGACGATGAAGAATCCACCGCTAACAAAAAGGACACCGAAGAGCCCGATTCAAAACAAAAGGATTCTAAAGAAACAGTCTCTGAAGAAGGTACTTCAGATAAGAAAGAGGATGCTGCCGGTAATGAAACATCGGGTAATAATGAAGCGGTATCAGAAGGTTCCGACATCATCTCTGTGGAAGAAGCACGTGATATAGCGATGAATGAAGTCGGCGGGCTGTTCCTCCACTCGACTTTTAATGAAGAAGTCAGCCCGAATGAGTATCTGATAGCCAATTTAATTGATGGTGATGACGAAGGGGCCATCGTCTCAGTTAATGCACATAACGGCACTATTAATAAGGTGATCTTCCTGGATATTGAGTTCGATGAAATCGGTGATCTTGAATCCTTTATGCGTCAGGTCGCCTCATATAATGCACAGAGCCAGAATTACTATATAGAATATGATGACGATGATTGGGACGATGACGACTGGGACGATTAATATATATAAGACTGATTATCCAATCAGTCTTTTTTAATGTTTATAATTATAGATATCCTTTATTTTCAGTAAGTATTTTGGTATATTCAATAAGTGATGATATAGGGGCCAAAGGGGTGTTCAGATTGATAAATATGGACAGTGTAACAAAAACCTATGATGGGAAAAATGGTCTGTTCAATGCTGTGGACGATGTCTCATTAAAGATTAAGGAAAATGAAATATTCGGCCTGATTGGAGAAAGTGGTGCTGGGAAGTCCACGCTACTTCGTTTTATCAATGCGCTTGAGTCACCGTCTCAAGGCAGGGTCGCTGTAGATGATATCGATGTTTTCACACTTTCAGGAAAACAGCTGAGGCAGCATCAAAAAGGCATTGGTATGATATTTCAGCAATTCAATCTGTTGAATAACAAGTCTGTCAGAGAAAACGTACACCTCCCCCTGGAATTACATAAATACGAAAATCCATTAACTGTAGAAGAGGTACTGCAATTTGTCGGCCTCCCTGATAAGGCGGATAATTACCCCAGCCAGTTATCCGGTGGTGAAAAACAACGCGTGGGCATTGCACGTGCATTGATTACACGCCCGAAAATCCTACTCTGTGATGAGCCGACTTCTGCTCTTGATGAAAGCACTACAGAAGAAATTGTGGATGTATTGAAACGTGCACATACAGCATTTGATATGACGATTCTTGTGGTCACTCATGAACTGAATGTAATTAAAAGCATGTGTCAAAGATGTGCTGTACTGGAAAAGGGTCAGCTTATTGACGTTATAGATATTGTTCCTGAAACTCATAAACAAAGTTATAAATCATACCATGCACGTGTTTTGAAGGTGTTGAAAAATGTTTGATGTCATTGAAGGATACATCTCTCGTGTAATAGAGTTTTGGCCGGCGTTATTTGAGAGTTTATGGGAAACGGGAATTATGATGGGCTTTGCCATGACAGCTGCAATACTATTGGGTCTGCCGCTCGGAACATTGTTATATTTAACTGCTAAAGGCAAACCAATGGAGAATGTTTTTATATACCAGCTTTCAAATATCTTCGTAAATATTGTCAGATCTTTTCCGTTTCTGCTGCTGGTTGTGGCCATGCAGCCGTTTATAAGAACGATATACGGAAGAGCGACCGGTGACCCTATAGCGGCATCATTTCCTATGATGCTCATAGCAATCGCACTGTACGCCCGCTTTGTGCAGCAGTCGTTATTGGATGTACCGCGTGGCGTTACAGAAACTGCTCAATCCATGGGGGCATCCATACCTCAGCTTGTATGGAAGTTTCTATTTGTAGAATCGAGAAGTTCATTAATCATAGGATTTACTACTGCATTTGTCAGTTTCATATCGTACTCGACGATTATGGGAGTCGTCGGCGGCGGAGGTATCGGTGATTTTGCGATTCGTTACGGTTATCAAAGATACGAAACAGATATAATGTATACAGCCATCATCGTTATCATCATTATTGTGCAGATTATGCAGTGGCTTGGATTAAAGATCGCTAAAAAAATGGATAAAAGATAATCATAAATTATAAGGAGTGAAAGTAATGTTTAAACGTAATTTGTTGTTTGTATTGCTGGGCGTTATGGTATTTTCAATTGCAGCGTGCGGTAATGGAGAAGAGGAAAGTACTGAAGAAGCTTCAGAGAGTGCTGAAACTGAAGAGAACGGCACAGAAGAGGCAGCCGAGGAAGAAGATACTGAATTACTGGTTGCTTCTCAAACGATTCCTATGACTGATGTCGTTGAATTGGCGGCTGAAGCAATAGAAGAACCTTACACGGTTGAAATGTTGGAAGTTGCTGATAATATTCAATATAATGAAGCATTGTTGAATGAAGAAGTGGATGCAAACTTTGCACAGCATGAACCATTTATGGAAATGTTTAATGCGGAAAGAGACGGCAACCTGGTGGCGATACAGCCAATCTATAATGCAATTGTAGGATTCTACTCACCTGTATATGATTCAATCGAAGATGTAGAAGATGGTGCTGAAGTTGCAATTCCGAGTGATGCCACAAACGAAGCACGGGCATTAATGATTTTGGAACAACATGATTTGATAACATTAGCTGATGAAGTAACTTACAATGCCACAGTAGATGACATTGAAGAGAATCCTCATGACTTCACATTTACCCATGTCGATTTGTTAAATCTGACATCTTCATACGAAGATGGTATTGAACTGGTCTTTAACTATCCTACATATATTGACAGCATTGGATTAACGCCGGATGATGCGGTATTCCTGGAAGAGGATGAGGATAATACATTTGCAATTACACTCGTAGCACGGGAAGACAATCAGGATTCTGAAGCAATTCAGGCGCTTCAGGAAGCATTTACTTCAGATGAGGTTTATGAATTTTTATCAGATCTTGAGGAAGACGGCCATCTGGAACCTGCTTTTGAACAAGGTGAATAATAAAAAGGTGAAATGTTCCAATGAACATTTCACCTTTTTTATATCTTTAATTCATATTCCTGAGCGAGTTGAGCTTTAAATAGCTTAGTGTAGATGTCTGTAACGACAGCCTCAAGTCGGGCGTTATGAATGTTATCCATATCATGCATACGGATTACGGTTAACTTAACATTTGAGGATGCCATCAGCTGTTTGAAGCCTTCGTCTTTTTTAAAGTCTGTTTTCAACTTTTTGAATATATTATCCCTGCTGTTACCGACGATAAACAAATCGCCATCTTTGAATAAGAGATATATACCTTTTAAATCGTGCATAAATTGTAATTTATATTTACTTTTCAAATCATTTTTCAGTTTATTAAAATCAATGGAACGTTTGTTATTTTTATTAATGACTGTCAGCTTGAAATTTTCCATATGACTGTTTTCCCAGATTTTACCCAGGTCACATGCATATTTTGTAATAATTGATTTCATCAATTTTTTATCTTCCAAATATTCTTTAACCATATTATCACCTCGTTCATAACACTGTACTTTAATTCAACAGAAAAGTCATCAAATAAAATTCATGACTATGTGAGGTTTATGCGAAATAACCTTTGATAGTTTTAACTTCTAAAAATTCTTCGATGCCGAAATCGCCCCACTCACGGCCGAGTCCGGACTGTTTATAACCGCCGAATGGAAGGTCGGGCTGCCCAGGTACATCGTTTATGCCTACTGTACCCGCCTCAATAGAACGGGCAATTTTTTTCAAGGATTCTTTATCATTGCCCATCACATATCCTGCAAGACCGTATTTAGTGTCATTGGCAATCTCAATCGCCTCGTCGAGGTCTTTATAGGTGAGGACGGACATGACAGGTCCGAAAATTTCTTCTTGTGCTATCTGCATTTTATTATCGACTTCCGTGAATATGGTCGGTTTTGCAAAATAGCCATGATCCAGGCCGCCAGGCTTCCCTGTGCCGCCATGGAACAGATTCGCACCCTCTTTCGTTCCGATATCTATATAATTCTGTACCTGATCAAACTGTTTCTTACTGATGATCGGTCCCATCGTTGTAGTTTCATCGTTTGGATCACCGACAACGACTTCATCCATATATTGTTTTGCTTTCTTGATGAACTCGTCTTTGATGGACTCAGGGACAAGGGTTCTTGTGCCTGCTGTACATACCTGTCCGGTGTTGTTCACTACCTTTTGTACTGCAGACTTGGCTGCTTCGTCTATATCCACATCGTCCAAAATGATGTATGGAGATTTTCCTCCTAATTCTAGTGCAACCCTTTTAAAGTCCTGACTGGCTTTTTCCATTATTTTTGAACCTGTTGGCCCAGATCCTGTAAATGACATCATACGTATTTTAGGATGGCTGGATAAAGATGTCCCTACGCCTTCTCCATCACCATTCACAAGGTTGAAGACGCCTTCCGGCACATCAGCTGCATCAAAAATCTCTGCTAAAATTATTGCAGCAAACGGTGTTTCTTCGGATGGTTTTAATACGACAGGGGAACCGGCTGCCATAGCTGCGGATAATTTTAATGATGTCTGATTGGTCGGGAAATTCCATGGAGTAATCAACCCGGCAACTCCAATTGCTTCCTTTACTACAAGTGCATCTCCACGTCTTTCTTCAAACTGGAAACTATCCAAAGCGTCTCTTGCAGCTTTAAAGTGTGTCAATCCCATTTCATAGTGCACTTTATCCGACTTGCTCTTTGGAGAACCGAGTTCGGATGTAATTGCTTCGATAATATCATCTTTTCTCTTTTCATATTCAGTCACAATTCTGTCGAGCATACTCTTTCTGTCTTCAACCGGCATATTTCTAAATTTGAGATAAACGGTATCGGCGGCCTCTACTGCTTTGTTCACATCTTCTGAGTTGCCCTTTGCAATCCTCCCATAAACCTCTTCTGTTGCAGGGTTGATAACATCGATAGTTTCATTGCTCGTGCTGTCAATCCACTCTCCATTGATGTATTGCTTTGTATAATTCCTCATTATCAAGTCTCCTCATAACTGTGCTATATGTATTTTATCCTATTACTACCACAGATAAACCGGTAATGACAGCTTAAACACTTTATTTTCTTTCATCATAAAAATGGTTCTGAAATTAAGGGTTTCAAAGGTCATACAGACGGAAAAATAAAAACCATTGCGTTATTTATTCGCAATGGTTCTAAATGATTACTTACGGAAAGTTTCAAAAAAGCTCAGTGTATTCAACCCGAAGAATTTAATGGCGCCTTTCGTTTCTTCAAAGCCATCACCTGATTTATAATGCTTGAATATTGCCGTTCCTAACACCAGGTTCATCATTATTATCCCTATTCTTACCAATGTTTTACTGAACAGTGTAAAGAACAGCAGTGCCCCGCCGATTGCTTCGAAATAACCTGCAAGTTTCATCTGTTTACTGTCCACATCGAACTTTTCTTCAAAACCGGAGCCGAGTTCACCATCGTTTTGAACTTTTTGAAGTCCGCCTTCAAACATATTCTTACCTACATAAAAGTTGACTAAATGACGTAACATATTATGTCCTCCTAATTAGTTGATCTTAAATTACATATACCCAAAATTTCCCATGATAATTTATCATAGCATGATATAATCTAAATTACTTATTATCAATCTGAAAGTAAGGTCAAAATTATGAGTGATCACTCTAATCAATTGAAATTACAAAGTACAAGATACATGCCTGGTCTGGATGGCTTAAGAGCTATTGCAGTCATAGCGATAATAATTTACCACTTGAATCCCCGCTGGCTGCCAGGAGGGTTTTTAGGGGTGGACACTTTTTTCGTCATTTCCGGCTATTTAATCACTAGTCTGCTGCTAAGAGAATATCATAATACTCAGGTGATTGATTTAAAGAACTTCTGGATAAGGAGGTTCAGAAGATTGATCCCTGCTGTTTTTTTTATGACAGGTGTCGTCATCACATATGTCCTGGTATTCGAATCCGGCATCATCCGCACTGTTAAAGAGGATGGAATTGCAGCTTTTCTTTATATGTCCAACTGGTGGTACATCATTGAAGATTTGAGTTATTTTGAAGCATCTGAGCCAAGACCGCTGATGCATCTATGGAGTCTGGCAATCGAAGAGCAGTTTTACATCATATGGCCGGTGGTTCTATTGATTTTATTGCTGAAATTTAAAAACTATAAGCATATTATGCTCATTATATTCATGATGACAGTGGTGTCATTGATATGGATGATGGTACTTACGATACCTTACGAAGATAATTCGAGAGTATATTTCGGTACTGATACGCGTCTGCAGACGCTCTTGCTTGGTGTGGTGCTCGCTTACATCTGGCCGCCTTTCAGGTTAAAAAAAGATATCGGTCAAAAAATAAAGGTCTGGATAGACGGTATCGGAATCGGTGCGCTGCTGGCATTGATTATTTTCTTTATTACAATCGATGCTTCCAGCTATTGGATCTACTATGGAGGCCTGTATTTAATTACATTGGTTACGTTGTTATTGATTGCAAGCAGTGTGCACCCTTCAACAGTACTGCCAAAAATATTGGGCAATCCTTTATTTTTATGGATTGGTACAAGATCATACAGTCTTTACTTATGGCATTATCCTATCATCATTCTGATTAATGTGAACTTTGTTCAGGGACAGATGCCTTACTATATTATCCTGCTGCAGATTTTATTGACCTTTATATTTGCGGAAGTATCCTACAAATGGATTGAAACGCCGTTCAGACGACATGGATTTAAAGCTGTTTGGCCATCAGCCAAAAAACGATTACGGCTCATCACAACGACAACAGTGGCAGTTGTAAGCCTTACAGTAATGACGGGTCTGTTTGATGAATTGCATGAAGACGAGAATAAAAATCGTCAGACAAGCTATTTGTCCGAACAGGACACTCAGAAAGACAGTGAGGAAACACCCGAAGAAGCGGTTGACCTACAGGAAATCAGTCCCCTTTTTATCGGTGACTCTATTATGGTCAATGTCGGAGAGGAACTGGAAAATAGAATTCCTAATGCTCTCATAGACGGTGAGGTCGGCAGACAGGTAAGGGACACTTTAGAGCTGGTTCAGAATAATTACAGTGAATATGACAAGCCTGATGACATTATAGTGCTTCAGCTTGGGACAAATGGGACATTTACAGAAGATGATCTAAATGCGCTTATCGATACTTTTGGTGATGCTGAAATATATTTCGTTAACACCAGGGTTCCAAGATCCTGGGAAACATCAGTAAATGAAAGCCTTGAAGAGGCAGGTAATAATCATGACAATGTCACGATAATTGACTGGTATTCACATTCTGAAGATAAAACCGAGTATTTTTCAACAGACGGCGTACACCTTTTACCGGAAGGCATAGAAAGTATGAGTGATCTTATAATTAGAGGACTCAGACAGAATTAAAGAGGGATATATTTTACATGTTTAAATGAATATTATGTCCAAAGTGTTAATTTTCACTAAATAATGCAATAGTTCATCAAATTTTAATCGTATTTCCCATATTTTGGTTTGTGATTTTTAGAACAAGTCACTATAATGAGAATATTGAAAGCCTTTTTATAGGAATAAAATTATTGGAGGGACTTAAAATCGATCAGTTAATAGGTATAGGACTTTTATTATTAATACTCGTTTTTTTCAGTTTGTTTACATACTATGCACCATACGGCAGCGAGGTAATGAGTGCACTGGCAGCAGCAGCAATCGCAACGTTTTTAGTGGAGGCATTACAGGGCTATGTCATTGGAGACATCTTTGCACTTGATTTCTTTAAAGAGGCGGGAACAGTAGCAGGGACACTTTCAGGTGTCATTGTAGCAATGTTAGTCGGTTTGAAGATGGGTGTTAATCCGCAAAACTCTGCGATACTCGCAGTTGCTTTTGGAGAAATAGGATTAATACCTGCATTATTTTCAGCATATCTCGTAGCATTCCTAATTAAGTTTTTCCAAAATAAAGTATCACTTGGAATGGACTTTATATTGGTTATCTTAATCGCAGTGCCTTTAGCCAGATGGTTTGGGCAATTAATTACACCACTGGTCGATGGTTCATTGCTTAGAATTGGTGCAATCATTGAGTTGGCCATGGATGCGAGTCCATTAGTTATGGGCTTGATGCTTGGTGGTATCGTCACAGTAGTTGGTACTTCTCCTCTGAGTTCTATGGCATTGACTGCGATGCTCGGATTGACAGGTGCCCCTATGGCAGTTGCAGCACTATCAGCTTTCGGTTCTGCATTTATGAACAGTACTTTGCTTCATAGATTAAAAATTGGTGAATTGAAATCTGTAATTTCCATAGCAATAGAGCCATTGTCTAAAGCGGATCTGGTTACATCAAATCCGATTCCGATATATACAACAAACTTCGTCGGCGGTGCTCTAAGCGGTGTGATCATTGCATACTCCGGTATGATTAACGATGCGCCTGGTACAGCTGCACCTACACCGGGTCTGTTGGTGATGTTCGGTTTCAACCCTGCCGGACAAGTACTATTATATGCAGCAATTTGTGCGGTCGTATGTTTCATTGTCGGTTGGGCAGGCAGCTATGCATTTAGAAGTTTCCCTATCAAGAACAGTGAAGTTTTAGCGGAAGATCAGACTTTTGCGAGTGCTAAAGCATCAAATAAATATTAATTATCCATCTGTTTTAACAAATGGCAGAAAGTCTATGACGGTTCCGTCATAGACTTTCTTTTTTCTTTGAACCACCGACTGAACTGAATAGTATTGGATTGAAGGAAATGTTGCTATAATATCACATAAGGAGTGATATGAATGTCAATTTATGATATTGAAGTTACAGAAACAGATGGCAGTAATTATCCGCTTGAAAAGTATAAAGGACGTCCGATGCTGATTGTAAATACAGCAAGTAAATGTGGCTTCACACCACAGTTTGACGGCTTAGAAAAGCTGTATCAGAACTATAAGGATGATGGCCTGATTGTCCTTGGGTTTCCATGCAATCAATTTGGCGGACAGGAACCTGGAACAGCCGAAGAAGCAGCTGAAAACTGTAAGCTGAATTATGGAGTATCTTTTCCGATGCATCAGAAGATTAATGTTAATGGAGAGGATGAACACCCCCTGTATGAGCATTTGAAGTCATCCAAAAAGGGATTGTTCAATGACAAGATTAAATGGAATTTCACTAAGTTCCTTGTGGATAAAGATGGTGAAGTGATAGAGAGATATGCACCTAAAACAAAACCGGAAGATATAAATGAAGATGTAGAGAAGATTTTATAACGGTGCACATTATATGGTTTAAATGCAGTGAGTCAAAGGTTTTAGAGTGTTTGATTAAAAAAATAACGCAGCTGTAACGACAAAAAAACAGGAATGTTTCACGGGAAACATTCCTGTTTTGCATCCTATTTATAAATGTACTTTATGACCTCTACTGCCTGGTCCACAGTTTCAACAGTCACATTTGCTTTATTGGATAGTTCTTTAAGAGCGTGGATTGCGCTCTCCGGTCTGATAATGATTAAAGGTTTGCCAAGGTTGATGGCTGTAGTGGCGTCCATCGTCGTATTCCATTGCTTATACTTTTCACCGTATAATGCAACAACAAAATCTGCCTTGTTCATAAGAACTGAAGTTCTGAAGTTATTAATACTTGAAGCAGCATCGTCTCTAAAGTAATCGTTGGGCTGCTTACCTAAAACGTTCTCACCAATGTCATCAGATAAATCGTGATTGGTCTGCGGACCGACAAAATTCAGCTTTAAACCACTTTCCTTTGCCTTTTTTTCAACTTCTCCGCGCCAGTCATCATGAATCTGACCTGCGAGATAAACTGTAAACTCCATTAATTAATATCCTCCTTGTAAATCATAAGTTATATATACTCTACTATAATTATGATAATATAGAAATTGAAATGATTAACACTGTAAGGATGTGGCTAGATGAAGGTTGCTCTATTTGATTTTGACGGCACATTGTATCCTCATGAAACATTTGATATATTGATAGAAAAAATAAAAAAGCATCCTGACTATAAGACAGTCTACAATAAATTCATCAGGAATTTTGCACCAATCTACATCGGTTATAAGTTGAAGCTGGTGTCAAAGCTGACCATGCAGAACAAAGCGCTTGAAAAATATATTCATTCTTTTAAAGGAATGGACAAAGAGGAAATCGAGAGTTTCTTTCATGAGATAGCGAATAGCATGGTTGAAGATATGCGCCCCACTCTGGTTGAGCAGCTTCGTAAACTTAAAGAGGACAATTATTATATTGTTCTGGTTTCCGGCGCATTCATGCCGTTATTGGAGGCAGTCTTCAAATCGGAATCCGTAGATTATATTTTTGGTTCTGTCATCCATTATGATGGAGGTAAGCTGGATCACAAAAAACAATTCAACAGATTACATTCAGGAATGAAAGTTAAGCTTTTAATGGACCATTTTAACAATAGAGGTGATACAGTGGACTGGGAGAACAGTCTGGCCTTCAGTGACAGTTATTCAGACATCCAGATGCTGGAACTGGTAGGAAATCCGGTGGCTGTACAACCGGATAAAAAGTTGTTGAAAATAGCGACCGAGAAAAACTGGAAAATATACAATTAAGGAGTTAATGATATTGGATTTAACAGTAATAGACGAATATGAACTTTACCCGACAGAAAAGATAGGACCGGCGGTCCAGGGCACATTGATTTATAAAGTGGGAAATCAGACAGAATTTGAAGGTGCATATATCACTACATCTGAAAGAATGATTATGAATGTGGACATGAATGGTGAATCATATAAACGTGTCTTCAGCTATCAGGATATTGTTAAAGCTTATATTGAAAAAGAAGCATTGTTTCTTGAATTCCCTGAAGGCATGGGCAAGATAGCAATGGTCAATGTAACTAAAGGCGACGGGGAAGAGTTCATAGAATTTGTAAGTTCAAAATTACAGAATTAATAAAGAGTCCTGAAAAGGACTCTTTTTATTGGTATAACACATTTTGGTTACTGTATGACACAATTTATTAAAACCCTTTAATCATTAAATTAAAAGGAGTATAATGAATGGTAATAGAACATAAAAAACTAAACCTTCTTATTGTTACAATTTTAGAAGGTTCTAAATGTGTAAAAGGAGCGCTTTAAAAGATTATGACTCAGTTAGAAGATAAAAAAGATATTATTTTAATAGGCAGCGGCGTCATGAGTGCTACTTTGGGGACAATTATAAAACAACTTAACCCCGGGTGGAATATTAAAGTATTTGAAAAGCTGGAGAGTTCAGGACAGGAAAGTTCTGATGCGTGGAACAATGCAGGGACAGGACACTCCGCATTATGTGAATTAAACTATACACCTGAACAGGCTGACGGATCATTGGATATAAGCAAAGCAGTGAAAATCAATGAACAGTTTCAAGTCAGTAAACAGTTTTGGGCCTATCTTGTGGATCAGGGCATGTTGGAAACTCCAGAAAAATTCATTAGACAGGTGCCCCACTTAAGCTTTGTAGAAGGCAAAAAGAATGTGGAGTTTTTAAATAAACGCATTGATTCACTTACAGATAACCCATTATTTGAAGGTATGGAATTCGCAGATGATTATGAAACGCTGAAAGAATGGATTCCGTTGATGATGGAAGGACGAGAGCCTGATCAGGATATCGCGGCTACTAAAATCGACACAGGGACAGACGTCAACTTCGGTGCACTATCCCGTAAGCTGTTCTCCCTGCTTGAAGAACAGAATGTAGAAATGAACTACAACCACAGTGTTGAAGATCTGAAACAGCTGGATAACAATAAATGGCAGGTTACAGTGAAGAATCATAATACAGGTAAAACTGAATACCATATAAGTGATTTCGTATTTATAGGAGCTGGCGGCAACAGTCTTCCGTTGCTTCAGAAAACAGGAATTGAGGAATCTAAAAATGTCGGTGGATTCCCTGTAAGCGGTATGTTCCTCGCATGTACTGACGAAGAAGTGATAAACAAGCATAATGCCAAAGTATATGGAAAAGCAAAAGTGGGTGCCCCGCCGATGTCTGTGCCCCACCTAGATACACGTTATATAGATGGAAAGAGAAGTTTATTATTTGGTCCTTTTGCCGGTTTCTCACCGAAGTTTTTAAAAACAGGTTCTTATATGGACCTTGTAAACTCAGTAAAGCCCTATAACGTTCTTACAATGCTCTCAGCAGGTGCAAAAGAGATGGGATTGACAAAGTATCTGATTCAGCAGGTATTGCTTTCTGATGAAGACCGTATGGATGATTTAAGAGAGTTTATACCGGATGCCAAAAGCGAAGATTGGGAACTCGTTGTAGCAGGACAGCGTGTACAGGTCATCAAAGATACAGATGATAAAGGTAAAGGGACGTTACAGTTCGGTACTGAGGTTATAACGTCATCAGATGGCACTGTTGCAGCGCTTTTAGGCGCTTCGCCAGGAGCATCTGTAGCAGTAGAAGTAATGCTCGACATACTAAAACGATGCTTCCCGGAACAGTATTCACAGTGGGAAGACAAAATAAAAGAGATGGTACCTTCCTATGGTATCAAATTATCAGAGAATCCTAAAATGTTTGAAGAAATTCATGAAAACACATCTGAATCATTAAGGTTATCAACTGGTGAAGATAGCGTACTATTAAGTTAAATAAGTAAAAAAGAAGCGATTCATTGATGTGAACTCAAAAGTTGAACTTTTGAGGCGCACGTCACATTCGAATCGCTTCTTTCTTTATTTAGTATAACTATTGGATAACGCCTGTTCCAGATCATTTCTTATATCTTCGTAAGATTCTATGCCGACTGACAGTCGAATTAACTGTTGGTCGATGCCCCTTGCTTCCAACTCTTCCTTAGGCATGTCCGCATGTGTCTGTGTATAAGGAAAAGTGATGAATGTCTCTGTACCGCCTAGACTCTCGGCAAATGTACACAGTTTAACACTTTCGAGTAGTTGAGCGACACTATACCCTTCCTCGAGCCTTAGACTTAACATACCGGTCTGACCGGAATATAAGACATCTTTGATCGCGTCATGATTAGTAAAGTATTCAGCGAGCTTACCGGCATTTTCCTGGGCTCTCTCGACTCTTAGGTGCAGCGTCTTTAAACCTCTGATCAATAAGTAGCTGTCGATTGGGGACAAAGTCGCACCTATCATATTATGAAATTCCGACAGTTTGTTGCCCAAATCATCGTTATTCACCGTTACAACGCCACCCAATACATCGTTATGCCCACCGATGTACTTAGTGGCTGAATGAATCACTATATCAGCGCCCTGCTTGAGCGGTTGGGATAAGTAAGGTGTCAGAAAAGTGTTATCTATTATGGTGGTTATACCGTTATCCTTAGCGATATTTATGAGTGAATCCAAAGGAGCTTTCATCATTGAAGGATTAGTAATAGGCTCTATGAAAAAGGCTTTTGTATTGCTTGTCATCTGTTCTTTTACCGCATCAACATCAGTGAAGTCTACATATTTGAACTTAACATTGTATTGTTTTGTATAGAAGTCAAACAGTCTGAAGGTACCGCCGTATAAATCAAAGCTTACCAGAATCTCATCATCCTGTTTGAAAAGGTTGCATACAAGCTGTATGGCAGCCATGCCACTTGAAGTACCAAGAGAATGCGTGCCGCCTTCCAATTCTGCGAATGATTCTTCAAACTGAGATCTTGTAGGGTTTTTAGTTCTCGTATAGTCAAACCCTGTCGATTCGCCTAATTTGGGGTGTTGATAAGCCGTAGCCAAATATATTGGATTTGATGTAGCTCCGGTATGATCGTTCACTAATGATAATTGAGAAAGTTTTGTGTCCATTTAATACCTCCAAGTCTGATAGGATTTGAATATTAGGATTAATATACAAATGATTCTTAATAAAGTCAATATGAATAAGTAATAATCAATTTAAATAACTCTGGAATTATAGTATAATTAACGCTATAGATATTAAATGACATATATTTAGTTTATTATTGAAACGGTATGCATAACTTAATGATCATAACGCTATAAATGTTAATGTATAGCGGTTTAATAAATTTAGTAACGGCGGTCGCATCAACGTTACTAAAACGTTATTCTCTCATTGTCAAACCTGGGAGTTCATGGTTATTTGAGTATAGTGTCGTTATAATATACATTAATGATTAACCCGGAGGTAATAAGGATGAAAGAACTTAATCAGGCAGTTTATTACACAACTGCACAAGTTACAGAATTGGTTGACTTATCTGATCAAAATGTCCGAAAGTATGTGAGGCTGCTTGAAGATAGAAAATATGAGGTGGCTAAAGATGAACACAATAGACGTTTGTTTTCAGCAAATGATGTACTGATACTGAGAGAATTAATTACGAAGGCTAAGAAACCAGGTTATACATTGGAATCTGCAGCTGATGAAATAGTGAATGAAATAGGTGAGATAATATCTGCTTCGGGTCATGGTGTTTCCACAACATCCAACGATAATGATATTAAAGAGATGTTCACCCATGTAATAGAGAGATTAGATGCAATACAGGATGAAAATAAAGATTTAAAAGATAATATACGTAATTTGGTCGAACGCTTGGAACAATATGATCAAAATAACTCCCAACGATATCTTGAAACCGCGGCTTCAGAAGAATACAGCGCTGATAATAACGTTACAGAAAATAGCGTATCAGAGATGACTGTTGATTCAATTGAAGGTATCGGAAGTAAAGATGATAACGCAGATAATAATGCTGAATCTACTGAGAATGACGAAACAGATAACGATATTTATAAGGATGTAAATGAATCTGCAGAGCCAAATGATACCGAGAAAGAACAATCAGTTGATGAAGCACCTTCTGTCAGTGAAAATCAGGAAAAAAATAATGTTGATATGAGGAATTTCAGCCAGGAGGAAGAAAGTGTATCAGGAGAGAATCGTGATGAAGACGTGCAGCAGGAGAACACTCAGTCGTCCAATGAAAATGATGAAGAGAAAGAGGGGTTCTTCAGTAGCCTGTTTAAAATGTTTAAGAAATAAAGTTTTATTTTAAACTGCAAAGGGGAGAGTGGCTTGACTAAGAAACGATGGTTTTAACTTGCTGTGGCAATACTTTTTGTACTCATCATGTTAGTGCTGCTCATGCAAGTGTCGAGTATATTCTATCCTTTCGCAGCTTTGTTGGATACATTGTTTAGACCGTTGCTTTTTGGAGGTCTTTTGTATTAAATCGCCTTGGCTTTTCAGACACTTTTAGAGAGAAATGGACTAAACAGAATATCGAGTATTTTAATTATAATACTTATATTATCATTATTCATCGGAATAATAGGGTATTTTGCTGCACCAATAATCGTCAGCTAAAGCCAAAAACTAATTTTTAGATGGCCGGAATTTCATCAGGAATTGGAGAGCATGGCAGGTTAAGTCATAACTTAAAGAGAGTCGCTTTCTGATTTCATTGTGATATTTATCGCTAATATTATTATGGTTTTGAGTGACTCCTTTTCAGGTGCGATAACGGATGTAGTGAGTCTGGTGATCAACACTATCTCAACGTTATTCATGATTATCATCATCCCGTTTTTCTTATTTTTTATGTTGAAAGACCATGAAAAGTTTATTCCAGGTGTAACAGGTCTATTCACCGGAGAAATGAGATTATTTATAATTAGCCTGCTGGTTGATATCGATGGTGTATTGAATGCCTTTATCCAGGGACAACTTATGGCCAGCATTATCAGAGCGTTATTTTTATACATAGGATTTGTGCTTCTTAATGTCGAATATGGTATTGTGCTTGTAATTTTAGCGTTATTTTTGAATGTTATACCATTTTTAGGCGATTGGTAATATTCATTATAGTCATGACTTTTGCGTTGGTACAGTCATCCTCAATGACGATATGAATCAGCGTTATTTTTCTGATAAGCTGCTATCTGGAATCAAAGTGGGTGACACCGGTGATAGTTTCAACACAGCTGACAATCCATCCTTTGACTGTTATGCCATTGATTATAGGATTTGCTAATTTGGCAGGGTTCTGGGGGATAATTTTATCAATACCATTATATGCAGTACTACGTGCGGTGATTATAAACATTTTTAAATATAGATACGATATAAAAGCAACAATGCTGAACGATATTATAGAAAGATAAAAAAATCCCGTTTATATTAATTTATAAACGGGATTTTATATATATTTCTTCATTCTGATTAATGAACATTGCCGCAGGTTACCGCAATTAATGCTTTAATTGTATGCATCCTGTTTTCAGCCTGATCAAAAACTTTTGAGGCCGGACTTCTGAACACATCATCAGTGACTTCAAGTCCGTCTACATTAAATTTTTCATAGGCAAGTTTGCCGACATCTGTTGATTTATCATGAATTGCAGGGAGACAGTGTAAAAAGATAGTATCTTTTTTGTCTGTCATATCCATCAATTCCTGGTTGACCTGATAATCGGCGAGCAGTTTAACTCTTTCATCGAGCGCTTCTTCTTCTCCCATTGAACACCATACGTCTGTATATACGACATCACTGTTCGCAACACCCTTTTTTATATCTGAGGTAATCAGTAATTTACTGCCCGAAGCTTTTGCAATATCGTAAGCAATTTTTTGCACTGACACCGTCGGTTGAAGTGACTCAGGCGCAAGGATGTTAATGTTGGCACCAAGGATAGCTCCTGTTACCAGTAAGGAATGAGCGACATTATTTCTGCCGTCTCCAACAAAGGTGATTGTTTTACCTTTGTATGTACCCAGGTGTTCTTTAATGGTTAAAAAGTCAGCCAGCATCTGTGTTGGATGCCATTCATCAGTCAAAGCATTCCAAATGGGAATGTTCGCATGTTCTCCAAGCGATTCAACAGTATCCTGATGATCACCTCTGTATGCAATACCGTCGAACATTGCACCGAGCACTTTTGCTGTGTCCTCTACTGATTCTTTGGAACCGAGTTGAATATCGTTTTTGTTCAGGTATTCTACATTTGCTCCAAGTTTTGTAGCTGCTACTGTAAATGCAGAACGTGTACGTGTAGACTGCTTTTCAAAGATTAATGCAATATGCTTTCCACTCATGAATCGCTGAGGGATACCATGTTTTTCTTTCTTTTTTAAATCTGCTGCAAAGTTAATCAAAGTTTCCAAATCATCTTTGGAAAAGTCGATTTCCTTTAAAAAGCTTTTTCCGTAAAATTTATTAAGTTCTATTTGCTTTGCCGCCCCATGTAACCATCTCCTAAATCGTTAATAAATCATATTATACATAGAAAGGTTCTGAATGTAAATAAATATTTAGTTTTATGTATAAAGATACTTATTTCGATGTCTAAAAGGCTCTAGAATCTATAGATATACAAAATAAAAAAAGCAAAACCAGAGCTGGTTTTACTTTTTCATTCTTCGGGGATCTCGATATTATGCAGATCCTGATATCTTTTGCGGGATTCGACCATCATTTGTTCCATAGTGTCTATATCTTCGTCCTCAATTGCCGTCGATAATTTTTCAAGCTGTAACTTAAATTCATCGATATGTTTCTGGAGATAGTCCTTATTCATAATAAAAAGCTCGGGCCACAGTTTATCATTGATGTTTGTAATCCTCGTCAAGTCGCGGTAGCTGTCTCCTGTATATTTTTTTGTATTTCGGTTTATATCATCACTGTTGATTAAAGAAATTGCGATAACGTGCGCCAGCTGACTCGTAAACCCTATGACTTCATCGTGAAACTCAGGAGAAATCTCGGTAATATTACTGAAGCCGATAAGGGTCAGAAACTCTTTTAATAACTGTATATTTTCAGGCTTGTTTCTTTTTGTCGGTGTAATCAAATAGTTGGCACCGATGAAAACTTCGCTGCTCGCGTATTTGAGCCCGCGATTTTCACGGCCGGCCATGGGATGGCCAAATATGAAATCAACTTTTGGAGGCAGCTTATTTTCTATTTCTTCAATGACCTTCCTTTTAACACCTGTGACATCATTAATGATCGTATTTTCCTGGAAAAGTGAATAGTACTGATCGATAATATTTACAATAACTTTTGGATACACTGCAAAAAGTATAAAATTCGCTTCAGGAATGATGTCTTTGGGGTTTGTATATCCTTTTTTTATCAGACCTTGTTCTTCTGCTGACCGGAGCGTTTCTTCATCAACGTCTATGGCATATACATCATGTCCTTCTGTATGCTTTTGTATAGCCTGTGCAAATGAACCGCCGATATTTCCTAGGCCAATGATGACTATATTCATGTAATTCCTCCAATATGATTATACTTTTGAGTATATAGCTAAAGTAAATAAACGACAAGATTTTTAAAAGTCTGAACATTTTAATATTTTGGGTTGACAAAGAAATCATTACCCAATATAATTGCAATCAACCACATTACAAATTGGAGCGATTACTATGTTGAACAGATTAACCGAACAACAAATTAATAATCGATTTTACTTTAGCTATTTTTGATGCCGTTTGTACTCATCATTGCGTACAAACGTAAAACTAACCAAAGTTTGTATCAATGATGGCTAAAGCATTTTGTAATGTCTAGCCATTTTAAAATAAGTGGCTGGAGACTCGGACTAGTATATTATTTCAACAACTGCCACTTATTTAATATTAAGTGGCAGTTTTATTTTTTTAAAAATTATGGGAGGTTTTTTATTATGATTATTCATGTTACGCATGATGCCAAAGAAACAGAGATTGAAATGTTAGTTTCAAATATTGAAGAAGCGGGTTTTCGTGTACACCGTTCTGACGGGGAAAGAAGAACAATAATTGGACTTATTGGAGATACTTCCCGGGTAGACGAGAATGACTTCAAAAAATACAGAATAGTGAAGGCGGTATACAGAATCCAGTCACCATATAAGAAAGCGAACCGAAGGTTCCACGAAGATGACAGTGTTATTGATATAGATGGAGTGAAAGTCGGCGGCAGTCATTTCATGGTATGTGCTGGTCCTTGCTCTGTCGAGAACGAAGAGGATACTGTAGCACTTGCAAAACAGCTTAAAGATGCCGGTGCCAACACTTTAAGAGGTGGAGCGTTCAAGCCGCGTACTTCACCATACAGCTTCCAGGGACTGGGTATTGAAGGACTGCGTATACTTAATACAGCTAAGCAGGAAACAGGCCTGCCTATCGTATCTGAACTGATGGGTACCGAATATATCGATGAGTTCGTTGATATGGTGGATGTAATCCAGGTTGGTGCACGTAATATGTCTAACTTCGACCTGCTTAAAGTACTTGGTCAGACGAATAAGCCGGTTCTTCTTAAGCGAGGTATGTCTGCAACTATCCAGGAGTGGTTAATGTCTGCTGAGTACATCATGGCAGGCGGAAATGACAACGTAATCTTTTGTGAAAGAGGTATCCGTACTTTTGAAACAGCGACACGTAACACGCTTGACCTTCAGGCTGTACCAGTGATTCAAAAAGAATCCCACTTGCCGATAGTGATTGACCCATCCCACGCGGCAGGAACAAGATACGTCATTCCTTCCATGGCTAAATCAGCTGTTGTATCCGGTGCGAACGGACTTCAGATAGAAGTGCACCAGGATCCTGAAAATGCATGGAGTGACGGCCAGCAGTGTCTGACACCTGCAGAATTCAAAGACTTGATGCAGCACATCAACATCCTTGCAGAAATGGAAGGTAAGACTATTACGAATGACACTATCGTTCAAAAATAATGATAAGGAGGAGTACCCATGACGAAACATGATATGTTGCGTAAAGAAATTGATGAAATTGACCAGGAGTTAATGCGTCTGTTTGAAAGAAGAATGCAGATATCAGAAGAGATAGCTCAATATAAGTATGCTCGGGATATTGCTGTATTCGACTCATCACGTGAAAAACAAGTGATTGATAAAAATGTAGCTCTAATAGAAAATCAGAGTTTGAAACTCTATGGTGAATTATTTATTAAAAATCTCATGGGACTCTCCAGAAAGCATCAAAATGATAGTATTAATCATATGAAAGTTTCCCACAAATCATAAAAAAACTCAGGTCCACTGGACCTGAGTTCTTTATTTCCCTAAATCATTTAAATCATAATATGTGTTCTGATAAGTTTCATTCAGCCAATTATTGAACAATAAGTGGCCATGTGATTTCCAGTTGAAGTAAGGTTCGTTATTTGAGTCATCGTCCGGGAAGTAGTTATGGGGCATGCCGATATCTGCCCCTTTTTCAATGTCTCTGATGTACTCATTATTCAAGGTATTGCGTTCATATTCCAAATGTCCGAATATATAAAGATCTCTACTGTCTTCGGTACTGAGTATGTCGGGTCCAAAATCAGGATGGACCGACAGTACCTTCAATTCCGGATGTCTGTCCAGAGTAGAGAAATCCATTCTGGTATGCCTTGAATGGGGCACTTCGAACTGATCATCAAAGCCTCTCATCAAAGGGTGGGTCGGCAGAATGTTCTTATATTTGAAAATGCCGAATAATTTACTAGACAGCATGATTTTATCAAACTGATAGTAGTAATTCAGAGCATGCTGGGCACCCCAGCATATGAAAAATCTTGAGAACACATATGTTTCCGACCATTTCAGAATGGCTTCCAACTCATTAATATAATCAACCTGGTTAAAGTCCAGTTTTTCGACCGGAGCGCCGGTGACAATCATGCCGTCAAAGCGCTCCTCCTTAATTTCATCGAAAGTCCTGTAATATTTATGAAGATGACTGGTCGGGGTGTTTTTACTTTTGTGTGTCTCAGTATATAAAAACTCAATATCTATCTGCAGTGGTGTATTGCCGAGAAGTCTTAACAGATGCAACTCCGTCTCTTCTTTTTTAGGCATTAGATTTAAAATTAAAATTCTGATCGGACGAATGTCCTGTGTCGTTGCCCTGGAAGCATCAATTGTAAATACATTTTCCTGTTCTAACCTTTTTTTAACCGGTAATCCTTCAACTATTTTTATTGGCATTAAATCGCATCCAGACCTTTATTGATATCATCAAGTATATCATCTATATGCTCAAGACCGATAGAAAGGCGCACTGTTTCCGGTTTTACACCGCCTGCCAGCTGCTGTTCTTCGGTCAACTGTGCGTGAGTAGTGGACGCCGGGTGAACAACAAGAGATTTTGCATCGCCCACGTTCGCAAGCATTGAAAACAGCTCGAGTGATTCAATGAACTTCTTGCCCGCTTCATAGCCGCCTTTGACTCCGAAAGTGAATATGGACCCTGCGCCTTTTGGCAGATATTTTTCTTGTAATTGCTTGTAAGGACTGTCTGACAGACCTGCAAAATCAATCCATTCAACTTTTTCATGGTTGGCCAGATAATCAGCGACTTTAGCTGCGTTCTCAACATGTCTTTCCATTCTTAGGGAAAGTGTTTCTATACCTTGAGTCAGAAGGAAAGAGTTGAATGGTGAAATGGCAGCGCCGGTATCTCTTAACAGAGTTGTTCTGATTTTATATGCAAAAGCCTGATCGCCGAATGTGTCAGCGAAAACCAGTCCATGATAGGAATTATCAGGTTCACTGAATCCTGGGTACTTTCCATTATTCCAATCAAAATTCCCGCCGTCGACAATGACACCGCCGATTGATGTACCATGGCCGCCTAAAAATTTAGTGGCTGAGTGAATGACGATATTTGCACCGTGCTCAATCGGACGGCACAGATATGGTGTTGCAAATGTATTGTCCACAATTAAAACAATATTATTATCCTGTGCGATTTTTGACAATGCTTCCAGATCCTCGATGTTACCTTCCGGATTGCCGATTGTTTCAACAAATATCGCTTTAGTATTGTCTTTTATTTCACGTGAAACATTATTTATATCTTTAGTATTTACTAAGGACACATCAATTCCAAATTTTTTGAAAGTGTGTGTAAATAAAGTGTGCGTTCCGCCGTACAGGCTAGTCGTTGAAATAATATGGTCGCCGGCGTCGGCCACACCCTGGATGGCATAAGTGATGGCAGCCATACCGGAAGCTACTGCGAGCCCTGCTGTTCCGCCTTCCAGCTCCGCAACTCTTGTTTCGAGTGCTGCGGATGTTGGATTTGTTATACGTGTATATATATTACCTGCTTCTGATAATCCGAAAAGGTTGGCACCGTGCTCAGTATCATCAAAAACATAAGATGTTGTTTGATAGATTGGGAGTGCGCGGGACTTTGTTTCGGAATCGACCACCTGACCTGAATGTAATTGCTTAGTTTCGAACTTAAAATCTTTTGACATTAATATTTCCTCCTTAGTAAATAAAAGAGCCTGCTAAAATTTAGCAGACTCATATCTGCTCATCTTCCGGGGGATTCCCGGCTGGAATTAGCACCTTACTTAAAAGGTTGCCGGACTTCGTCGGGCCAGTCCCCTCCGTCACTCTTGATAAGCTATATTTAATATTTTTTCTAATGTTACATCCCAAAGTCTGTTTTGTCAAATAATTTACAAGATTAAAAATAATCTGAAAAATGGAGGGGCGAAGAGTAACGCTATGCGTTACTCCCTGTATCGCCTTATTTCCAGATGTATTTCAACAGTTTCTGAAATTTTTTATAGGTAGGATAACGTAACGGAATATCGAATAAAGTCGTCTGTTTCAGTATGCTTTTGGAGTGACTGAACGTATCGAAGGAATAACGCCCATGATATTTCCCCATACCGCTGTTTCCCCGGCCCCCGAACGGCAGGTGGGGTGTGGCCAGATGATACATTGTATCGTTGATGGCACCGCCGCCGAAAGGTATGCTGTTTATGACATGCTGTGCAGTTTTTTTATTTTCGGTAAAAACATACAGTGCCAGAGGATCGGGCAGATCTCTGATATCAATCAATGCTTTTTCCAGATTGTCATAACCGAGAACGGGCAGGACAGGGCCGAATATTTCTTCTTCCATCGCAGGATGGCTGAAATCGGCATTTTGAATAATCGTTGGCTCAATCATCCGTTTGGATTTATGACTGCGCCCGCCATAGGCAATGTCACCTTGAATGTAATTATGGACACGTTCGAAATGATCATTGTTTATAATCTGCATATAATTCTGTTGTTCAAATTCTTTATTATAAAATTTATGAGTATAATGTTTTAAGTGTTTAGTCAGCTGATCTTTAACACTGTTATCTACATAAATATAGTCTGTAGCCACACAAGTCTGGCCGGCATTCATAAATTTGCCCCATACGATTCTTTTTGCCGCATATTTCAAGTTGGCATCTTTTGTGACGATGCTCGGAGACTTACCACCCAGCTCGAGAGTCACAGGTGTTAAATTTTTTGAAGCGGCTTCCATCACAACTTTACCGACGTGTGAACTGCCTGTGTAGAATATATAATCAAAAGGCAGACTTAAAAGCTGCTGGTTGGTTTCAATGCCGCCTTCTATTGATGTGACATATTTTTCAGGTAAGGCAAGACCAATCACTTTTGTAATGACCTCCGATACATGTGGCGTATGCTCAGAAGGCTTCAATATGGCAGTGTTGCCTGCGCTCAGTGCGCCGACCAGCGGTGCAAGAGCGAGATTGAAAGGATAATTCCACGGAGAAATAATCAATGTAACACCATAAGGCTCTTTGTAAATTGTAGACTTCGAGCCGAAATGGGTCACCGGTGTTTTTACATTGACAGGTTCTGCCCACACGGATAAGTGTTTAAGGTGGAAATTTATTTCACTGTAGACAATTCCAATTTCTGTTAAGAAAGCATCGCTTTCGTTTTTGTTGAAATCTGCTTTCATAGCAAACAACAAATCATCTTCATAAAATTTGATTGCGTCTTTAAGCTGTTTCAACGCTTTAATCCGGACGTCTAATGACAATGTTTCCTTAGTTTGGAAAAATTGTTTTTGCTTATTAAATATAGATTCGTACATATACTCACTCCTTATAGACTGGTTACCCGATTTAAAAATTGTTAATTAAAGAAGAAAATATTGCATTTTATTAATAACTTCCTATAATTAATAGTACTTAACAATAAAAGGTGATGCTCATGAACGATAAGTTTAATATTTTAAAAGGCAGTTTAACAACCTATCAACTAAGCGAAGCTTTAGAAATAACAATAGAACAGGTCGAAGCTGTTTTGAATGAAGAAATTGATGTTTCGGACTTCAGTCCGGAAGTGATCAATAAAATTCATCATTTGGAAAATGCGTTGTTCGGGCATGTCGAGAAATGAATTGAATGTATTGAGCATATAGTTGAAGTTCATGGAATCTGTGGTATAATAAGTTATTGATATTTCGATACTTATGAAGAAGGTGACATTATGAACACTGAATTGAACCTTTCACTCCTCGTGGAAAAACTAACTGCATACCAAATCAGTCGAGCTGTAGGTGTCGATATGAACTTAGCACAGAAAATTGTTGACGAAGAAATAAAACTCGAAGATTTACCAGAAGATACATTAGGTAAGTTGCAGGAATTGAATCATAAATTGATGAACTGAGACTGATAAAGTCTCTTTTTTTTTTACTTCTTTTGACGTATGTGAATAGCTGTATGAAAAATGTTATTATTAATATACTAAATATTTTTTATAAAGGAGCAAACTTATGAATCTGCTGATTATTTCCGGGAGTCCATTTCCAGGTTCAAGTACAGCTTTTTTAGCAGAAGAAATAAAAGCTCAGATTGAACAGCCTGAAAACCACGTGGAAATAATTGATTTATGCCAATGGGATATTCCATTACTCGGGCATCCTGGTACAAAAGAACTTGAGGAATTTAAACAGATTGCGACTAAAGCGGATGCCATAATAATTGGAACGCCGAACTTCCATACTTCATTTTCAGGGATATTGAAAAATGCTTTGGACCATTTATCATTTGATCAGTTTGAAGAAAAGCCGGTCGCCCTGTACTGTACAAGCGGCGGTATGCGGAACACAGATCCGCTGGCCCAGCTGAGAATAGTAATGAGAGGACTGCATGCGCTGGCTCTGCCGACCCAGCTCTGTGCAAGCAGTTCCGATTATAAGAAAGATGAAAATGGCAAGTATAGCGAACTAAGTAATGAGATGAAGCAAAGAATCGGCAAGATGGTGGATTCATTAATCTCACTCGCGGGTATGACTAAAAGTAAGCATCATATTTGATGCTTACTTTTTTATGGTATTGCTTTTATGCCATACAAGTATACAAAGGAAAAGGATAAAAAATATGTTGAATAAAGATAAAGACGATTTGCCATTATTGTTGTTGAGTGCCATCATGGGGATTTTTGTCATAGCATTTATCGTTTCGGAAACAACAGGCAATAGAAATTATCAGTCTGAATATACATTTGATGAAGCTGTTTCAGCTCATATGGAGAAAAATACGCAGGATGTCACCATTGAAGATGGCGAGTTGACGGATGCTGACGAAAACCAAATCAGAGAATATATGAGTACCGATAAAGACCATTATCCTCTGCAGCATATGGATTTGCGCGATAAAGTGGATGCCGAAACTGAAATCTTGAATGAGATATTGGAGGGCAAGGGCGTACTTGAAAACCATGGAGAAACTTTTTTGGAAGCTCAAAATATACATGATATCAATGTGCTGTACTTGATCAGCCATGCGCAACTGGAGACCGGGAATGGTCAGTCGGAACTGGCGCAGGGCATTAAAACAGATGAAACCTATTACAATTTTTTCGGCATCGGTGCTTTTGATAAACAAGCAGTGGAAGCGGGGGCGAGTTACGCTGAGCAGGTAAACTGGACGTCTCCTGAAGCGGCTATACTGGGCGGCGCAGAGTTCATAAGTGATAATTATGTCAACAATTATCAAAATACGTTATATAAAATGAGATGGAACCCTGAAAATCCGGGCAATCATCAATATGCTACGGACATCAGATGGCCGGTTATCATCGCTGATATAATGTCCTCATATTATAATGAATATAATTTAAATACTGGAAAAATGGAGTATACGGAATACCGTAATGAAGATTAAAACGTCACCATCATTTAATGGCGACGTTTTTTTAATCTAAAAAATTACGGACGGTATGATCAATGTCATCTGATTCGGCAATTGCTGAAATTACTGAGATGCCATCCGCACCGTTAGAAATGCAATCGGTATAGTTGCTTTCTGTTATTCCGCCGATGGCGACCATCGGCAGCTGTCCTATCTTTTGGCGCATCAACTTCAGCCCGGAAACACCTATCGCATCCCCCGCATCGTCTTTGGACCCTGTTGGAAATACTGGACCTGTACCGATGTAACTGACATTGTCGAGGTTGCTTGCGGCAAGTTCGGTTTCATCGCGTACAGACAGACCCACCAACTTATCATCGAAATATGCAGGCAAACTGTCAGGGTCCATATCATCCTGACCGATATGGATACCGTCGGCTTTCACTGCCAGTGCCAGCTCTACATCATCGTTAATAATAAAGGGCACATTGTACCTGGCGGTCAGCTCCTGTACTGAAAGAGCAAAGTCTTTAAGCGCTTCTCCTGTCAGGGCCCCTTGTCCTTTTTCCCGCAGTTGGAATAAAGTGATTCCGCTCTGTAATGCCTGTTCTATAATGGAAAGGCTTGTGTTTGTCTCTCCGCTATTTGAGCCATAAATAAAATAAAGTCTTAAATCAGCTTTATTCATGGATTTTAACAACCTTGTCTTTTAAGATATCATCATCATTTAAATACAGCGCATCGATATAATTTGGCAGGAAAGTGCCTGGACCGGCGGTGTTTTTCTCTGCTGCTGATTCGGCACAAAGATTATAGTAGCTTACGGCATTGCCAACAGCGTTATTTACATCGTTATTTGTGGCGATGAAGGCCAGTATGACAGCGCCGAGAAGGCATCCGGACCCCGTTATCTTGCCTTGCAGATAATGACCATTATGAAGAGTGTATTTTTGATCATGTGTAACGACCGCGTCTGTTTCACCTGTGACCAGAACAGGTATTTCATATTTACGGAAGGTATTTTCAGCGATTTCAAGCGCATCGCTTTCCTCAGTGGAATCCACGCCTCGTGAAGTGCCTTCTGCACCTGATAAAGCGAGCATTTCACTTCTGTTTCCTTTGATGAAGTCTATATCGTATTTTTCTATCAGTTCATCAACAAGGTTTTTTCTGAAGGAGGAGGCACCATAACCGACCGGATCCAATACTACAGGAACGTTATTTTTATTTGCCTGGGCAATCATTTCTGACATCAGTTCTTTTTTATGTGCGTCTGCTGTTCCAATATTAATCAACAATCCGTGGGCAACTTTCATCAGTGATTCCGCCTCGTCTTTTTCACCGCTCATAATTGGTGATGCACCGAGGGCAATCAGTCCATTGGCAGTAAAGTTTTTAACGACATCGTTTGTTATGCACACAATCAGCGGCGGTTCTTCACGCAGTGTTTTAATAAATGGCATAATTTTATAATTCTCCTTTATAAGCAAAATGGTTTATCGGTCCGTCGCCTCTGCCGATTTCCGGAGTTTCTTCTATGGCTTTGGTTATATAATTTTTACCGATGTGGAAAGCATCATCCAAAGATTTACCTTTAGCCAGTTCTGCCGTAATGACTGCTGAAAATGTACAACCTGTTCCATGGGTATGATTGGTGTCCACTCTGTCAGAGGACAGACTGCTCTCATTATCTTTTTCAAACAGGTAATCAACGGCTGCGCCTTTCAAGTGCCCCCCCTTTATGATGACGCTGTTCACGCCGATATCTTCAATGAATACTTTGGCAGCTTTTCTTACATCTTCTTCGTTTTCGATATCGACCCCTGTAAGCTTTTCCGCTTCCATAATATTTGGAGTCACCGTCAAGGCGACGGGGAGCAGTTCATTCTTCAAGTAATCTATCGCATCTTCACTGATCAGGTTATGACCGGATGTTGAAATCATGACCGGATCGATGACGAGCGGAATTTCATATTTGGTGACGTAATCCTTTAAAACTTTCATCATCTCTTCAGTGGCAATCATGCCGCTTTTCATTGCATTAGGAATTTCATCGGAAAATATACTTTCAAGCTGTGCTTCCAGAAAGTCTGCGGGGACATGAAATACATCCTGTACCCCCAACGTATTTTGTGCCGTGAGCGAGGTGACTGCCGACATGCCGTAAACCTCTCTTGAGTGAAAAGATTTTATATCTGCCAGAACACCGGCGCCGCCTGTAGGGTCAGTTCCTGCAACCGTCAGAGCAATTGGTAAACCTTGTGCCATTTCCTCTCCATCCTTCCTTTTATAGAAAATAAAAAGCCCGTTTCCGGCAATGAAATCATTGCAGAAGCGGGCTTAGTAATATAAATAACAGCACACACCAAAAGAGCATCATAGTCTATAGAAATATATTTGGTTAGCTGTTTGATATTTATGTACTAAACCACTTCCTTACGCTAGAATTACCCAGATCAAGTCGAAGGGATCAGCACTTCCTGATAATTGCTTATCAGAAATCTGCTATCTCAGCTAAATGCACCCCTAGTGGTACTGTTATTTACTTAGTTTTATGATAAATGTGTAAAGCATGTAAGTCAACTGACTTGGTTATACACTTGAAAGTTATTCACTTTCTTTTATACGCCATGGATGACTGTAGATATTGAATGAATTGCCTCTTACAAATCCGACTGCTGTAATATTCAGATCATGCGCCAATTCGACTGCGAGATCTGTAGGTGCGGACTTGCTCAGAACGATTCCAACACCTATTTTAGCGGCTTTTGTCAAAACTTCAGATGAAATCCGGCCGCTGAATACAAGTATTTTATCTCTGACAGAAATATTATTTTCAACGCAGTAGCCGTACAATTTATCCAGAGCGTTATGACGGCCGATATCACCACGGTGAACGACAGTGCCTTCAGAGCTTCCGAGACTTGCATTATGAATGCCGCCGGTTTCCTTGAAAATTGTGCTTGTCGTCTGCATTTCAATCATCAGTCTGCTTATCTGTTCCGGATTCAATGTCGTCTTACTCATGGATACTTTGGCAGTGTCCACATCATTCTGAAAGTAGAATTGACGGCTTTTACCACAGCATGAGCCGAGTATACGTTTGGAATACTGGAAGTGGTCTGTAGGAATCGATTTATTCAGCTTTATATGACAGAATCCGCCTCTGTCATCAAGGTTGATGGACTTGATGTCTTTATAAGATCTGATTGCGCCTTCAGACGCAAGGAAACCTATGACCAGCTCCTGCAGATGTTCTGGAGAGCAGACGAGGGTGGCAAACTCAATATCGTTTATATAAATAGTCAACGGGAATTCCTCTGCGACTACATCATCTATATCAGAAAATTGCCTGTCCTGGTATCTGACAATTTTTCTGTGTGTCGTTATTTCCATTTTATTACCTCTTTAAAAATATTTTCGAAAACATTTCACAATTTAGACAAAATGTATTGTCGCAATTGTGACGAACATATATACTCCATTATAGCAAACAAATACATTTTATATGATAACCTGAATTATTCATACTTCCCAGTTGAATCCTCAATTGAGTCAAAATCATATGATTTCTGAGATTTTCTCTATTAACTTGGCAAAATCAAAGTCATTGTCTTATTTTGAACGGTGTTTCAGTATGAATATCCAAATCGGATCTGTTTTTGGACAGACTGC
>NZ_JCANUC010000011.1:0-93246 GCF_059568765.1 Lacicoccus kunmingensis DSM 17847 | reverse complement strand
TTTAACAATACTAAAATCGGCATTGATACAGCCACATGCCGGGCAATGGGTCGGATCGTACGTCAGCTTGGCGGTAATGAACAGAGACTTAATCCCCTTGTGCTTGATTTCTTTCACTGATGTATTCGTAAAATCGATATTATCCTCTTTCATTTGGAGTAAAGATAGTATAAAATGCTTCATAGGCGTAAATGTTTCCTTTCTGTGAGTTGTGGTGACTTCATTATAAAGAACATTTGCGCCATTTTTATACCCTTTTACATAAAAATACGGTCCATGACATTTCAGTCATCAACCGTATTTATTATAGAGCCTAAAACTATCATCATAAACCAAAAAACCTGCAGCTTCTCCTTACAAAAGGAAGCTGCAGGTTTTTATTTACATATTTACTTAGGCTCACTCCGGATATGAAATCTTACGCCTCTTGGGCCTTCCACACTGAACATGCCGCCATTGCCTTCGACTACATCTACTGTCAACTTGGTGTGTTTCCAGTATTCGTATTGCTGGTGGTGCATGTAGAACTCAACGCCTTCTATTTCTCCAAGCTTCACATCAGCCGGACCAATTATAATCATATCCTTTTTCAAACACATCGGACTGGAACCGTCACAGCATCCTCCGGACTGGTGGAAGACGAGTTCACCGTGTTCCTCTTTCAGCTCTTTGATCAAATCTTTGGCAGATTGAGTTGCATCGACAGATTTGTTATCCGTCACCATTTAGAAAAATCCTTTAGCTGTCTCACTATAGCTGATCAGCAGGTTTTTCGTCTGCTGGTAATGACTTAACATCATCTTATGGTTCTCTCTTCCGATACCACTCATTTTATATCCGCCAAATGCAGCATGTGCCGGGTAATCATGATACGTATTCACCCATACACGTCCTGCCTGAATGCCACGCCCAAAGCGGTATGCTTTGTTCTGTGACCTCGTCCATACGCCTGCACCCAGTCCGTACAATGTGTCATTTGCGATTTCCAGAGCTTCGTCGTCATCTTTATAAGTTGCGACTGCAAGTACCGGACCGAAAATCTCTTCCTGGAAGATTCTCATCTTGTTCGTGCCTTTGAAGATTGTCGGCTCGATATAGTATCCCTCACCGATATCGCCGTCCATCTCAATGACGTTGCCGCCTGTTAAAATTTCAGCGCCTTCTTTTTTACCGATATCAAGGTAAGAAGTGATCTTCTCTTTTTGTTCCTGGGAAGTCTGTGCACCCATCATCGTATCCACATCCAGCGGGTTGCCGACTTTGATCTGCTCGACTCTCTTGATGACTCTTTCCATGAACTCATCATAAATATCCTCATGGATCAGCGCACGTGACGGACATGTACATACTTCACCCTGGTTCAGAGCAAACATGACAAGCCCTTCAATCGCCTTGTCCAGATAGCCGTCATCCTCATCCATCACATCTTTTGCAAAGATATTCGGCGACTTCCCGCCAAGCTCCAATGTAACAGGAATAATATTCTGGCTCGCATTCTGCATGATGATGCGTCCTGTCGTCGTTTCACCCGTAAATGCAATCTTGTTGATATCCTGGTGCGTTGCAAGTGCCTGACCCGTTTCTGCCCCAAAACCGTTCACTATATTCAGAACGCCTTTAGGTACGATGTCCTGCACGAGTTCCATGAAATGCAGAATCGTTGTCGGTGTCTGTTCAGCCGGTTTCAACACTATGGAGTTGCCTGCTGCAAGCGCCGGTGCAATCTTCCACGAAGCCATCAATAACGGGAAGTTCCATGGAATGATCTGTCCGACCACCCCGAGCGGTTCATGGAAATGGTACGCAACAGTATCTTCATCAATTTGCGAAATACCGCCTTCCTGCGCACGAATGACGCCTGCGAAATACCTGAAATGATCCACGACAAGCGGCAGGTCCGCATTCAGCGTTTCCCGTACAGCTTTGCCGTTTTCAAACGTTTCAAGCACCGCCAGCTCTTCCAGATGTTCTTCAACCTTATCAGCAATTTTAAGCAGCACGAGACTTCTTTCAGTCGGTGAGGTTTTCCCCCATTCGACCTGTGCCTTGTGTGCAGCTTTGACCGCGTTATCCACATCCGCCTGTTTTGAGCGCGGCACTTTTGATACGACTTTTCCGGTCACCGGTGATTTATTGTCAAAAAACTCACCGTCTGCCGGATCCACCCATTCTCCCCCGATATAGTTCTGGTACTTCTCTTTAATTTTGTACTGAGCATTATCTAAGTTTGGAAATTCAAATGCCATTCAACACACCCCTTTATATAATATACTTCAATTTTATCCCATTATTTTCAATGTTACAAACATTATGTATCCGCTTCCATAAAAATTTTCTGAAAATAAAAACCCGGTGAGTTTATGGCCCGCCGGGTGCGTCAATATCTATCCGCTTAAGGTGTCAGCTGCTTTTTCTTTCTCCACTCTTTTGGTATGTAGACGCAGTACGGTTCACTTTCCATATAGTCACCGGTGGCTGCATAGGCTCTGGACCTTGAACCGCCGCATACATATCTGAATTCACATACGCCGCACTTGCCTTTGAATTTATCAGGGTTTCTGAGATTCTGCAAAACTGGAGATTCTCTGTAGATTTCAGACAGCTTGCGCGCACGGACGTTGCCGCAGTTGACCGGCAGCAGTCCGCTCGGATATACATGGCCGATATGCGAGATGAATACAAAGCCGTTGCCGTCATTGACACCTTTCGGTGCACGGCCGAGTCCGTCGATGGTGCCTGTTTTTCCGGCACTGAGCGCATCCATGTATCTGATCTGTGCATCTTTGTCCGTCTTGTTCTTTCTCATCTGATCCTGGATGACTACACGGCGGTAGTGCTGTGCAGCTGTCGTTTTAATATCAAACGGCACATCGTCTTTTATTTTGTTCAGCCATCTGAACACCTGCTCATGCTGGGCGGGTGTGATCATATCTTCATTCCTGCCGCGTCCTGTCGGCACGAGGAAGAACACGCTCCACAGCACACAGTTCAACTCTTCAACCATTTCTTTCATCTCTTCCAAATAGTCGATATTATAATTGGAAATGACAGTGTTGATCTGCAAGGGCATTTCAAGTTCATTCAAGTATTTGATTGCCTGCATCGTCAGATCAAAGCTGCCTTCAGTGCCCCTGAAATGGTCATGGATCTGTTTATTGTGACCGTCAATACTGAACGCCCATCTGCTGAGTCCGACATCTTTCGCCTTCTGCATTGCTTCTTTAGTCACATTCGGTGTCGCACTCGGTGTCATGGACACTCTGACACCTTTACCGACAGCATACTCGGCAAGTTCAAAAACATCCGCCCGCATCAAGGGGTCCCCGCCGGTAAACACAAGCATCGGATATTCCATCGCGGCAATATCATCTATCAGTGCCTTCCCTTCTTCGGTGGATAATTCATAGGGATTCCTCGTCGTCTGCGCTTCTGCACGGCAGTGCAGACAATGCAGTTCGCATGCCCGTGTCAATTCCCAAATGACTATAAATGGCACCTCATTAAAATCTGGTATTTTAATATCCGGTTTCATTCCGTTCACTCCTTTATATATTCAATATAAAGGAATACACAGCTTTAAACATATATATTATTTACATCTTTATGAACAAATCAATGCCGCATGTAAAATGCCTGCGGCGTCATTCTAAAACTCTTCATATTCGATCGGATCCTGGTTGCCGATTCGTCCGTCATCTTTAGTCAATCCGTTGATCTGATCCATCTCTTCCGCAGTCAGTTCAAAATTGAAAATATCAAGATTTTCCTTCTGGTGGTTTTCACCGGCCGCTTTAGGAATCGGCACGACACCCTGCTGGATATGCCACCTTAAAATGATCTGGGCGACAGTTTTATCTTTATCTTCGGCAATCTTTCTCACGGTGTCATCATGGACGACCGGCTGACCTCTGGATAACGGGCTCCACCCCTGGGTGATGATATCATTTCTCTGATTCCACGCATGCATTTCCTTCTGGCTGAAATAGGGATGCAGCTCAATCTGATTCACCGTCGGCAAAACCGATGTTTCATCAATCAAACGTTCGATATGTTCAGGTAGAAAGTTCGATACACCGATGGATTTCACGTAACCCTGCTCTTTCGCTTCGATCAAAGCGCGCCATGCTTCCACATACATATCCTGTTTCGGATTCGGCCAGTGAAGCAGTATCAGATCAAAATAGTCCAGCTGCATTCTGAATAAGGATTCCTCCACCGCCTGAATCGCTTCATCATAGTCGTAAAATGAACCCCGCAGTTTAGTCGTCACATACAACTCATCTCTTTCTATGCCGCTCCTCCTGATGCCTTCCGCCACCGAACCTTCATTATCATATTTCATCGCCGTATCAATTAATCTGTAACCGTTGTTTATGGCATTTTTAATTGATTCTGCACCGGATTCACCTTTCATGTAAACGGTGCCATAACCGATTACAGGGATGGATCCGCCATCATTCAAAGTAAACCTGCCCACTTCATTTGCCATTTCAATCACCTTTTTTTATATGTCTTATCCGTCTCTACCTCTTTCCTCTACATATAAAACTCCAAAAAATAAAAACCATCCCCTGCCTGAAGGACAGAAGATGGGATTTATCAGTTCTTGTATTTTATTTTATAGTAGATCATATACAGGCTTGGTGTCACAATCAGTGACAGCAGCGATGAAAATGCGATTCCGGCAATGATCGTCACCGCAAGCGGTTCGAATAGTGCGTCTCCGCCGAGCGCAACCGGCAGCAGTGCGATGATTGTCGTGATAGTTGTCAGGATGATCGGTCTCAGCCTTGCACGGCTGCTCTCGGTGATCGCTTCATTGATGTCGATATTGTTCTCTTTTCTTCTCTGCTCGATGAAATCGATCAGTACAACCGCATTTCTGACGACGATTCCGGCAAGGGACACCATCCCCATGACTCCCATGAATGACAGAGGTGTCTGGGTGACGAACAGGCCGATGAAGCCGCCGCTGATTGACAGGAAGATGCTGAATACGATGAGTAATGGCAGTACCAATGAATTGAATTCAAATGCGATGACAAGATAAACAAGCACTACGATTACTGCGAACAGCACCCCGATTTCGATGAAGAAGTCCGTCTGATCCGTCGCTTCACCGCCGACGATGCTTTCAGTGCTGTCGTCAATATCTGAAGACAGGCCGTCCATGATTTCTTCGACTTTTTCTTCTTCAAGGTTATACACTTCTGCTGCAACCTGACGATCGCCGTCATCATGGGCAATCGCCTGATATGCATTCGTTTCCTCAAGGTTCACGAAGTCATCCAACGGGAATGTTTCCGGCGCCTCTCCGGAAAACTTGATGATTTCTATATCTTCGATATTGTATTCATCAGCATACTTCATATTGGACTGGATCTGCTCATCGTCGACGATGATTTCCTGGACAGGGATGCCCTGGCCGATCAGGTTCAGTTCATTCTTCACCTGCGAGACGGATAATTCCGCATCTTCAAGTGCCGATTCATCAATGGAGTAGTTGACCGTCTCGACCGGCTGTCCGAGGTTCGATGTCACGATTGCACCTTCATCCTCCAGTGCACCCCGGACGGTGTCGAGGTCCTGTTCCAATATATCCAGATCATCATTAGAAAGATCAAGAGTGACAGGTGCACCTTCCGGTGGCCCCTGGACGATCGTATCCATGAATATTTTCGCTTCCGGGAACTCTTCCCTCAAGTCTTCTTCATAAGTCTCGATGACTTCGGAGGCGCTCATCTGTTCTTTGTCGATGAAGAGCGCAAGCTGTGCCGTATGTGAACCCGTCTGATCCAGGGAGGCGCCGAACAGGTTCGGCAGGCCTTCACCGGTGAACAATGTCGCCCCTTCAAGATTGTCTACCGTGTCATTCAGATAATCGACGATTTCATTTGCACGGTCGTGCGTCTCTTCGATTGTCTGTCCATTATCATAGATGATATCCACCGTGACTTCGGAACGGTCCGCTTCCGGGAAGAACTCGAAAGGTGTGAACCTGAAAAGTCCAAGTGACAGAAGCGCGATGACCAGCACGATGCTGAAAGTGATGACCGGTCTCTTGATGAATTTCGGTATCAATTTATCTGCATACCAGTTTGAAACTTTGGTGAACGTCTTACCAAATATACCTGCATCCTGCGGCACTTTCTTAGTACCGACCAGATATCTGATTGCAGGGACCAGGAAGATTGCGAGTACCGTTGAAACGATCATCGTCGTAATCAGAATGCTCGGCAGTGCACTGATGAAATCTCCGTTCGCTCCGGATAGGAATAGGAGCGGCGAGAATGCAAGCACGATGGCGATAGTCGATGCGATGACGGAAGGTGCCACTTCCCTGACACCGTTATACATCGCATCCAATCTGCTGTCACCGGCGACAAGCCTCCGCTCGATATTGTCATTGACGACGATCGAGTCGTCGACCAGAATACCGAGTGCGATGATCAGCCCGATGACTGAGATCTGGTTCAGATCGACACCCAGCCACGGCAGCGGAATCAGCCCGATGAGTATGGACAGCACCACTGTGATCATGACGGCCGCTGAACCGATGAATGACAGTCCGAGCGATGTACCGATGATGACCGCTACGAGCGCGATCAATAATGAAACGTACAGTCCGGTGAATATGTCTTCGACGTTTTCACGTTCTGATGAAATGACAGATACTTCAATGTTATCGGCAAACTGATCGGTGTGCTGTTCCACAACAGCTTCGACATTTTCCGAAGTCGAAGGCACATCTTCACCCGGACTCAGGAATACCGTGAATGCGACACCCTCTTCGCCCATATGCTCGATGATGTCTTCCCTTTCTTCAGGGACGAGTTCAATTTCAGCAATGTTGGTGAGCGGCGTGTCATCATCACCCACTCTGATGTTTTCAAAAGTTTCGAGCGGTGCTGTGTCCTGAAAGCTGAGTCTGATGCTTTCAGTATCTTCTTCCTGTGTACCGAGCACAACAGGATTGAAAGACTGGTCGATTTCCTGAATGATCTGATCCGGAGTAATCTGGTTATCTTCCAGTGTCTCACGGTCAAGGTTGATATTGACCGTCTGGTCGTCATAACCCTGGACGGTCACATTATTGACGCCTTCCATCTGCGTAACATCAAGAGCAAGATCATCCACCTGGCTCTTAAGATCTTCGAGTCCGTCTCCGTTTTCACTTTGGAATATGTAACTCAGCAGCGGAAATGCGTTGCTCACACTGTCCACCTGCGGCTGGGCTGCATTTTCAGGCAGATTCCCTGAAACCTGGCTGACCAGATTATTAATGTCATTCTCCACCTGGTCGGGTTCTGCGCCATCCGAAAGTTCCAGCGTGACGACTGAAATATCATCCTGTGATACCGACGATACATTTTCTATACCATCAATTCCGAATATATCACTTTCAATCACGTTGGTGATACTGGTTTCAACATCCGCTCTGTCGGCTCCCGGCCACGGAGTCGTGATGTTGATGATATTCACTTCAACCTCGGGTATTTCCCGGTTTTCAATGGTTAAAAATGTATAGACTCCTGTCAATGCGATGGTAATCACTAAAATTATAAGCAAAAGACTGCGTTTCATTAAAATATCAAATATATTTTTCACTTTCTAATCTCCGTTTTCCTTAAAGTTCAGCTGAATAGCTCATATACAGACCGACGATGAATAACAGGGCCACACCAATATATGAGGGTATGATCCAGAGTTCCGGAATGATCGTCATCGTTCCGAACATCAATAATGTACCTAAAAAGAATAAAACCGCTGCTAGAATTTTTCTCATTGTCCGGATTCACCAGTAATCCATTCTGTTTTTTCCTGATGGGGGATTCTGTTGACTTTGACATCTTTCCTCATAGCGGACTCACCTAAAAATACCGCTCCTAAAATTTCTTCGTCCTGTCGGAGATTGAAGAAGTCTTTTACAGGTTCAGCCTGATATGCAGGCCCGCTCTTCCAGATTGCCCCGATACCCTTACTGTGGGCTTCAAGCAGAATATTCTGGGTGGCCGCTGCCACTGCACACACATCTTCAGTGTAGATTGCTTTTTTATTATCCAAATCTCTGGACAACACTACCATGATTATGGTCGGTGCAAGGAGTGGTTTTGCTGCAACTTTCATGATGCGCTTCTCGGCATCCGGCGAGTCAGGGTCATCTGCTTTCGCAACTGCCCATTTTCTCATAACGTCAGACAGCTGTTTTCTGGCTTCACCTTCCACGACGAAAAATTTCCAAGGTTCTGTAAAATAATGATTGGGCGCCCATGTCGCCGCTTCAATCAGACTTTCAACAGTTTCTCTATCCAGAGGTGCCGTATCTTTAAAAATCTTCACACTCCGTCTTGTTCTGATCGCATCTGAAACATTCATATTATCTCTCCTATGATGATTATCATCTTTCCATTTTACTCAAGTACATAATCAATCACAACATATATTATTCAAATATCATATTATTGCTATAATATAAAAACTTGGCTAAACTATCCATATCATATGACGAAAGAAGGATATCCAGTGTACTTCCTCATCCTGTTAGGTATTTTAGGTGGAATGGCTATACCATTACAGACTTCCACCAATGCAGAGTTCTCAAGGTTTTCCGGAGCCGTCTTCATCACTTCATTCTATTCATTTCTGGTTGGGACGACCGCCCTATTTTTTGTCAATTTATTTTTAAATGCTGAAAAGTTTTCATTGGCATTTTTTGATGCCCAGGAATACTCATACATATGGTTCGCCGGCGGGCTGATGGGCGTCATCTTTCTGACCGCCAACATACTGCTGCTGCCAAGAATCGGTGCCGCATTAACAGTGATAGTGACCGTGACCGGACAAATGATCATCGGCATCATGATTGATACTTTCGGCTGGTTTGAAGCCGCACCGCAGCCGCTCCACCCGATGCACATTACCGGTGTTCTGTTCCTGATTATCGGAATCATCTATATGAATGCGAATAAAAATCTCGCAGTCGGACGCACGCATTCCAGAGCATGGGTGCTTCTCGGATTATTTACCGGCATGCTGCCACCGATGCAGACTGCAATTAACAGTGCGCTCAGTCAGGAAACCGGTTCGGCAATATTCGCAACATTCATATCATTTTTAATCGGAGCAGTCTCTTTGTTCTTCATAGCGCTCGTCGTTCATAGAAGATTATCTTTCAAGTTCAAAGCTGAAGACGCCACCCTTAAACCATGGCTCTTTTCAGGCGGGATACTCGGAGCTGTATATGTCGGGATGAACATTCTCCTGATGCCGCATTTAGGTGTGACACTGACGATGATGGCAGCAATTTTCGGCCAGATCATCATGGGTCTTTTGATCGATCACTTCGGATTATTCAAATTGCCTAAGCAGCCCATCGACAGAAGACGGATCATTGCTGTGGCCGTCATTGTGTGCGGGATATTAGTTCTGCAAATCTACTGAGTATTAAAATTTTGTGATAGGTTTCATCTTTTATTTATGTATTACGGTATCCATCGGGCAAACCAGCCCTGACTTGGCCGGTAGAACGCCCCAGGAGATTTGTTTTGAAATTAGAAAAAGTTCAGCGACCCATGTAATAAGACTAATCCCATTCCAGGGCTTATCAATATTTCATTATTTCTAAATATATCTATCTGGTAAAATAATATCATCATCCAGTTTACTTCCATGCGAATAACATGGAAGGAGGTGACATCATGATCAGCTTGCTATTTGAAGTTTTTATCGCACCAATTGCTATCAGTGTGATACTCATATTGTTGAAATATTGGTTGGATAATAATGAGGAATAACTGGATGAATCCAATACACCATTAAAAACCCCTAATCTATCACCAGTAGATTAGGGGTTCGGTGTTTCATGATTAACTTGCTATTTATTAATTAAATTATATCAATACCTATTAAGATTGTAAAGGAAATACACCATTACGTGGTGTAAAAATATTTCCGCTAAATAACTTTCACCGGTCTGCAATAATATTGCCGGACCATTTTCACGTTCAAAGATTTTAAGTTCCCGATTCAATTTCATCACCTCTGCACTTTCTGTCAGATCACCCCTAAACACGAAAGTTCTATTGTAAATTTATATTGAAAACGTTATTTTGATGAATGTTACTTGAATTGTCATTTGAAAAGTTCGTGTTTTATGATATGATAATTTCATTAAAATTAAACAACACTCATATAATAGCAGGGATATGGCCTGCGAGTTTCTACCGGATACCTTAAATATTCCGACTATGGGTGGGTAACTGCCGTGGTCTCTGTATTTCATATGCACCCGGAGTGTACTCATCTCATGATGAAGCGCTCCGGGTGTTTTTAAATACATAGAAGAGGTGTCTTTGTGGACTTGTTGAAAGAAAGAATCATGAAAGATGGTACGGCTTTATCGGATACGGTTTTAAAGGTGGACGAGTTTTTGAATCATCAGATCGATCCGGAACTGATGGTCGAAATCGGCAGAGAGTTCAAAAGACGTTTCAATAATAAAAAGTTCGATAAGATTTTGACTTTGGAGTCATCAGGCATTGCACCGAGCGTGATGGCTGGTCTTGAGCTCGGTATCCCTGTCGTCTTTGCAAGAAAGAGAAAATCACTGACGTTGGACGCCGGGTTGTTGACGGCGGACGTTTACTCCTATACCAAGCAGGAGACGAACAACATTGCGGTCGCAGAAAAATTCATCCAGCCGGATGATAATATTTTGATCATCGATGACTTTTTGGCAAACGGTGAAGCTGCGAATGCCCTGATACATATTGTTAAAAAAGCACAGGCCAATGTTTCAGGAATCGGCATCGTCATTGAGAAATCATTCCAGAAAGGCTCACAGGAACTTCGTGACAATGGATACCAGGTGGAATCACTTGCACGAATTGAATCTTTGAGTGAAGGCAGCATAGAGTTTTTAGATGAGGTTAGAAATTAATGCAGTTATCCAAGGCAAAACAGCTGTCACTCGGTTTCCAGCACGTTTTGGCGATGTATGCAGGTGCTGTTGTGGTTCCTCTCATTGTCGGTAACGCAATCGGACTGACTGCGGCGCAGCTTACATATCTGATCGCCATCGACATCATGATGTGCGGTGTCGCAACAATACTGCAAGTCTGGAAAAAGAAATTTTCAGGGATAGGCCTGCCTGTAGTACTCGGTTGTACATTCACAGCTGTGGGTCCGATGATTGCCATTGGCAATACGTACGGCATACCTGCAATTTATGGCTCAATTTTAGTCTCAGGTCTCTTCGTACTGCTGATTGCCACATTTTTCAGTAAGATCGTTAAACTCTTCCCGCCGGTCGTAACCGGAACGGTGATCACAATAATAGGAATCACTTTAGTCCCTGTTGCAATGAACGATATCGCAGGCGGTCAGGGCAGCGAAGACTACGGTTCAATGATCAATCTCGCACTCGGCTTTGGGACACTCGCCGTCATATTGGTTTTATTCAGATTCGGCAAAGGATTCATGAAATCCATCGCGATATTGTCCGGCATTATCATCGGCACGATCGCTGCCTCGTTTATGAGCATGGTCGATTTCAGCGCTGTCGGAGATGCTTCATGGCTCCATCTGCCACAGGTGTTCTACTTCGGCACACCTGAATTCCATCTGGTCCCGATATTGACGATGATGCTCGTCGTCACAGTCGGACTGATAGAAGCGACAGGCGTCTACTTCGCACTCGGTGATATTACCGAGCGTGAAGTGAACAGCAGCGACTTGAAGAGAGGTTACCGTGCAGAAGGCATCGCAATCATTTTAGGCGGACTGTTCAACGCTTTCCCATACACGACCTATTCACAGAATGTCGGTCTGATCCAGCTGTCCGGCGTAAAGAGCAACCAGATTATCTATATCGCAGGCAGTATGCTGATTCTGCTCGGTCTTGTACCCAAAATCGGGGCAATCACCATTGCCATCCCCACTTCCGTCCTCGGCGGTGCGATGCTCGCGATGTTCGGCATGGTCATCGCCTACGGCATTAAAATGCTCAGCCGTGTCGATTTCTCAGACCAGAGAAATTTGATGATCATGGCAGTCTCGATAGGCATGGGGCTCGGCGTGACAGTCGTCCCTGAAATGTTTGCGATTGTACCGGAAAGCATCCAGGTCGTGACAGAAAGCGGCATCGTCATGGGCAGTCTGACTGCAATCATATTGAACTTTATTTACCATATCGGTGATATAGGCTATATCAAATCAAAAAATAATGACGAAGCGTCACTCACGAAAGAACATGTGACGGAATAGCCAAAAGACATGTACTGTAAGTTACAGCACATGTCTTTTTATGTTCAAATATACTACTCGCCTTTCAAGTCAGCCAGTTCTTTTTTCAGCTTTGTAATTTCTTCTTTCATCGCCATGCTTTCTTTCCTCAGGCGATTGACACCGCCCATGCCTGTACTTTCAGGTGCTTCAAATTTATACATCAATAATGAATCCCACTCATTTTGGGCTTCGACTTTAATATCGAGTTTCGGAGCTATTTCCAATAAGTTTTCCAGAAATTCTGTAAGGTGCTTCGTCGTCCCTGAAACCACCAGCTTTGCTTTGCCGTTTTTCAGCATTTTGATATGTCCGCCCAGTCTGTGCCCGGTGGCTGAATTGGATATGATATTTTTATAGTAATTGACATTTCCTGAAAGCACCAGATGGACATTTTCAATATTCCCCTTCGGTAAAGGCGGCAAAATGACTTCTTTTACTATGCCCTTTTTAAGAAAACGGAAAATTTTATCAAAATCGAAAGTGAAATAGTCATTCACCCCTTTATCAATAGCGGCCGTTTCAGGAAAATAGTAATCGAGTATTTTTTTTGAAACATCCCTTGATTTACCGTAAATCGGAAACATATGGCCGCCGAGGTCCGGCCTGCAGTTGATTTCAAGCACTTTATTCGTGTCTTTTTCCTCATCCCTGATGATATCCACACCGCCCATGTTCATGCCGGGAATGCTCTTTACTGCATTGACTGCCGTCTGAGTATAATCTTCTGAAACAACATCTGTGATATCCACCGTATCCGATGCATCTTTTGCGAATGTACTGTCAGTCAGATTGATTTCTGCCCCTTTTTCAAGGACGGAATCCAGACTGTATCCCTGACTGCCGATAAAATCATTCAACTTCCCGTCAATTTTAATCTGGCTCGCGCTTAAATGCGGATTCAATCTCCGCTTCTGATTTTTCAAATCAATCAGCTGCCCGATAGTGTGTTCGCCGTCCCCCTCTATGTGGGCTGCCACTCTCTTGAATGCAGCAATCAGCCGGTCTTCGATGACGTAGGCCCTTGTGTCAAAACCCGTCGCGTGACGTTCAACGATGATATCTGTATAACCCAATTCCCCGTGGACATATTCCAGTCCTCCGGTGAGGGCAGCCCGGTCATTAAGATTCGTCCGGACGCCTATCGCCAGACTCGCATGGGCAGGTTTTACGATTACAGGGTACCCGATCGAATCAGCGTACTCCAATGCCTCTGTAAAGTCATTATTTTGAACAGATATCACTTTGCCTTCAGGTACTGATACACCAGCCGCACTTAAGTGCGCCTTCGTCAGCTCTTTACTCTTTCCAATCTGCCTTGCCTCTTTCGCGACTTTATCACCTAAAGATAATTGGAATCTGAACTCCTTGCCGCCGTAGGACAGCTTATGACGGATTTTAATCTGATTTTTAACATATACCGTCATAAATTTGACTTCAATCCCCCTGCGCCATGCCTCAAGCGCCATTCTATACATGCTTATGCTCGGGCCCTGAGCTTCTATTGGATGGTTCAGCATAATATCTTTTGTAAAATCAAGTTCTTTTAACGTCATGACAAGTCTCCTCTTTCTACACTGCTGAATTTTAATAAAAACCGCTTATTAATATCAATTGTACCTTTATAACTACCCTCTTATTCCATGAGGTAATTGAATCTCATAATATAATTGGATTGCATTTACTTTTTAACGGCAAAATCCCTGTAAGCATAAACTATAGGCTACAGGGATTTCTTTCAAATAAAAAATCAAGCTTGAGATATAAATTCCTCTGACCACTGAAGTTTCCAGGCTTCGAAGTACTTTAATCTTTATAATTCCAAATTTTTCAGCTGCAGAAATTATTTTTTGACCCCCGCCAGTTTTAAAGATTCCTGCCCTGATTTCTCTTCTTCGCCCTGCCTCAGCAGACGCAGACCGTTCAATATGACCAGAATGGTCGAACCTTCATGGAATAGTACTGCCATCGGCAAATTCAGCAGACCGAAAATATTCAATATGACCAGGGTGATGATGACTCCAACCGAGAAGATGACATTGCCGACAATGATACGATTCAGTTTATGGCTCAACTTGAAACTATAGAAAAGTTTATGCAGATTATTTTTTACAATTACAACATCGGAAGATTCCATTGCAACCGAGGAACCGCTGCCCATCGCAATGCCTATATCAGCATTTGCCAGTGCCGGGGCATCGTTGATGCCATCTCCGATCATACCGACCACTTTGCCTTTTTCCTGATTTTCATTCACATATCTTATTTTATCCTCCGGCAGACAGGAGGCAGCAAAATCGGCAATTCCCACTTCATCCGCAACTTTTTTTGCCACCATTTCATTATCCCCGGTCAGAAGGGAGACCTGGATATTTTCTCTTTGAAAACCGGCCACAGCTTGAACGGCTTCTTTCCGTATGCGGTCAGCAAGGGAAAAGTAACCTTCAATCCGATTGTTTTTTCCTACGAAAATATTGGTATTTCCGTCTATTGCCTTATTCATGTACCCAAACGGATCTTCAAAACTTGCAAATGCTGCAGGTTTACCAACTTCTATATGTCCTTTCCTCATTCCAGATCCGGCAACTTCCTCGACCGGATCTGTGTGGTCGATGCTGTCCAGATCCAGGTTTTTAAACTTGTTTACAATCGCTTCGGCAATCGGGTGACTGGACTGTTGCTCCATATAAACAACTTCTTTAATAGTCTCTTCGTCCGCGGCATAGTCAACCACCTGAAAGTCTCCATGTGTCAGTGTCCCTGTTTTATCACTATAAAGAATATCCATCGTACTCAGTGCTTCCATGGCTGCGCCGCCTTTAAAAAGTACGCCATTTCTTGCACCATTGCTTATGGCACTTAATGTTGCCGGTGTGGCCGAAGCGACCAGCGCACACGGGCTTGCGACTGTTAACATGACCATGCCTCTGTAAAAGGCTTCTTGAAATGGAAAGCCATTGACAACATATAAAATGAAGATGAAAATCGGCACGCCGACCAATACACCAATCACATATTTGGATTCAATACGATCAATGAATTTTGAAACTTTGGATGGCCTGCTTTGTGCTTCTTCCACCATTCGTATAATATTTGAAAAAATAGTTTCATCACTTGCTTTGTTGACTTCCAGGTAGAAAGCATTTCCGTCATTTATCGTCCCGGCAAAGACTTCTTTTCCTATTCCTTTGGTAACAGGTACAGATTCTCCAGTCAAGGCGGATTCATTCACAAATATTTCACGATCGGCATAACCATCGATTGGAATCTGCTCCCCCCTCGATACGACAACCGTATCCCCCACAACCAGTTCTTCAGTGGGCACTTCTATCACTTCACCATTGTCTTTTAATACGTTTGCAGAGGATGGCACTTGTGACATCAATTCAGAAATTGCTTTGGTTGATTTATTGGTCGCATAGTCCTCTAATACTTCAGCGCCTGCAAAGATGAACAATAAAGCAGCGCCTTCAGATTCAAAGCCGATGATGACTGCTCCAATCGCGGCTAAAATCATAAGCAGGTCAACATTCGGAGATTTTGACTTGACTGTTTCTATCACCGCATTTCTTGCTGCAAAGAAACCTAAGAAGAAAATGGCTATATAGAAAGAAATACTGCTGCCGATATCAGTGAATAACATCAGAATGAAGCCTAAGATTATGAAGAGAGTGCCTATGAGCAGAAATTGACCCGCACGATTTTTGATCAGATAATTTAACATTTGATGGTTATCCCCCTTATAGTTCATAAAGCAGTCCAATGATTCGATTTTTTTGCTGCCACTTCAATCTTGATTAAAAATGGGTATGTAGTGGGACCGCTCAATTAATTATAATTGTTATAATTTAATAGTATTTTAAAAATATATGACCGTCAAATTTTATCATCACATGATAATGAGTATTGATAAAGATTGTCGACTCTGATGAAATACCGGAATGATCCAATGATTCATCTTAGTTCCGAATGTCAAACAACCATTTATATCAACTTGATAATTAAGCCTCACTTATTCATTGGTTCATAATAAAAGATCCCGGACAGACAATAGTTGGAAGGTCCGGGATCGGTCAAGTGGATATTATATTAATCAGGCAGCTTTTACTTTTGATTTTGTAACCGGATAGCCCAGTTTTTCAATCACATTTTCGATATTTTCAATCGTAGTCGCTTCCCCATCAAAATTCACTTTGACTTTACTTGCGTTGAACATGACTTTGACGCTGTCTTTTTCAACACCGTCCACACCTTTTACAGCGTTATCAATCTTCTGGAGACATGATGGACATGATAGGGTTTCTAACTGAATGGTTGCTTTTTGCATAATATATCTCTCCTATTTATAATTTTTAGTCGTTTCCTTCTCTACAATTCAAGTATACGACGTTTTGCCGTTTAAATAATTGACGTAGATCAATTTTTGATGGATTATTTAAAATGTTTCTGCTGCATTGGCATTTTTGCCTCTTCGACGGTAAATCATCAATCTCATGGCGTTGAAGATGACCGCAAGGATACTCAGTTCATGTACCAACATGCCGATTGTCATGTTCATCCAGTCACTGAACAGCAGGGCGGCTAGTAAGACCAGCACCACACCGACTGCAATGATGATGTTCTGTTTCATATTTCTCGCTGTCGATTTCGTCAGACCCAAGGCATGAGTCAAGCGGCTGAAGTCAGAGTTCACCAGAACGACATCCGATGTTTCAATCGCCACATCTGTACCGGTGCCCATGGCAATGCCGATATCGGCCAGCGCCAAGGAAGGACTGTCGTTCACGCCATCTCCGACAAATGCCACTATCTGTCCTTCTGACTGTAATTTTTCAAGATGAGCGGACTTATCTTCCGGCAGCATATGTCCGTATGCTTCTGTCAATCCAAGTTCGCCGGCAACGGCATCCACAGTGCCCTGGTTATCGCCTGAAAGGACAACGAGGTTTTTGACACCAAGATTTTTCAGATTTTGCAAGTCTTCTTTAACACCCGGTCGAATTTGATCCCGGATTCCCATCAATACCTGCAGCACACCATCCACTGCAGTCAGTACAAGGGAATTTCCGTTTTTCTCAAAACGTTCCAGATCTTTTCTGACCCTCTCATTCAACTCGACATTTTCTTTTTCCATCAAAGCGACATTTCCGACCGCGACGCGGCGGCCCTCTACTTTAGCAATGATACCGCCGCCTTTGACGACTTCAGTTTCATCTACAACAGAGAAGTTCGTTGGCCCGATATCCTGCAGCACCGCTTTAGCCAGAGGGTGATCTGATTCCCGCTCGACACTGGCCAGATATCCGAGCACTTCCTCCATGTCATCTCCGTAAAATTCCTTTTCTGCAACTTCCGGATTTCCAATGGTCAACGTACCGGTTTTATCAAAAAGGATTGTGTCCACGTTACTGAAATCATTGATGACTTCACTGCCCTTTAAAAGGACACCGTTACGGGCACCGTTTCCAATGCCTGCAACGTTGGATACAGGAACACCGATTACTAAGGCACCTGGACATCCCAGCACCAGAACTGTAATCGCCAGTTCAACATTACTCGTGAACAGCCAGACAATAAAACCCAGTACCAGCACTGCCGGTGTATAGTATTTGGAGAATCGGTCAATGAACCGTTCAGCTTCCGATTTTGAATCCTGGGCCTCTTCCACCAATTCGATAATTTGACCGAATGTTGTATCTTCCCCGACACGGTCAGCTTCAATCTGAATCGTCCCGTTTTCCAAAATTGTACCAGCAAATACTTCTGATCCGTTCATTTTACTTACTGGAACAGACTCGCCGGTGATACTTGCTTCATTGATATGGCCTTCACCAGTTAAAACGGTGCCATCGACAGGTATTTTCGCACCGGTTTTTACTAATAAAACATCACCTTCATCGACATCATCAACGTCCACTTCTTCGAATTCACCAGCCGCGTTTTGTTTCAACGCACTTTCCGGCGCCATTTCCGTGAGTTCTTTGATGGCCGACCGGGTCCGTTTGAGTGTCCGCTGCTCCAAATAAGAACCAAATAAGAATAAGAATGTAACAATCGCTGATTCTTCATAGTTTTGAATCAGTAAAGCACCGATAACGGCAATGGTGACCAATACGTCAATGCTGATAACCTTTACTTTTATTGCCTGATAAGCCTGGATTGCAATCGGTGCAATACCGATGACAGTTGCAATGATGAGTGACAAATCGAAGACGAACATGTTATCCATACCAAATCGACCATAGAATCCAAGTATGATCAACGTTGCACTGAACAATGTAATCAGGTTTTTCGCATCTAATATAATTCTCTGCATGATACTGCCTCCATCTCTCTATATTTTCTTGTTAATTAAAGTATAAGGGTTTAACCGCATATAAAAATTGACCGAAGTCAAGATTATAGGAATTAGATGTTAAAAACGCCTTATCAGTAGATAAAAAACTTAAAAAGTTAACGGAATCGTATGATGTTACGTTTCTTGACATCTGGTGGCAATATTTTCATCAACGCAGTATCCACAAACAAACGCAGTTTACCACTTGATGATTGATAAACTGCAGGGAAGTTATTTTATCGATAATTATGATATTATAAAATGAATATTAAGAAGGGACAAAACGATATGAAAATGTATACTTTGACACGTTATCAGAAGTTGCCCGTCACACCAGAAGAGGCATGGGCGTTTTTCTCAAATCCTAAGCAGTTGGAAGAAATCACGCCGGATGACATGCCTTTTGAGATGATCGGCGACGGGCCGCCAGACATGTACGCAGGCATGATTATCGAGTACAATATCGAACCTTTCCCAAAGTTTCCCGTCAAGTGGATCACAGAGATCACACATGTGGAAGAAGGAAAATACTTTGTTGATGAGCAGCGGTTCGGTCCGTTCAAATTCTGGCATCACCAGCACCACTTCCGTGAAATCGAAGGCGGGGTCGAGATAATCGACACGGTGAACTACATCCTGCCCTTCTCTCTCATTGGACGAATCACTCATAACTTGGTGGTGAAGGGTCGGCTCGCGGAAATATTCGATTTCAGGCAAAAAACATTGAAGGCGGCTTTTGGCGAGATGGAAAATTAACTACATTAAAATCAATGTAATGAAATTTTTAAATTTTGGAGGTTGAATATCATCAATATTATACTGAAGAAGAATGACAGCACGGATAAAATTGAAGTTACAGAAGAAGGTACAAACATTAAGATAGGCAACGATGATTATGAAATCATCGACCAGACCGGCAGCATCGCAAGTAGCGGCGCCATCGTTCTGAACTGCATTCCAGTCAAACCAGAAGGCCGGGAGAGATTTGAGAAGAGATTCCTGAACAGGCCGAAGCGGATTGAAAACGAAGAAGGTTTCAAAGCGATCAGAGTGTCACGACCACTTGAGGGAGATACGTATATCGTCCTCACCCAGTGGACGTCAGAAGAAGCCTTCAGAAACTGGCAGGACTCTGATGCTTATTCACATGCACATAAAAATCGCGGTACCTCTGAAGGATTTGACCGCGAACAGAGTGTGTTGAAATCGAAGCCCTATCATGAGGTTTATGAAGTTGAGAGCAATTTGTGACCGTCAAGTAAAAATGGGCCAATTTCGCCAATTAATTCTGGGCCAGAAACGCCAGATAAAAATGGGCCATTCTGTTTAATCTTCTGTGTTAAATAATGTCTGTCTGTGTTTCATCCGATAACTATCACCGCCCAGCTGAATAACCTCAGAGCGATGAATCAGGCGATCTAAAATCGCTGCGGTGATCGCCGGATCACCAAGTAATTCTCCCCAGTCGCCCGGCCCCTTGTTGGAGGTCAGAATAATCGATGCCTGATTATATAAGTCATTGATCAGGTGAAAGTGATTATTTCGCATGAAAAAGCCCACCTATTCATTAGAAGAAGTCCATTGATATCCAGTTGGAGTCCGGTAATATCGAATTCGAGTCCACATTGAAAACAGGCCACCTTAGTGGCCTGAGGTTTACTTCAACTGCGCTTCATATTCCCGGATGTTCTTATCTCCGGTATCATACCAGACGGCGTTGTGGACAATCCGGTCCATCATCGCATCGGCGTGCACACCGCCACCGAGTCGTTGATGCCAGTCTTTTTTCATGAATTGTGTACAGTAAATGGTTGAACTGGTGTCATAGCGGCGTTCAACGAGTTCAAATATAAAATGGATTTCCTCTTCGCTTAAACTGTCCAGCAGCCACTCGTCCAGGATGAGTAAATCATAATTGGCATACTTATTGATTAATTTTGTCACACCTTTTGTGACTAAAGAGGCTTCATCACGCTCCACCAACAGATCCGGCAGACGGATGTATTTGGTGCGGATGCCGAGCTTACAGGCTTCCTTCCCAAGTGCACAAGCACAATATGTTTTCCCCGAGCCGGTGAATCCGGCGAATATCACATTCATATTATTCTCGATGAATCGGCAGGTGCTCAATTCCTGGAATTGATTGCGATTAATCTTTCTTTGTTCATAATACATGCCCGTCACATCCGCGTTGGGAATGCGGAACTTCGCTCTGCGGATGAGTCCGTGGACCTTCTGATTGTATTTCTCCTGATATACATGATCCACAATCGCCTCAAAGCGTTCTTCAAAGGTTTGAGTGACTGTATGGACGTGCTTCTGTTGTTGATCGATGAGTTGGATCATTTCTTCCAAGTTCAATTCTCTCAGTTTTCTTCTTGTCTCGTTATTCAACATCATTCATCTCCTCCATAATATGCCGCGCCTCGGATATAACCTTGTTGATCGGATTGTGTCTTCACTTTTGTGCTGCGATTCTGATTCAGTGTGTCGGAAGCCAATATGGTCTTCAGCTGCTTATACCTGGGTGCCGGTACCTTTGTCAGTGCCAATGCACACGCCGCCTCCAAGTCGGTATTAGAATATTTCTTTGAAAGATTGAGGACGGAGAGTATGGCGCGATACGCTTGTTCTTTGACTTTCACACCGTCAAAGATGCGATTCACCACAGAAAGGGTGGAGGGACCGATGGCCCCGGCCCACTCCTTCATCCGGATATCATCCCATTCCGGTTGATTGAACTGATCCGGTAAGTGCTCCGGCAGCGTGGCCCATTGATATTTCTGATACAAACCGAACCGGCGATGGCTCGCAGTCCGTTCGTCCTGATGATAAATCTCCAGGCGTTGTTTGGTGAGTTTCAGATTCACCGATTTGCGTACATATTGATATGGGCATGAATAGTAGTTATTCTTATATTGGATGTGGCAGTCCAGATTGACTTTTCTTCCGTAGACCCATTCAGAGACTTCATACGGAAATTCAGGTAAAGGTCTTAAGGTCGGGGCTTCTTCCTGTTTGAATATGTCATGCCGGCTGTCGGTCCGTTTTTGAAATGGGCGCGTATTGAATTCTGCCAGGCGCTCATTAATGGCACCTGATAATGCCGCCAATGAAAAGAATGTTTCGTTTCTAAGCGGGGCGACGACGGCCATGGCGATTTTACCGACACTGCTTTCCACAGATGCTTTTTTCTTGGGTTGTCTCACCGGTGCCGGCATGATTGCGGTCAGATAATGTTCACCCAGTGCTTCATACTGTGTGTTGAGGATGATATCACCTTCTTTGGGGTGATGGATCACACCGGTTTTTAAATTGTCACAGACCAGCCGGACAGTGGAGCCGCTGAAATATCGATACATATTCACATGGCACTGTAACCATGTCTCACTCTTCTGATTGAAGGTCGCTTCGACATACGTGTACTGGCTGTAAGGCAATGTACCGACGAACAGATACGCGGTGAGAATTTCACCACTCGCCCGGTTGATCACTTCCATCGTGGTTCCGCTCCAGTCGACCTCAGTGGTGACACCCGGCTTGTGTATCAGGTGATTGGTGAGTTTGTAGTTTAAGATATGGTCTTGATAGCCCTGACAAAATTTCGTATATCCCATGGCGATGGTGCCGGCCGCCTGACATTTTTCTTTGTATTCATTCCAAAGCAGTTTCAGCGTCACACCGACATGTTTCAGTTCTTTGTGGATATATGCATATTCCGGGACGTCGTAGAGCGTTTCTGATTGATAGCGTTCTGGGAAGAGCTTTTGATACACTGCCGTTTCTGATAAATCCTCTACATCTTTGTAGCTGAGATTCAAGTCATCTGCACGCTTGAAGACATCACTCACAGAGTCCCGTCCCACCTTCTTCGTTTTAGCGATGAGGTTTCTGGACAATCCCATCGCCGATACTCCAGGATCAACTTTGCTGGAATTTTTCTGGCCATAAATAGGCCTCCTTTTCATTTAATTTGAAAGCATTAGCTTTCAAATTAAATATACCGAAAAGAAAGCCTAAGTGGACTCTTTATGTGAATAGGTGGACCTCAACTGCGAATCGTTAAAATAATGAAGTGGACCCAATGTCGTGAACCGGTGGACTCCAATCGCGTATCGACGGACTTCAACCCGCGAAATAATCATTCTAATATAGTTCCTTGCATTTACCCATTTGCCCTCTCCATTTTTTTCTACATGAATTCTACAATCAAATGGATCTCCCTGTGCAGTTCTAGAAGTAATATATTTTTGTAACAAATATCTCTTTCCTGAGAGGTCTTTATCATAAAACTGCTTAAATTCTTCCGGCCTTAAGATTTTCTCTTCGATATTATGACCTACTCTAAAATTATCTCCATCTTTTGTTATAATATAAACTCTTTTACCACGAATTCCATCGGAAGGTTTCACAACAATTTTATGAAATTTATCTAAATTAAACAGAAGGTCATTATATTTTGTTATTTTTATTGTAGGTATTACAAGATAAGGAAATTCGCATAAATCTTTATAAATTAATTACGGTCAAAAAATATACCACCTCTGATGATGTACTATTGTTTCAATATTAAACTCTATAGACAAGTGTTATTAAGTTTTAAAAAACTATAATTCAAGGCCTTGCTTTTGATATTACTTACATTTATCTACTAAATATAGCTTTCAATGGGCTCGTCAGACAGAATATTTTTGAAGCAATATTCTACCAACGCTACTTTATATAATTCTATACCTTCATTTGATTTTGGATGCATTTGGTCTTTCAATCAAGGTTTTTGACTATTTGTTTTAAACTGTTTTATTTCATTATTGAGGGCTAGAATTCTCAATAATTTTAATTTCAAGTGAGATTGTATTTTTAAACTTTGATACATCGGTCGAACTCACTTCATAAATTTTAGATTTTGTAGTTCCCGAGTTGTATATATAATCTTCAAATATTTTGAGTTTTTCTTTATTACCCACCAAAAATATTTCTATTTGTTCTTTTGATTGAGATTTAATCTGCCCCTTTAAATATAGACTTGCAGCCTTCCTTTTTAATTTCTTTAAATATAAAGGTCCTAAACGTTTCCCTTTCAAATTAAAAGTGGTTTCATACTGATCCTCATCCGGATATCTGGGGATTGTAATTTCGTCAGCATGACCATTTAAAAATAATTCTTTAACAGGTTTATATTCAAAATAAAAATGATTATTGATCTTACGAGAATCAGGAAAGTAATAATCCATCAAATATTTAGGGATATCCACTGCTCGACCTTCTAAAGGAATAACATGCGTCATAATTTCTCCCTTAGTGTTGATTTCATTAACTATCCCTTCGTTCTTTTCTTCGTTGATAATCATATCGATTGAACCAGTTGGTAAACCTGGAATCGATTTTAAAGCATCCACAGCATGTTGTTTAAACTTAGGATCTATACTATCCGTGCATGCCGAGTTAAGACGAGTCCCTAAGTGTGTGCCATGTTTTCGAAGAAAGATTCTTTCGTCTTTTTCAGGTATAGATTCCAATGACAGGTTGTTTTCTTTCAAATAATCTTTCATTTCCGCATCAATTTTAATAATTCTTTTTTGAGTAGAATAAATCTCATTTAAGTCAATATTTCTTTCTTCAATCAGTTCTTTAATATTCCTCTCCCCATCTCCTAAGACATTGGACGGGTAATTGATAGTTACTGCAAGCACTTCGTCACCCATAACATAAAACCGATAATCATATCCGCCCTCAAAGTATTTTTCAATAATGATTCTTTTTATCCCTAATTCTTTTTCTACCTCTAACAATGAGTTTTGGAGTGTCTCTCGAGAGACGATATTGGTGATAACACCTTTACCATTTCCATAATTAGGAGGTTTAATAACTACAGGATAACCTATCGATTCAGCATAATCACACATCTCCTCGATGGATGTCTCGCTATACTTAAATGTTTTTGTTTCAGGGACCGGAACACCGTTTGCCTTCATATACTCATAAGCTGTACTTTTATTTTCTGCTTTTGTGATGGCCTCTTTTGTGGTTTTCGTTCCTCTCGCACAAACAAAGTGATATTCGTTCTCTCCATCAGAAAGCGAATAAGTTATGGCTGTCGAAGGTGTGCTTCCTCCACGCCTGTTATTATAAAATTTTAATTTTAACCCTCTACGCCAACCTTCTAATGCCACTACATAAAATGAAATTTGAAAATCTACTACATCTTTAGGTAGAGAATCTTTTAAATGAGGTAAATGTTTTAAGTCAGTCATGTGTTCATCTCCGATATATAATTCATACTCTAAAATTTAAATTTTCTATAACCAATCTTCTTATTTCTTTCTGTTTATCTTTCTGTTTATCTTTCTAAGTGGTCGGGTTAATCTCCATGATTTACTACTTCGTATATCTTCTATTTCTCTAGTTAAGTCAACTATTTCTTTACCTTGATCTTCTATTTTTTTTAATAGCCTTTCCTTATAAGCTTTACTATTAAATTTATCGTTCTTGTCTTTCGACTTTGTTTTTTGTTTTCTTGTTTTTGGACTAAAATTATCCATGATTTCAATTTCAACTGAGATTGTATTTTCAAACTTTGTCGCATCAGTCGAGCTCACTTCATGGATTTTAGATTTTTCAGTTTCCGAGTTGTATATATAATCTTCAAATATTTTGAGCTTTTCTTTATTACCCACCAAAAATATTTCTACTTGTTCTCTTGATATAGATTTAATCTGCCCCTTTAAATATAAACTTGCAGCTTTCCTTTTTAATTTCTTTAAATATAGAGGTCCTAAACGCTTCCCTTTCAAATTAAAAGTGGTTTCATACTGGTCCTCATGCGGATACCTGGGAATTGTAATTTCATCAGCATGACCATTTAAAAATAATTCTTTAACAGGTTTATATTCAAAATAAAAATGGTCATTTATCTTTCGAGAACCAGGAAAGTAATAATCCATCAAATATTTAGGGATATCTACTGCTTGACCTTCCAAAGGGATAACATGCATCATAATTTCTCCCTTGGTGTTGATTTCATTAACTATCCCTTCGTTCTTTTCTTCGTTAATAATCATATCGATCGAACCGGTCGGTAAACCCGGAATCGAATTTAAAGCATCCACAGCATATTGCTTAAACTTAGGATCTATACTATCCGTACATGCCGTGTTAAGACGAGTCCCTAAGTGCGTGCCATGTTTTCGGAGGAAGATCCTTTCGTCTTTTGCAGGTATAGATTCCAACGACAGGTTGTTTTCTTTTAAATGATTTTTCATTTCAGCATCAATAGTTATAAAACGATTTTTCGTTGCCACATTGTTTTTTATTTCGATATTTCTTTCTTCAATCAGTTCTTTAATATTCTTCTGCCCATCTCCTAAGACGTTGGACGGATAATTGATAGTTACTGCAAGCACTTCATCACCCATAACATAAAATCGATAATCATATCCGCCCTCAAAGTATTTTTCAATAATGATTCTTTTTACCCCTAATTCTTTTTCTACCTCTAATAATGAATTTTGGAGTTTCTCTCTTGAGACGATATTGGTGATAACCCCTTTGCCTCCTCCATAATTAGGAGGTTTCACAACAACAGGATAACCAATCGATTCAGCATAATCACACATTTCCTCGATGGATGTCTCGCTATACTTAAATGTTTTTGTTTCCGGGACTGGAACACCGTTCGCCTTCATATATTCATACGCCGTACTTTTATTTTCTGCTTTTGAGATAGCTTCTTTTGTCGTCTTCGTTCCTCTCGCGCAAACGAAATGGTATTCGTTCTCTCCATCAGAAAGCGAATAAGTTATGGCTGTCGAAGGAGTGCTTCCTCCACGCCTGTTATTATAAAATTTTAATTTTAACCCTCTACGCCAACCTTCTAATGCCACTACATAAAATGAAGTTTGATAAGTGATAACATCTTTTGGTATAGAATTTACTAAATGTTTTAATTGATTTTGGAAGTTCATATATATTTCATCTCCAATATATAATCTATATTCTATTAAATATGAATCATTATTATATAATTATAATACAATTAATCAAATTTATATACTTCAATACAATACTTACCCTTATCAAAAACAATTTCAAATTGTCGTTGAAAGCTATGTGTGTAAATGAAAAAGTTAACGGATTATGTTAATATAATAGAGATTTATTATATATTTTGTTATTTCGTGAAAGGGTTGAGGTTTTGAAAAATACAGATGATAGCAGATTTTTACCACATCTTAAAAACTGCGTTCCAGAAAGTGCCCATAATTACATGTTAAGTTCATATACAATAATTCTCGAGGCTTGGAGAAGAGGCTTAGATGTTACTATAAGATATAATAAACAAAAATCAGGCTCGCTTGTACCAACATATTTTATCAGTGATAAAAACAAAACTCATAGATTCAGTATCACTAGAGGCGATTTGGTTTCTGCTGAAGCCAAAGATATAACTAAAAATAAACATACTGCAAAAGAATATTTAATCAAAGCAGGAGTCGCAACACCCAAAGGAGAAAGTTTTGATGAATATGATAGTGATGATGATATTTTAGATTACTCTAGAAAAGCAAGCTACCCTCTTGTTTTAAAGCCAATAGATGGAACAGGTGGCACCGGAGTCATTGCAAATATTAAAAATGACGAAGAAATGGTACATGCTCTTAAATATGTAAGAAATGAATTAAATAGTAAAAACGTAATCGTTGAAAAATATTTTGAAGGTGAAGATCATCGTTTTTATGTTGTGGGTGACGAAGTAATAGGGGTTTTTAAACGGGATCCTGCTAGTGTAAAAGGAAATGGTAAAGATACTATTCAAAATTTACTAAAAAAGAAAAATGAAGAACGTAGTAAAATCCCTTCTGTTAAAAATATGCCTATCAAAGTAGACTCCGAAACCAAAGAATTATTGAGAAGGTTAGGATATACAATGCAGTCTGTCCCAAATGATGGAGAGTTCATTTTTCTGAAATCAAAAAGTAATGTCTCATCTGGAGGAGAAGCTGTAGATGTGACTGATGAAACTAGTGATGAATTGAAACAAATTGCAATTGATGCTACAAAATCCATACCTACTTTAGTACAGGCTGGAGTAGATATGATGATTGACAAAGATAATAACACAGGAGTAGTTATAGAAATAAACACTAGAGCTCACATCAGAACACATTTATTCCCTTCTTATGGAAAGGCAAGAGATATTCCTTCAGCTATCATTGATTATTACTTCCCTGAAACAAGAAATTATTCTCGTAAAGAATCTAGTAAATTTTATATAGATTATGACTTTATCCATAAATCAATTTTGTCAAGAGATGTAGGCAGCATAATGCTACCTAAATTTCCTAAGTCCCCAATTACTTTGAAGCGTTATATAGTGTCAGGCGTAAACTATTCAGAGTCGTTCGCTCATCGAATCAGGAAGTTTGCATTTAATTATCATCTTAATGGTTATATTAAACCTTTAAAAAATTCTAACATAGCTATAATTGTTGGCGGCAATAAGAACCAGGTTGAACTATTTTATACACGACTCAAAAAATATAGTACTCAATTATTTAAAAATGCAACTATTACCGAAAAAAATAGAAATACAGCAATTGCACATGGATTTAAAATCGTAGAGTCAGAAACTTCACAAAAAACAAATGATAATCCTTCTAATATTTATTTAGAAAGATATAGTAATCTTAAAAATGACTATCAAAAATTAATTCGCAAATTATCAGAGTATGAACAAAAAGAAAGTGTTATGGAACTTACAAAACGCCAAAATGAACAGCTTAAAAAGAAAATCAAACATGTTGAAGGCAGTACATCATGGAAGGTCACTAAACCATTAAGAGTACTTGGAAAGTTCAAAAAATAAAGACAAGGTGAGACATAATTTTTAGCTAAAAGCAAATTCCCCCGCAGTAAAATTCATATTTTACTGCGGGGGAATTCTCTATATAAGTAGAAGACAAAAAAAGCCATTCTTACACAATGTAAGTAACCACCCAACCAAGAACGGTCTTCTGCAACTTGAAGGTGAATTTGTCGTTCCGACAATTTTTGCTACGTAGGATGCGCAAGGTCAAAATCGAAAACTGGATTGGCATTATTGTCCCTGAACCTTTAGATTATTGCAACTTAATTTCTGGCATCCAACTTTTAAATCTACTGGATAATTCACTATAAACTTCTAAAGAGTCAAATTCATCATGCGCTGTTTTTATATAAGGATTCTTTTCAATATAATCTAGTAAATGATGCATCTGATAATTACTTTTTCTATCGGCTTCTACATAAGTAAGGTCTAATACTGGATTCTCAATCTTGATATTAGCTTTACCAGATTCTTTGACAATATCAAGATTTAAAGCTCCGCCTATTTGTCTATACAGACCTTTTTGTCCGGAATAAAAATTCCCTAAAGAATAAATCACAAATGTCTTCTTCCCTCTTGAATTAGTGATCCATTCTGCCGGTTGAAGAACATGTGGGTGGTGTCCAATAATAATATCTGCTCCTGCGTCGGAAATAGAGTTTGCCATCTCTTTTTGCAATGAACCAGGATAGAGTGGATATTCTCGTCCAAAATGCACAGAAACTATCACTATATCAATCTGTTTTTCTTTTTTTAATTGCTCAATATCTCCTCTTACTTTTTTAGTTCTACCATTCACAATTCTATTCAATAGATACTCTTTACCTTTCGGAGGAAAGTCACCTAAATTAACTGCACTATAAGAGAGAAACGCACACTTTATTCCATTTTTTTCAATTATTCTCCACTCTTTTTGATCTTTCTTTGATTTATGAGAACCAACATACATTAATCCAGCTTTTTCTATATTCTCAATAGATTTTAAAGCTCCTTCTTCTCCAAAATCCATAGTATGATTATTTGAATTTGTAATCAGATCTGTAGAAAATGATTTTAGGTTTTCAGCAAGTTCTGCAGGATTATTGAATTTCGGGAACGATTGTAATCCAATCTCTTCTCCTGCTACAAGTGCTTCTAAATTTACTACTGATATGTCACCTGCTTCTAATAATTTTTTTGCTGGAGCCATCTTATCTGTGAAATCATATCCACCATTTTTCTTTTTACTTATATCATATACTCTAGAATGTAAAATCACGTCACCTGTTGCTGTTAATTTAATTTTGGACATTGTAAACCTCCGCATAAAATATTATGACAATTTAATAATTAAAAATGCACTAATTCTTTATTTCAAACCCTATTCTAATTCTGCTTTTCCATACAAATTCTCTGACATTTTTTACGCTTGCACGTTCCGGCCCTTTATAACAAAGATGTTTAAAATTATCTACCTTATACTTGTCCAGACCAGCGACGACCACTGCAACATCACCATTTTTCAAATTACGCGCATAGCCGTGGAGTCCTTCTCTGATTGCATTATTTTCAGCCCATATCCTATAATCGACTTTTTGAACTTTGCCAGAAATGATATAGCGCTTGGCATAGAGCTCACCCACCGGCGCATCGGTAATCTCAATCTGTTTGATGGAGTTACTTCTTAACTGCTTAAGGATGATTCTGTAATCGAAGTAAAGCATGTTACTTCTTATCTGATTCTTTGTTTCTGGAAAATAATAATCAATTATTTTTTCTGCTACATTCTGTGATTCACCGAACAATGGGAAAGTATGCAGAGCGGTACTTCCTGTAGAATTAATTTCAATAACAACCGCATCTTCATCGTTTACAATCATATCGACCCCTGCATGGTGCAGATCCGGAATGGCTTTTACAGCGGCAACAGCAACTTCTCTGACATCAGGCCTGATCGAGTCAGTGACATCAATTGAATCTCCACCTGCAGAAATATTGCTTTCACCTTTCAGATAAACTGTTTCGCCTTTATCCGGCACATGAGACAGCTGCAGATTCTGTTTCTTCAGATAATCTTTCATTCTGTCATCAATTTTAATCAGTCTGGTCACTGTATGCGGATTTTCTTTTCTCGATGTATTTTTAGCAACAATGAGTTCTTTGATTGAACTTGTACCATCTCCGGTCACATTGGCTGGAATACGTTTAGTTGCAGCTGCGATTTCATCACCGACCACATAAACACGGATGTCTTCTCCCTCGATATGCTGTTCTGCAATAAAATCGCTATAGTCAAATGTTTCTTTAATATACTCCAGACTTTCCTGGAAAAATTCCTTCGTCTGGATGTTAGTTGTCACGCCTTTGCCAAGACTGCCGAAGGTTGGTTTCAATACGAAGGGGCTGTTTTTTTGAAATATTAATTCTGTCACTTCTTCTACAGACGTTTCGCTTGTGAAGCTAAACCCTTCAGGAACGGGTACACCTGCATTTACCAGATATTTTTTTGCCAGTTCTTTATCAGTACCGATATCGACCGCTTCATTGGATATTTTATCTCCTCTTGTCCTGTAGAAGAAGTGTTTCTTGTCTTCTGACGAAAGTGAGAACAGTTTACCGACCGGATCAAAGCCGATCAATTTCATGTTCGTTTTAGCAGTACGGTGTTCATAGAAGGTCAGGGATAACCCCCTGCGCCAGCCTTCAAGTGCTACCAAATAGGCATCTATATTGAATCTGCGTACACCTTTCAGCATTTCTTTGTCCAGCCAAAATGGATAAAAATCTGCCATTTAATCCCTCCGTAACTAAAGTCTACTGTGACTTTCTGTTTTTGACCTTTTCACCCAGTGTTCTCAGTGGAGATGTGAACTTCCATGATGAACTGTTCAATATATGCTTATTGTCCTTAACAACTCTGTCTCTTTGTTTTTTCAGATGAGTCAGATCTTTATTCATCCTGCGTAATGCATGCTGAACTGATTTTACACTTCTTGTATTGTACTTCTCTGTAATCTCAAAACCGACCGTCACCGGCTCATCCCATTTTTCTTCAGTGATATTGTTGACTTTGGAAGCTTGGGGATAATTTGAAATTTGTTCTTTAAAATCATTTATAACTGACGGGTCGGTTCCTGCAATCACAATTTCAATTTCATTAAATACAGTATTCTTCACATAACCATGCAGATTCCTGTCAAGGGCGCTTTGTTTCAGCCAGCGGTGATAATTGTGACGTTGTACCTGACCTGTCACTACGAATCGCTTGATGTGAAGTTTGCCCATGGGTGCGGGTGATACTTCAACTTCAATCGCCGATCGATTTTCAAGAGGCTCAAGTACATTGATGAAATCGAAGTACACCTTGGATTCGGATGTATCAATATGTGCAGTTTCCGGAAAATAATAATCTATGATTGCACCTGGAACGTCACGTGCAGTCCCTCTGAGCGGGAATAGTGCACCGCCAATCTGCGCAGTCGGATTCAATTCTATGACTACTGCGGGCACATTTTGAGCTCTATTTTCATTTACGATGATATCTACCCCACCGTGTATAAAACCGGGTAATGCCTTTAGAGCATCTACAGCAATCTGTTTAATCTCATCTGACAGGTCATCTGTTGCATCTAACGGGTCTCCCCCTGTCGACACGTTCGTTTTTTGTCTGAGATAAATGCGTTCTCCCTTTTCAGGTATGCTCGTCAGAGCGTAGCCGGCCTCCTGGATGAATTCCAGAATTTCTATATCCATTTCAATCAAACAGCTGTTCAGACGGGCATTCTTTCGTCTTTCCCTGTTCTTCAAACCGATCAGTTCTTCGATGTCATGCTTGCCGTCACCGATGATATTTGCAGGTTTCCTGTTATAGATTGCGACCACTTTGTCATCCACTACATAAACCCTGTATTCTTCGCCTTCGACATGCTGTTCTACTATGACTTCCTTATAACCCAGATCATGACGGACATACTTCAATGCCTTCAGGAAACCTTCATCATCCTGTATATTCGTGACGACACCGTTACCCTGACTGGCATTCGTGGGTTTAAAAACGATTGGATAGTCAATTGTTTTTGAATACTCGATAATCTCTTCATCTGTTGCTTCCGGTGGAAATCCTTTACCCAGAGGTACAGGAACGCCTTTTTCCAGTAAAATTTCTTTTGTCTCATCTTTTTCTGAACCGACTTCCACTGCTTCATTGGAAACCAGGTCTCCGCGCGTCCTAAAGAAATAATGTGTTTTCTCATCGCTGGACAGGGAAAACAATCTCCCCGGCGGATTGACACCAAAAATGATCATATCATCGAAATGTTCTGAGTCTTTTGTATACCATGTCAATTTAAGACCTCTGCGCCAGCCTTCTATGGCAACAGCAAATGCATCCAGACGTGTTTTTCTGGCATTCTTAACAATATCTCCGGTCAGTTGAGGCAGGCTGATGCCTTCATTTCCTTCCATTTATAATTCCTCCCTGTGGAATCTTTTAAATATTTATTTTTTGAACTTTTTAATTACTCCGCCCGCCAGACGCACTGGCAGTGTGACTTTCCAGGAAGTACTGCGATGAAATTTTCTGTTCTCAACTTCCGCTTTCTTTCTTTCATATTCAGTAATATCCAGTTCTCTTTTATATTCCTTCAATTCTTTCAACTGTGTTTTCAGATCTGTTTTAATTTCAAATCCGACTTTGATCGGCCCTTTGTATTCCTCTTTCTCGATTTCAAATACTTGAGCCCTCTCTTCATCTTCCCAAAATCCATTTTCAAAATCATCGACCATCGCAGGGTCTGTACCACCGACAATGACTTCGATTCCCCCATCTTCAAGATTCATGACGGAACCATGAAGGTATCTTTCAAATGCCTGTTTCCTCAGTCCACGGTGATAACCGATATTTTGAACATCGCCTGTGACAAAATACTTCTTCGCAAAAATTTTTCCAGACGGAGATGGTGTGACAGTCGTTGTTGCAGCATCTCTGGATTGCAGCGGGTCGAGTACATCATAAAAATCAAAATAGGCGCGTGTCCTGTCAATGTCGTGATTTTCAGTCTCCGGAAAATAGTAGTCAATAATCGCTGAAGGTACATCTCTCGATTTCCCTTTGATTGGAAACAGTAATCCGCCAAGCTGTGATGTTGGATTCAATTCTATAACATATGCTTTCTCATTTTTATCCAGAATCATATCCACTGCACCATGCTCCAAGCCTTGTACTGCTTTTAAGGCGTCCACCGCCGAATCTTTCACTTCCTGTGATATTTCATCGAATATATCGACAGGGTCGCCGCCGATTGAAATATTTGCTTTATCACTGAGAAAGACCTGCTCGCCTGCATTTGGCACAGTCTTCAAATTATAATTTTTTCTTGCCAGATAATCTTTCGTTTCGTCATTGACAATTATCGGGCAGCTGATCAGTCTTGGGTTATCGTTCCTGATTTCATTTTTCTGTTTAATCAGCTGTTTGATGGTAGAGCTTCCATCCCCTGTAACATTGGGAGGGATACGGTGCATTGCTGCGATTGCCTGCTTGCCGACTACATATAATCTGTAGTCTTCACCTTCGATATATTGTTCTATGATGACATCTCTATAGCCGAGTTCTTCACGTACATAGACAAGTGCATTCTGGAGTTCTCCTGAGCTCGTTATATTGGAGACGACACCTCTTCCAAAACTGCCGTCAGTCGGCTTTAATACGATGGGATATCCCAGGTCTTCTGCGTAACTGATCAGCACTTCATCCTGCGCTCCTTCAGCGAAACGCTTTCCTTCAGGTATCAATACACCTGCATCTTTAAGGGAGTCATTTGTCTTTTCTTTGTTTCTGCCGATCTGAACAGCTTCATTTGTCACTTTGTCTCCGCGGGATCTGAAGAAATAATGCTTCTCTTCTTTAGAGCTCAATGAAAAAAGCTGCCCGGGACGCTCAACAAACCACGTTTCCATTTCCTTAAACTTTTCAGAGTCTTTCACATGCCATCTTAACTTCAATCCTCTGCGCCATCCTTCAAGAGCTACGGCATATGCGTCCAGAAAGTTACCTTCAACTTCAGAAACAACTTCATTTGATAAATGCGGCAACCATTCCGTTCTATTCTCTTCCATTCGTAAGTCCTCCTAAATTCTAAACACTCGTCTATCTTTGGCTTAAGTCCATATATGTTCCGAACGTTTTGTGATTGATTAAATCGTACGTCAGCCTGCCTTCCGCTTCAAGGAAATAATCTCCCATCCACTGGTCGGTCTCAACATCAAAATCGTCATAATTTCCCGGTTTTGGCGTGAATTCACCGAATATAAGTCCATCTTCAGATCTCAAGAAGTCTATTCGTATGAAAGGGGCTGGAATCTCTTCACTTATCTTTGCTGCCATTTCAATCTCTTCTTTGGTGACACCTTCACCATTAAATGGTTCATTGTCATATTTCCCTGTGTGAACCCGCCTGCCATCCGCTGTCCACCAACAGTATTTCAGCTCAGGATATCTGTTGATTTCAAGTATAAGGCCTACTTTCCCATAGAAGCAGTAGAACTTGATGTCGCTTCCCGGGATTTTATTCTCCCTGTCTTCCATGATGAGTTCTTCCATCATCCAGTCGTCTGCTTCCACCCAGCCGCTTTCAATGTCTGCCTTCATGCTTGCAATCAAGGCTTCTTTGCCGTCGAGCGCCCTTGCACGTTTGAGGTCAATTATATCATTAAAGTCATGGATGAGGTATACGCCTCTCGCCCCTGCTCCGTCAGCGGGTTTGATCACTGTCGACACTTCGAAAGGGAGCGCTTCTGCGCGATACGTTCTTCCTTCCGTCCACGGTCTTCTGATTTTCAGTCTGTCCATGAATTCATAAGCTGTCTGCTTGTCATCCAGTACATATTCAGGCAGGAACCCTGTCAGCTGGTACTGTCTGATTCTCATGTTCAGGCTCGCCCTGAACGAGGCAGCGTCTTTCAGCTGCATGTTATCTGTCAGGGCCTCTCTCATCATGAATTCAGGAATATCTTCGATTTTAAGGCCTGGAAGAAGCGTTGAATAGATTGCCGACTTGTAGTCATCCTGTTCATTCATAAATAACCTTCCGGCATATGTAAGTGCCTGGTTGTAGTTTTCATCATGGCGGTTCTTCTGTCTGACCGCTTTTTCTATATAATCGATGAGATTGGCATCATTTTTCATTTCTCTTACAGATTTTTGAATTTTGATGCTGTTCATTGAAGTACTGTCCAATTTCGCCAGCTGAAGTGCTTCTTTGGTTTCCAGGAGTTCTTTACGTGTAGTTTTCAATTCTTCCTCAAGTATGCGGATTTCATTATCAACTGCATTCTTTTTCCCCAGTTTTTTCAACGGCCCTGCTGATTTATATGTCCTGCTGCTTTTAATCTGATGTGTACGTTTATCTGCTGCAGATTTTTCCCGCTCAGCTTTGTCTATTTCAGCTTTTGTCTGAATCAACGCTTTGATCAGCTTGTGACTTTTCTTTTCTTTACTGTCAGCCATAATTTTCACCGCCTTCTTCTTCACAGAGTTTTAAATGATCCAGTCATCCAGCCTGTGCGTATAGTCTGTCCAGTTGTCAGCTGTCAGTCTGATATGCTTTTTATTGATGGTTTCACGCACTTTATCATTTACTGGATACCATTTTACCTCTTTGCCTGCATATTCTGAAGCATTTCGAGTACATTGTCTCAACTCATTGAAAGTATCTTCTATAACACCCCGAACAACTTTTGCTCTGACGACCGGTATATATTCCTGATGTTCTTCAAATACGCCTGGGTGTTTAATAATCATTGCATCAGCATTGATAAATTCTCCATAAACAACCATCTGTATCTGGCTGCCGTCTATCAGCTGCCTGATACTGTCATCGATTTCCTTTTTGATGCTGAAATCATAATGCGCCATCTGCACGAGCCCTGTACGGAGCCCCCGCTTTTTATTGAGCTGTATTTCCTTGATGGTGTCCTGATGACGGCCTCTGTCCAATCTGAAATCTGCTATGATGACGACATCGAAATGTCTATAGCCGTCTGTTTTTTCTTCTTTTTTCGTCCACAACGGTTCAGGTACTGGATATCTGCGATCGGTCTGATTGAATGGGTAACACAGCGCGAGTCTGTCTGTATTATTATGGAACCGTCTGTGCACTTCTGCATATTCTTTTCTAATGCCCATCAAAAATCCTTTATAACCGAAGGCTGAACTGCTTGTCAGTGACCCTGCAGACTGTCTTGGAAAAGATAATGGACCGCTGTCGAGATCTTTTACTGCGCTATTTCCAAAAACAGCAGCAATTCTTTTCTTATACTCACTGTCTGCTGCAAAACGTACAGTATCCCAGTAACCGATATTTTCTAAAACTTGCCGTCTTCTGAACATCAATGATGACATATTTGAAAAAATATAAGTTCCGGGAGTCCCTCTTCTGTGCAGTTTCAGCTCTTCGGTTAATCTTGCATGGGCGGATGTGTTGGCAATGATGTCTTCATTTTCCATCAGATGGTTCGCCTGGGTTTCAATCTTTTCGGGGTGAGACCAGTCATCAGCATCATTGATCGTGACGAAGTCACCCGTTGCTTCTTTCAATGCGATATTTCTTGCAACATATGGCCCGCTGTTTCCAACTGTAGACAGAAGCTTTACCCTGTCGTCTTTTTCTGCATATCTTTCAACCACTTCTCTAGTATTGTCAGAACTGCAGTCATCAACGACGAGAAGTTCGATATTTTTCCATGTCTGACTGAGAATCGAATCGATTCCTGTAGCAATCCCCTCTGCAGCATTGTATGCCGGCATGATTACCGTGACTTTCGGTCCGTGTGCCTTGCGCGGTCTTACTGCCGTCAGGTCCTCGTATGTGCTGCCGTTAAATTCAATGGGTGAAAGATTATAAACGCTGATTGCCTTATTCACCCACTTTGTACGTTCATCCAGACCTTCTTCCAAGTTCGCCATCGCAAGATAGATATCCGGATGGTTTTGGTGCATGACCGTCTTCAAAATTTTCCTGGCAGACGTTCTATGGTCCAGCCTGTCTGCACATTCTGCAGCGATGATTGCGGCTCTTCTTAAAAAATCTTTGTCCTTAACGCCGTGCACTGCCTGCGGTAAGTATACAAATGCCTGCTCTGCACCTGTTTCGGTGTATTTATTGGCGTGCCAGAGTGTGAGCTCCCAGGCGATCGCTTTTTTCAAATTATTATTTTTCGTTGTTTCATACAGCTGTTCCAGATCTTTCAGCGCTCTTTTGGTAAAACCCAGTTCGTACAGATGATAAGTATACTGCTTCAGCTTATTCTGTGCATCTTTTCTTCTGTAGGAAGGACTGTACAGCTGTTTACGGTTTCTTCTGCCGAGTGCGTAGGCACCGGTCGTACGGACAAACCCCTTTAAATTTCCAGGGATGTTTTTTGCATTATTGATGAATTTTTCTGCGGCATTGAATTCCATCTGTGCTGTTTTCAGGTCGTGGATGGATTCTGCTTTTTCTGCCTCGCTTCTTGCAAGCACGGCCTGCAGCTGCTGCAGTTCCGCTGCGAGCTGTTCTTGTTTAAGCATCCTAAACATCCTCCGCTCTTTTACCGAAATACTCTTCGATCCGCTCCAAGGCCTGTGCTTTATATCTGCTTTCAACCGTTTCCATGTTTTTTACCGTGACATTTTCCGCCTTTATTTCCGGCCGGTATTTCTGCCATGTAAGCAGCAGTTCAGGCTCTGTTATAATCAGTTGCCTTGTCCTGATTTTCTCACCATAGACAAGCATCTGCACTTTATTACCATCCAGTACATTCCGTATATTCTGCTGAATGCCGCTTTGGAAGTTTAGATCATATTCATAAAGCTGCACCAGTCCAATGCGTCCATATTCCTTTTTCAGTTCATTGATTTTGTAAATATGTCCAGTACTGTTCTTTCTGAAATCTCCTGTCAAAACGACATCAAAATCTCTGTAACCGTCTGTTTTTCCTTCTCGTACAGGCCACATCGGTTCAGGCACCGGGAATGGCCGTCTCACCTGGGGATAGGGGTAGTAGAGACCGTCTGCCGAATCATGATAATATTCAAGGCTCTCGACATACTCTTTTCTGACGCCCATGAAAAATCCGTCATAACCGAATGCCGAACTGCCGGTCAGTGACGATACGGATTGTCTCGGCAGTGACAACGGTCCGGATTTCAAGTCAACATAACTTTTCTGCCCGAATGTTTTGATCAGCCGTCTCTTGAATTCACCGTCTGCTGCAAAACGCACACTGTCCCAGTAGCCGATTTTTTCAAGTACTTGATCTTTTCTGAACATGATCGACGACATATTCGGAAATATATATTTGCCGGGCGTCCCTCTTCTGTACAATGTCAAATCTTCAGTCAATCTTGCGTGTTCTGAAGTATTTGCGATGACTTTATCATTTTCCAATAGATGTCTGACCTGCATTTCAATCTTCTGTTCGTGGGACCAGTCATCCGCATCATTGATCGTGATGAACTCACCCGTCGCTTCTTTCATAGCGATGTTTCTTGCTGTATACGGACCGCTGTTGGTTGGTGTGGACAACAGTTTTACCCTTGGATCTTTCCTCGCATATTCCCTGATGGTTTCAACTGTGTCATCCGGACTGCAGTCATCCACAGCGAGCAGTTCTATGTTCTGCCATGACTGGGAAAGTATAGACTCTATTGCGATTCTGATTCCGAACGCCGCTTTATACGCTGGAAGAATCACTGAAACTTTCGGTTCTTCATGTACTTTTTTGTTTTTATCAGAAGATAATGTAACCAGATCATCGTAAGTCGCTGTATTGTAATCTGTTTTAAAACCGATCGGCTCTAAATTATATATCTCAAATGCTTTGTTGATGATTTTCATGCGTTCTTCGATATCTTCTTCAAGATTTGCCAGCGCAAGATACAGATCTGGATGCGGGGCGCTGGTCAGTTGTTTTTCCAGCAGTTCACGGGCATGTTCTTTATGGGACAGACGGCCGAAGCATTCTGCAGTGACAATGATGATTCTTCTCAGTTGATCAGGACTATTTTCACCTTCTGCCGCCTCCGGCAGAAACTTTACCGCCTCTTTGGCACCTTCGACAGTATTTTTATTGGCGTGCCAAAGACTCATCTCCCAGGAGATGAGTCTTTTCATTTCACTATTCTCTGTTTCCACCAGAAATTCACGCATATCTTTCAATGCTCTTTCGGTGAATCCCAGATTATACAAGTGGTGCTTCAATGCTTTCAGCTTCCGTCTTTCACGAAACTTCTTACCGTTAAGCAGCCGGGTGATATTTTCTTTCTGTTTTTTTGAAAGCATATCACCAATCTGTTTCCGCTGTTTTTCACCCATCACTGAATAGACGACCCAGTCCACAGGCTTTGATATTAATTTTTTCAGCATCAAAACACCACTTTCATACTATTTATTAGTCGTTTTCTGGTTTACTGCCTGATTCTTTCCCGGCTGCTTCCTGTTCACAGTCCCAGGGCCGGCTTTCTTATTTACCACTTTCTGCTGCTGTCTGTTGGCGGCTCTTCTGTTGACCTGGCCCTTGACGGCGCCCTGTCTTCGTCCGACAGAACGTTTCTGTACCGGTTTTTTAAGCAGCCCTTGAGATTCTTTGTACTTATATACCGCTTCTTCTGCAGTCCCGTCAAACATCACCCGTCCCTGGTCCATCCATATACCGCGGGTACATATTTTTTCAATGAATGACAGGCTGTGGGATACGATGATCACCACTTTTGCCCGGCTCATCATTTCCTGTATACGTTCGCTCGCTTTTTGCTGGAACGCAAGGTCACCTGTCGACAGGGCTTCATCAACGATGAATATATCGGGTTGCAGATTGGCTGCGATACTGAAGCCGAGACGTGCTTTCTGACCGCTCGAAAAATCTTTTACAGGCTTTTTGACTTTGTCGCCAAGCCCGGTGAATTCAATGATTTTGTCATATTTTTTATCCACACGGCTTTTTGGAATTCCCAGCAGAAGCGCATTCAGATAAATGTTGTCCTCGCCTGTGAGATGGGGATTGAAACCTGTGCCGTAGCCGAGCAGCGCCGAAGTTTCTCCGTAGAGCTCCATATGCCCTTCGTCCGGTCTCAGAATTTTGGTGAGTGTTTTACATAGCGTGCTCTTACCGGCACCGTTGTGGCCGATGATGCCGACAACTTCGCCTTCCTTCACTTCAAAATTAACATCTTTCAACGCCCAGAAATCACCTGTGGTCAGCTTATATTTGACACTTACATCATTCGCACGGATAACGACATTGTCCGTCATATTCGTTTCAGTCTTTCTAAGCTGCAGTTTGCCGCGCCTTCTTTGAATGTTCCGCTTCGGTACAGTCGCGCGGTAATTCGCAATGACCGTCTTCGGGTCGCCGATTTCCCGGACTTCCCCGTTATCGAGCCACATGATCCTGTTACAGTTCCGCTGTGCATATCTCAGACTGTGGGTGACCAGGATGACCATTTTCGCATCCTTTACGAGCGACTTCATCTTCTGTGAGGCTTTTTGTGAAAATTTTCCGTCCCCGGTATTCAATGCTTCATCGATGACTAGTATTTCTGGGTGGAGGTTGGCCGCCACACTGAAACCGAGCCTTGATTTCATTCCGCTTGAATAATACTTCATCGGCTGCTCGAAAAAATCGCCGAGGTCTGAAAAGTCCTTTATATCCTGAATGTATCTGTCGATTTCCTTTTTATCGATGCCTAGCATCAAACCGTTCAAATAAACGTTTTCCCTGCCGGGAAGTTCCTGATTGAACCCCATGCCGAAAGAAAAGAGCGCTGTCACTTTGCCCTTCACTTCCATTACACCATAATCCTCTTTTAAAATACCGGCGATTATTTTGGACAGCGTAGATTTCCCTGCACCGTTCGAACCGATAATTCCGAGTATTTCGCCTTCCTTCCCTTCAAAGCTTATATCTTTGAGTGGATGGACAAGATTTCTCTCCGGCAGTTTCCAAGTCTGAAAAAAGTTGAGTATTCTGGATTTGAAATCTGCAGCATGGTTTCCTGAGAAGAAGGAGATACCAACGCCTTCAGACTTAATGACCGTTTTTTTATTGTCAGTTTCTTCATTTATTTTTGAATCTTCCTGTACAGCCAATTCAAAAACCCTCTTTTTATAAATTTCGTATTTTGCTGTAACACTTACATCGCTTTGATTATCTTATATTCATTTCTGCTGTAATACCATAGCATATAGACGATGACCGCGGCGGACACTACAAAAATGATGCCGAGACCAAGGAAATTCGGCAGGCTCGCATACATCAGTATATCTCTGTAGGCTGTGACGATGACGGCAATTGGGTTGTATGTGACAGCCCAGCCGTACTCCGGCGGCAGTCTGCCGCCTTCCCAGATGATCGGGGATGCGTAGAAAAATGCCCGGGTGACATACTGAAGTACGTTCTCAATATCCCTTACAAACACCGTCACATAGGCCAGAATCATCCCGATTGCAAGCAGGAACGTCGTTTGTATAATAATCAGCAGCGGCAGAAATACGATTTCCCATCCGGGCATCACACGGAACCAAGCAAGGAAGCCTGCAATCACTATGAACCCGAATGAGAAGTTGAACAGCTGGGTCAGTGTAAATGATATCGGGAACAGTGATTTCGGCAGGTAGACCTGGCTCACTATCGAACTGTATCTCATGATCGATCCTGATGACGAGTTCAAAGTCGTACTGATACAGCGCCATACAATCAATCCGATGACAAGGAACAACGGGAAGTTCTCAGTGTCTCCCCGGTCCAATATCACTACAATAAGAAAATAAAAAACCAATGCGTTAAGAAGTGGATCAAGCAGCCACCATAAGTAACCCAGGTAACTGTTTCGGTGTTCTGCTTTTAAACCGGATCTCACTAAATAATATAACAAGTCCTTACGATTCAACATTTCCTTTAAATAAGTTTTCATAATTAAAAATGACACCGCCTAGTTTACTAACGACCGAAATTTCAGTTCCCGGCCTTTCTGTTTACAACTATCTTATATTTAATCAAATCTTTGATCGCAATGACCGCATAATGGCCAAAATACCATAATGCTTTCGGCAGATTTTGACCCTCGATGTGTCTGAACACATACCAGTTTCTTTTAGCAGCTTTCCATTTGTTGCTTGAAATCGAATCGCCCACCACCCTGTACTTCGCAAGTACTTCCTGCAGACCATATGCTGTATGGCCCTGTCTTGTGAGACTGAGCCACAGTGCATAATCCTGGCGGGTGCGGATGTCCACCATGCGCACCTCTCCAGTCTTTTCAGTATCTATCATTACAGTGAGGCAGCCGATGACACAACGTTTCATAAGTGCGTCCCAGTCCACTGTCTCAGGTGCTTTTGAAATATAATCTGTTTCTGTCCCATCTTCAAGTGTACGGACATACTCTGTAAAGGAAAATGCGACATCTTCATCCTGCATAAATTTAAGCTGACGTTCCAGCTTTTCGGGATACCAGCTGTCGTCACTGTCCAAAAATGCGATATAACGGCCATTTGAATGTTCAATCGCAGTGTTGCGTGCGACTGCCGAACCTGAGTTTTTCTCAAGTTCTATCAGTCTGATCCGGGCATCTTTGTCCTGCATCTCCTTTATGAGACTGACCGTATCGTCCTTCGAGCGGTCATCAACAATAATCATTTCCCAGTCGGAATACGTCTGATCTAACACACTCTGAATCGTTTCTTTGATGAATACTTCTGAGTTGTATGCAGGAGTAATCACCGAAATTACCGGTTCTTTATCATGAGTCACACTATCAGACCTCCTCTCCCGTGTTGGAAGATAATCCTTCATTCAACAGTCCATTATACCAGCGAATCAATTTATATTCCTGAGTCTGCCAGTTCAATTCTTCCATGACGGCCTTTTTGCCGTTTCTGCCCATTCTCGATGCTTCTTCCGGGTTGTTCTTAAGATAATCGATCGCTTCTTTTATCGCTTCGTCGTCTTCAGGATTTACAGCTATACCGCATTCATGTCGTTCCACAAATGCTTTCCACACCGGGAAATCAGAACAGAGGACAGGGATACCTGCATTCATATATTCAAAAAACTTTGTCAGCTCTTTTTTCTTATAGTGTTCTGTCGGTGGAAAAAGAGCGATGCCGGCCAGCCAGTTTCTCTCAAGGTATCTTTCTTCGATCACTTCTTTTTCAACAAAACTGTCGATGCCTTCTATATGAAGTCTGTTTTTATGTTCACCAGCTACATCATACATCTCTTCAGCGAGGCTCTTCGGACACTTGCCGACAAAATGGACATTGACGTCCGGATCGATTACAGGGAGTTTTGCATGGTGTCTTGCCCCGCGCACATGTGAAACATTTCCTGTGTACAATACTTTGTTTTCAACTTCACCGGTTCTTTCATGTTCGATGAATTTTTCATTGACAGTTGGATAGTTCAGTATCCATACACCGTCTGGATAAATGTCCTGGTAATACTTTTCAGCAAGTGACAGTCCCATGCCCTTTGTGAAGAATTTCTCCATTAATTTATAGCCGGACGCCGCTATTTTTTTCACAAGTTCACTTAAATAATCTTTTTGCATAATGCTCGTAATGTAGTCTTCATGAATATCATAGATGACCACATGATTTTGCTTTTTAAGCAGCCATGCAGCGGGCAGCAGCTCCGGATCATGAAAAGTGATGATATCCGCATTCATCGATTTTGCTTTTTTATAAGCATCGATTGTGCCGAAAACCATGCGTTTCAACCGGCTTTTATATGTCTTAAGTAAAATATGGTTGATTGTCTTATCACCATCGTTCCCTTTAGGGTCACGTCGTGCAATCAGCGTGACATCAAAACCGGCGTTCTCCAGTGATTTGCACTGTTTATGGTAGATTCTCGGGTCGTAAGGGTGATGAACGGTAGTCATGTGTACCACTCGTTTTTTTGTTTCCATATTGTATCTCCTGTTTTTCATTTATTTTTCCAGTACTTCTGTAAACATCTGTTCATACTGCCGGGTGATTTTATTTACATGGAATTCTTCTGCACGTTCCAGGCCTTTTTCAATGATGCCTTCCCTTTCACTGTCGTTGAGCTCAAATATATGATTGATGCCGGCGGCAAGCGCCTCTGCGTCTGATGGTTCGCACATGTACCCGTATTCTCCATATGCCAGCACTTCTTCAGCTCCCGGACGTGCTTTGGTCGATACAATCGGCGTACCGGTGGCAAGCGCTTCTGTAAGCACATGGCCGAAACCTTCCCTGACAGATGAGAGCACGAAAGTATCCGCATATTTAAAATAGGCATATGGATTATGCTGGAATCCGGCAAAATGAACTGAATCTTCAATGTTTAAATCGACGGCCATCTGCTTCAGTTCCGCCTCCAGCCCGCCTTCACCGAGGATGAACAGATGACTGTCCATATGATTTTCTCTCACTATTTTAAATGCCTTCAATAATGTTTTCTGGTCTTTGTCCGGGTGAAGGCGTCCTGCAGTGATGATCGTCCTGCCACTGCTTTCTAAAATCGCTTTGTGCGCATCAGAAACTTCATCTTTTGCCATCATTTCCCGGATGCCTTCAATATCCACCGGATTATATATAATATCAATTTTATCAGAATTCACTTTATACCTGTTAATAATATTCTTTTTAACACCTTTTGAAAGTGCGACCACTTTCTTTGCCCGTCTGTAGAGCTGGCCGGCAAAACGTAACTTCAGATTTTCTTTTGCACTGCCGCCGAGGTAGGCCGCTTCCCTCACGACATTTTCAGCTGACGTAAACGACAGCATGGTCGCAAGAAGTGCTATGATATTGTAATTTGGAATCGTACTGAATACGAGCTCCACCTGCTGCTGCCTGATTACTTTCGAAAGAGGCAGTATCGCACTGCGCAGCCTTTTCGTTTTTAATTTTATAAATTTAACATCTTCATTAATATACTTCTCGTAGCTTCCATCGTAATTGAGCGTCACAAGCACGGGCGTGAACTTCGTCCGGTCAATATTGTTGATGATATTGAGCAGTGTTCTTGCTGCACCGCCGCCGCCCATTTGATAAATAAAAAACATTATTCTTTTCTTTTCCACGATATTCTGCCTTTCTCTGAAGCGGTATTTCACCTCGAATATTATATCATAAACATATTAGTAAACAAGTTATCGCACATGGTGTGGGCGCCGTATAATACAAAAAAGTCGACTATAAAGTCGACTTTCCGCTGATATTCATTTTCTGACAGAAGGACGGCCGATGGAGTGATACTCGACACCGCTCTCTTCTGCTTCTTTTAAAGTGAAACAGTTTCTGCCGTCGAAGATTACCGGTCGGTTCATCAGCTTCTTATATTCTTCGAGAGGGAACTCTTTTATTTCCTGCCACTCTGTCAGAATGATGACGATATCCGCATCTGTTACAGCCTGTCTGATATCATCCGAATAAATGACTTCATCTGATAATATGCGCTGTGCATTTTCCATCGCCGCAGGATCGTAAGTATGGACTTCCGCACCCTCTTCAATCAGTTTTGCCGTCACTGAAATCGAAGGCGCCTCCCTCAGATCATCCGTGTTCGGCTTGAATGCGAGGCCAAGCACTGCAACCTTCTTGCCTTTGATGGAGTCAAAACGTTCTTTGACCTTGTCGACGATGATACCTCTCTGCCGCTCATTTGAATCCACTACATTTTCAAGGATCTGCATATCATATGAGGCATCTTTTGCTACAGATATTATCGCTCTCGTATCTTTCGGGAAACATGAACCACCGTAACCGATGCCGGCATTTAGGAATGCACTGCCGATTCTTCCGTCCATGCCCATCCCTTCTGCCACGTCGTCAATGTTCGCACCGATCTTTTCAGATAGATTGGCCATTTCATTGATAAAACTGATCTTCGTAGCAAGGAAGGCGTTGGATGCGTACTTTATCATCTCTGCACTTCTTAGATTCGTCCGGACGATCGGAAGGTTGAAGCCGGCGTTGACTTCTTCCAGAGCATCCAGCACCGTCTCATCTTCTGCACCGATGACGATGCGGTCTCCGTTAAACGTATCGTAGACAGCTGACCCCTGTCTTAGAAATTCAGGGTTGGATGCGATCTTTATTGTCACATCGTTGACGATCCTGTCTTCGATCGCTTTTTTAATATATTCATTCGTACCGACGGGCACTGTACTTTTTGTCACGATGATGATGTCCCTGTCGAGGTGGGCTGCGAGCGATCTGCATACTGCATCCACCGACGTCAGGTCTGCTGAACCGTCATCATTTTGCGGCGTACCGACAGCAATGTACACGATGTCTTTGTCAGCGAGCCCTTCTTTGTAGTCTGTAGTGAACTTCAGACGGGATTCATTAATATTCCTGTTAAGCAGTTCCGCGAGTCCTTCTTCATATATCGGGCTGACGCCCTGTTTCAAAGTTTCAATCTTTTCTTCATCAATATCTATGCATGTCACATGATTGCCGATTTCAGATAAACAGGCGCCTGTGACAAGCCCCACATACCCGGTACCGATTACTGCGATTTTCATAAATCTTACACTCCCAGTTTTTGCCGCATCATTAAAATCTGCCTGCAAAAATTCCATCCGTATTTTATATGATTCATCTTTTTCTTTTATCATTCACATTCATCAATTTTATCATATGCCTTGTGAACATTCTACTTTGAGGATGGAATGAGTGCATGGCATCGTGATAAAATGTATAATAATGGAGATGGAAATACAACCTTGAGAAGTTGAAAAAAGAAAGGTATAGATGCTATGAATATATATGAAAAACTGGAATCACGTGAAGAAACATTATCGGTAATCGGACTCGGCTATGTCGGCCTGCCTCTTGCCGTGGAATTCGCAAAGAGATACAACGTCATCGGCTTTGATGTGAACCAGCAAAAGTTGGATGAGTATATAAAAGGTAATGATGTCACTGAAGAAGTCGGAGATGCCGCACTTGAAAACACGACGATGGAATTTACAAGCGATGAATCAGAACTTAAAAAATCAAAGTTCTTTGTCGTTTCTGTTCCGACACCGATCAACACGGACAAAACACCGAACTTGACCCCTGTCATCAGCGCGAGTGAGACAGTCGGCAAAAATCTGACTGAAGGCTCGATCGTCGTTTATGAATCCACAGTCTACCCGGGAACGACGGAGGAAATCTGCATTCCGATACTGGAAGAGAAGTCCGGCCTTAAATATGGTAAGGATTTTAAAGTCGGCTATTCACCTGAACGCATCAACCCCGGTGATAAGGAAAATACGCTGACGCAAATAGTAAAAGTCGTTTCCGGTTCGGACGAGGAAGCATTGAAGGAGATCTCCAGTGTTTACAGCTCCATCATCGAAGCCGGTGTGCACGAAGCAGAATCCATTAAAGTGGCGGAAGCTTCAAAGGTGATTGAAAACTCGCAGAGAGATATCAACATCGCTTTCATGAATGAACTTTCCATGGTATTTAACAAGATGGATATCGATACGAATGCAGTTCTGGAAGCTGCAGGCACAAAATGGAATTTCCTGAAGTTCACACCGGGCCTTGTCGGCGGACACTGCATCGGTGTGGACCCGTACTATTTCACTTATAAAGCGGAACAGCTCGGCTATCATTCACAGATCATTTTAGCGGGCAGAAAAATCAATGACGATATGGGTAAACATATCGCAGGCAACATCATCAAGCAGATGATCAAGGCCAAACAGCTGATCGACGGAGCGAGAGTTGCGGTTTTAGGACTCACTTTCAAGGAGAATGTCGCAGACGTCCGCAATACCAAAGTGACTGATATCATTGATGAGCTCAAAGATTACGGTGCTGATGTGCTGGTGCATGATCCTGTGGCGGTTCCCGAAGCTGTGGAAAGAGATCTTGGCATACAGCTTGTGCCGGATGCAGAGTTAACCGACCTGGACTGTGTGGTTCTCACGGTGCCTCACGCTGAATACCTCGAAAAAATCAATTTTGACACTCTGGACACACTATTCAAAGATGAACGTAAAGTCCTCATTGATGTCAAAAGCATATTGGACAGAAGAGATTTTGAATCCAAGGGCTACCACTACTGGAGTTTGTAGTCTGAATGCAGATATTTTAATATAGATAAATAAAAGCCTTCATCCACATGAAGGCTTTTTATCTTTTAATCTTCTTTTAGCTCCAGTGCTGTATCCGGATAATCGGTGATGATGCCGCGGACGCCCGCATTAATCAGCTGCTGCATCTGCTCTTTCTCATTCACTGTCCACACTCTGAAGAAGATTCCTTTTTCTTTCATCAGTTCGATGTTCTCGAGAGCAGCTTTGACATGGAGATGGATGGCTTCAAAATCGTATTTGTCTATCATCTCTTCATAATTCTCAGGCAATTTTTTTGTGAGGTACGCAACTCTGGCATTCGGGTCGTGCTTTTTCAAACGTTTCAAAGTTTCAAGGTTGAATGACGAAAAAACCACTCTGTCTTTCATACCATGAGAAGCGACAACGTGGTGCACCTCCCTTTCGATACCCGGATATTGATGAACGTCGGTTTTCAGTTCAATATTGATAACCATTTTATCATTCGCAAAAAGAGCGAGCACTTCAAATAATTCGGGCACTCTCTCTTTATGCCAGGTTTCATTGTACTTAGGCAGCTTTTTAAACTTCATGCCAGTTTTAACTTTTTTCAGCTCAAAAACTTTCCAATCTTTGATCAGACCCTTATCCGTCGTTGTACGATCAAGGTTTTCATCATGCATGACCACAACTTGTTTATCTTTTGACAAATGAACATCAATTTCAATGCCATCTGCGCCCATTTCCTGAGCCTTATTGAAACCGAGCATCGTATTTTCAGGATAATGACCCATGGCCCCACGATGGCCGAATATTTTAGTCGTTGGCATTATTCATTTCCTCCAATTTGATTTGCATACACAAGTTCACTTAAAATTATTATAAGATAAAATATAGTAAAAGACACTTCTCATGCTGTTTCCTGTTCTTTGTATTATTCAGTTCAATCATATATCATTATTTTAACAAAACTTTTAAGGAGAGAGTACTATGACCAAGATGAATGTCGAAAGTTTTAATCTCGATCACACGAAAGTCGCTGCACCGTACATCAGACTCGCCGGCACCAGTGAGGGCGAACACGGTGATGTCATTTATAAATATGACCTCAGGTTCTGTCAGCCGAATAAAGAGCATATGGAAATGCCCGGGCTCCACTCCATTGAACACCTGATGGCAGAAAACATCCGCAATCATCATGATAAAGTCGTCGACCTCAGCCCGATGGGATGTCAAACCGGTTTTTATTTGTCAGTACTGAATGATGATAATTACGACAACATCCAGACCGTTATGGAAAACACATTGAATGATGTTTTAGAAGCCGATGAAGTACCTGCCTGCAACGAAGTCCAGTGCGGCTGGGCGGCAAGCCACAGCCTTGAAGGCGCTAAAGAAATCGCCAAAAAAATGCTCGCAGGCCGCGACCAGTGGGATAAAGTATTCGGCTGATCAGTTTTGCTCATCCAGAGAGCCTCGTCTCTGGATGAGCTTTTTTATTTATCAACCCATTTGCTGACGGCGTATAAAACTAAACCTGCAGCAATGTACACCCACCACGCCATATTGATGACAGGCCCGAAATCAGGTACAAAGACAGCAGCAGCCATGATTATCCCAAAACCGGCCATTCCGTAGACAGCCGCCTTCAGCATGGCCATCCGTTCCGCTTTTTTTGGATGCTCTTTAAATAAAGATTGACGGATAAGACTGAATACCACTCTGATTGCAACAAGGACCACAATGGTAATCAAAACGCCGAGGAGCAGTATATTTCCAAGACCGACTGATGTATCTGTCTCCGTGAAATAAGGAAGGATGAAAGTCATGATGCCTTGAACAATCAGTAAAAACCCGGCAATGCTTAAAAACTGTCCGGCAATAAAGCCCGTTCTTCCTCTCTTCTTCTCAGACGGCAGCTCAGCAATCAATTCATCTGCGAAACCCTTGGGATCATTTCCGAATATTTCACCAGCAGATACACCGTCTGCCTGAGCTTCGAGCAGATGATTCAAAATTTCCATCAAAATCTCTTCACCCTGATGCTCCTCAATCCTCAAGTCCGTCCTCAAATACATTAAAAACTCTTCATACAACTGTTTATTATCTTCTGTAAGCTGTTCACGCTTATCATTGTTCTCCTGAATCAGCTCTTTAGTCATCTCCATTTGTCACATCCCCTTTTCCAAGAAGTTTATTGACCGGTATTACTATGTTTTCCCATTCGGCTGCGATGTTTTTAAGTTCAACTTCGCCCTCATCCGTTAAAAAATAATATTTTCGCTTAGGACCCGCCGGCGATTCCCTCTGTTCACTGGTAATGTAACCTTTCTTTTGAAGACGCAGCAGCACCGGGTATATCGTGCCCTGGGTAATTTCCGGCAGACCCGCATCCTGAAGCTTCAATGCCAGTTCATAACCATATACCGGCTGTTCTTTAATCACCGTCATAATGCATGCATCCAGAATCCCTTTGAGCAGTTGAGTTCTTGACATGATTTATCCACCTACTTTGTATAACCATATAGTATCATAATAAAATACTACTCGGCAATACCAAGTAGTATTTTATTAAGTTATTTATGGAGCCCTGTTGAGATCACACTGCAGTAAATACAGCTGAATAAGATATGTTTCTATCCGCCAAACCGACTCTTCACTTGGCCGATAGAACACCCCTATCGGGCAAACCGACTCTCAACTTGGCCGATAGAAAGCGCCTACCTATCTGTTCACCGATCGGCTCATCCGCACGTATGTGTGACGGCGGCCGCGGACTGCAATGGAGTATGTCATGATATTTTCCGGCACAGCGATGCCGTAATAACCTGTATCCCCAAGATGATACATATCCGCACCGGCCATCTTGGAGTTGAGCGCAATCTGCCTGATCGTATGCTCATCTGCACCTTCCTGAGAGGTACCGATTGTAAGCAGTGCAAGCGCACCATTTTTATGTGCACAGTCCACATATTTCTGTGCTTTATCCACGGTCATTCCGGGCACAGTACCCGGCGCCGGCATCAGTATGATATCCGCTCCTGCAGCGGTAAACTGCCCGATCACCTGCTCAGAAATGATATCGCCGCCCGATTCTCCAGACACACCTGCGCCGTGCATCTTGCCGGAAATGATCAGACCGTCTTCTCCGAAAATTTCCCGTGCATTCCTGATTGCTTCGACAGTCATATCATTCGTCACACCTGTTTTCGGGTTGCCCGTCAGACACACGAAATCAAAGCCCAACTGACGGGCACGCTTCAGACTTTCCACCGAAGCGAGTCTCCCATCTGGCACTTCGTCCAGAGCTTCATGCGCATCGGCACCAGCATCCACCGGTTCCAGATTGACACCGACTGGCCTGCCAAGCAGCCGCTTCAATTCACCAATGACTTCATCATCATTTTCAACGTCCAGCCCCCTGACCGAAGGCTCAAACACATTAAACAGATTCAACAAAATAATATCCGCGCCAAACGATGCAGCAAGCTCCGCGTTCGTAATGTCCGGAATTAGCGGCTCAGGTGCGGTCATCGTTTCAGCCATAATCACCCGGCCCTCACTCGCCATGATCGACTGTTTCAGTTCCCGCCCGGTCATATTCAAAAAATTCGATGCACTGCAATCCAGTAATCTCTTCATATTATTCAAGCTCCCTCTTCATCCTTAATGATCTCTGCACTTCTCCTGTACCCGTCTGCTTCTCTTTCACGCTTTGAAAATAAAAACCGTTGGACTCATAAAAGGGCATCCCGAGCGCATTACCCTCCTGCACAGATGCCCACTGTACAGACGCGCCTTTTTTCTTGAAATGTTCGGTAAAGACATGGAGCAGCCGTTTTCCAATCCCCATATAGCGGTAGTCCCGGTCCATATAAAATACAAAGACTTCATTCTCTTTTTTGCTGATCATCCCCCCGCCAATGACTCCGGCGACGTCATTATCCACTTCAGCCACAAAGCTGTACTGCCCCTTTTTAATATCCTGTTCAACTTTAGCAGGTGAATACCAGAACCCGACATTTTTAGTCTTATATGTTTCCGACAGCCGGTCATCGACAGTATCCAGCCAGCCGCTCCGGCAGATTTCAGCAACGCTTCCTGCGTCCTCCACCTTCACTTTCCTGATCTTTATCTCCATATAATCACCTAGTTTTTATAATAATAGACTGCAAGCTGTGTCCTGTCCCTCAGTTCCAGTTTGCCGAGCATCTGGGAAATATAATTTCTGACAGTGCCTTCACTCAAATATAACCGTTCGGAGATTTCTTTATTGTTCAGACCATCGGCGACCAATTCAAGAATATCCCGTTCACGCTCCGACAGTTCATCCAGATTTTTATGACTCGATGCTGCTGACATGCTTTTCACGATATTGCTGTCGAATACCATATTGCCCGCTTCGATCGCCTGCACGGCGGGGATGATGCCGGTAAAGTTATCTTTGAGCAGATACCCCTTGCATCCCACTCGCAATGCTTCGGCTATATATTCATCATCTTTGAAAGTTGTGATCAGCAGTATGTTCGCATCTTCATATCTGTCCAGAATGATCTTGCTCGCATCCAGCCCCGTCATCTCTTCCATACGTATATCCGTCATCAGAAGATCAGGCTGATGTGCATCAAATAACCGGACCGCTTCCCTGCCGCTGTTACCCGTCGCTACCACCTTATACCCTGAACTCTCGACAATCGTCGTCAGTGCAGAAACAACGAGTGCATCGTCATCAACTATGATTACGTTCATTTTATAATTCCTCCTTATACAAGAAAACATGGACTTTAAAGCCATCATCATCCATCGTATTGAACACCCCGTTATACTTGCGTACGGTTTCCTTCATGGATTGGAGCCCCATGCCGTGTTCGCTTATTTTGCTGCGAGTGCCGTTATCCTTGATTGCGATGATGATGTATTCCGGGTGCTCCCTGATGATGATGCTGACTGCGGTCGCATCGGAATGCTTGCGGATATTCGTCAAAGATTCCATGACGACGGATAAGAGATCGAGCTTCAATTCATGGAGCATCTGCATGTCGACATTGTATTGAAAGTCGACATCATAATCCGGCTCCATATCATCTACGTAACTCTCCACCCTGCTCCTGAAGTCGATCGATGTGTCATACAGATGATGGATGCTGCTTCTGATATCGTCCATCCCCGCTTTCAGCCGCTCCTGAAGCGTCTTCAGGGAGGATTTTATTTTCTCTTCATCATCCACATACTGCAATGATTCTATCAATAAAATGCTGCTCGACAATGAATGCCCCAGCGCATCATGCATATCGCGCGCGATTCTGTTGCGCTCATTCAAGCTTGCGCTGAACACTTCTTTTTCATGACTTTTCATCAGTTCATTATGCTTCTCCTTCAACTGCATATTATCATGGGTCAGCCGGTCCCTGATTTTCCTATTATCCGATTCCAGCGACGCGAGTTTCAAATTCAATGCCGACAAATAAAGTCCAGCCAATGAGAATACAAGCAGCAGCCATTCTTCATATATCACAAAAACCAGTAACAGAAAATATGCCCATTTGCCATATTTGTTATGTACAAACAGCGTCAGCAGCGGAAAGTAATATATCCATTCCGTATTTATGGATACGAGCACAATAAACAGCACCGTGATGATTTCCAGCAAATATTTTATATTCAACACTTCAGGCAGAAACAGAATGATAAAAGCCGTAAGCACCAGCAATACATTCGCTTCATCGATGAATATCGCATAGATGAGCGTCATCATAATGAACAATGTCATTTTTTCCAATATTTCACGCATTAAATTCACCCCATCCCATGACAAATGTCATATCACTTCGTTACAGAGGGCACTAACCTCACCTTAATTTATATTATAAACTTAAATTAACAAATGTAATAGGAGGGTCTTAAAAATGATACTCATGAAAGATGTGATCAAACGATATAAAGAAGTCATCGCACTGGACCACTTTTCATTTTCAGCCGGTGAAAATGAAATCATCGGTCTGCTCGGCCCGAATGGCTGCGGTAAAACGACGGCCATCAACTGCATGCTCTCCATATTGAAGTTCGATCAGGGGCAGATTGAGATTTTCGGAGAAAAAGTCGATCCGAACAATAATGATATTAAAAAGCGCATCGGCGTCGTTCCCCAGGAAATCGCCATATTCGAAAATTTGAATGTCGTGGAAAATATCAGCTTTTTCTGCGGACTGTATGTTAAAGACAGCACGGCTCGTAAAAGTCTTGTAGATGAAGCCATCGAGTTCGTCGGACTGGATAAATACAGGAAGTTCAGCCCCAGACAGCTGAGCGGCGGACTGAAAAGACGCCTCAACATCGCCTGCGGCATCGCACATAAACCGGACCTTCTGTTTCTTGACGAGCCGACTGTTGCGGTGGATGCACAGAGCCGGAACTTTATTCTTGAAGGCATCAAGAAAATGAAAGATAACGGGACGACCGTCGTCTATACCACCCACTACCTGGAAGAGGCGGAAGATCTGTGTGACCGCCTTGTCATTATGGACAACGGCCGCAATGTCGCACAGGGCACTTTGTACGAACTGCAGAAATCCATTTCCACACAGGAAAGCATTACTGTCAGCTTTTTGGATGATGAAAATCTGTGTAAAAAACTGAAGTCACTCCCTAATGTGGTCAATGTCGAAAAGAGTGATGATCTTTACACCATCCATTTTGAAAAACATCAGAACAATTTACCGAATCTAATAAAATTCATAGAGGAGAATCAGTTGACCTACACCCAGATTTCAAGTGAAAAGCCATCACTCAGCAATATCTTCCTTGAGTTGACCGGCAAGGAGTTGAGAGACTGATGGGTATTTTGAAAATGACATACCAGATGGTGCTGATTAATTTTAAAGACTTCGGCTACTGGTTCTGGACACTGCTCTATCCGCTTTTGCTGTCCACCCTTTTTATATTGACAACATCCAATATTGCCGGTGACGGTATGGAAGATATCCCGGTCGGTATTACAGAAGAACACCAGCTCACCGTTATATTGGAGGAAGTTGAAATTCTCGAAGTGACGGAAACAACGGAGTCACAAGCGCTGAATCTGATGGAGAATGACGAGCTGTCGGGTTTTATTACAGAAGATAATGAACTGCTTGTAACAAGCAGCGGCCTGGATCAGACAATACTTGAATCTGTTCTGAATGAAATTACCCAGATGTATGAAAGCGGCATTCCAGCCGAAAACTTCTCCTTTGATAATCACTTTATTGTCGAAACAGATGCCGACCGTGAACCGCAGGTAGTCATGTTCTACTCTCTGATCGCCATGATGGTTTTTTATACAATGTTTTCAAGCATCGAGTTCATCACAACGATGCAGCCGAATTTGAGCACGATGGGTGCGAGATTTCAGTCGAGTCCATACAGCAAAGTGAAACTGCTGTTATCCAGTGCTTTCGGTGCCCTCGGCCTCGGACTGCTCACCAATTCAATCATCATTGCATTTTTGATGATATTTTATCAGGGCACGTTGTTCAGTGCATTTCTGCCGACTGTCCTTCTGCTCGTTTTTGGTAATATTGCCGGCATAGGCATCGGCTTTGCTGTCGGTCTGTTTCCGAAGATCAATGCAAACTTCAAAACATTTGTCGGTATCATTGTTTTACTTGCGCTCACGTTCAGCGCGGGGATGATCGGTCCGGCAGTGAGAGTGCTGGTGAATGAACACCTGCCGCTGCTCAACAACCTTAATCCTGTCGCCCGTCTGACAGATACACTGTTCAGAATCAACCTGATGGACAACTTTGATGATTACATGCTGACACTCGGCATCTTAATCGGAATTGCCGTCGTCATGTTCATGTTTACTTTAGTCGCCTTGAGGAGGAAACAATATGACAGTCTTTAAAGGGATGCTCCTCCATTTTTGGAGATATAAAATAATGGTCATCATCGTCACATTTCTGTTCTTCGGCATCGCGGTGCTGTTCGCCCAGAACGAGTCCGCAGAAGTGTTTGAAACAAGGTCGATGAATATAAAAGTCGTCAACCCGTCAGATTCTGAAATTGCTGACGGTCTGATTGATTATTTGAGTACAAATAACGAAGTGGATGTCGTCAGTGATTACGACAGAGATCAGATTGTCGAAGAAGTTTATTTGATGGAAGTTAACGGTGCAGTGATAATAGATGAAAATATCGAATCAAAATTCGTCAACGGTGCTTCAACAGTTGAAATACTCACCGACCCGAGAGGCAGCGGAAGCATCCATTTGAACAACGAAGTGTCAAAATACTTCAGATTCCTGAATGCAGATTATAATTATACCGGCACAGTCGATACAGAAAATACATTATCGACACTTGAACACGGCATCACGGTCAATATCGCCAATCCGGAAAATGCTTCTGAAGAATCGGACTTTGAAGGTATGAAGTTCTACACGAACTATGCAGGCTATATTATCATGCTGATGCTTCTCCTGTTCATCGGCAACATCATGACAGAATTCAATAAGCCGGAACTCAGGGACAGGGTCAGAGTGTCTCCATTAAAGACCGTTTCATATACAACGCAGATCATCAGCGCGCAAAGCATCATGGGTCTCTTCTCGGTGCTCATCCTGTTTTTCGGCGGGATATTCATCAGATGGGACAGTCTCGACGGTGTACCGCTGGATAAAATTTTCGTCGCACTACTGTTAATCAGTCTTTTCACTCTGGCATTGCAGTTTGTAATCTCTGCACTCACGACGAATAAGTTTCTGATCAACGGTATCGCGAATTTCATCTCCATCGGGATGGCGTTCCTATCGGGCATCTTCATACCGATGGAGGTGCTGGGTGAGACGGCTCACAATATCGCGAATTTTTTACCGCTTTATCACTTCACGCAAATCTATGCTGCATCCGATATTACATGGTCTGAAAGTTTTATCCACGTGATGATCCTTATTCTCTTCATCATAACGATGCTGATTATCGGAATAATTTTTGAAAATAAAAGAAAAAGCTCATTTAATTTATGATAATCGGGTAAAATAGTAATCAGGGGGATATTGATGAAAACAAAAACATTAAGTGCAATGACTGAAAAGGGGCTGGACAAGAAAATTAATGAGTTCATGTATGAAAATGCTTATGCTGAAATTATCGATATTAAATTTTCAGCGGCCAGCACTTTTGCCGTACTCATATTATATAAGGACTAAACTTAGTAAATCATTGCATCAAACCTCGTTTTTTTGCATACTAGAGATGAAGAGTAAATTATTTAGGAGTGATTTGAGTGAATCAGGAACAATTTAACAGAATGAAGAATGATGATGGTTTTATCGCTGCACTCGACCAGAGTGGCGGCAGTACTCCAAAAGCTTTGAAAGCATATGGAATTGATGAAGATCAGTACTCAAACGAAGAGGAAATGTTTGATCTGGTGCATAAAATGCGCTCACGTATCATTACTTCACCTTCTTTCAACAAAGAGAGAGTTCTTGCAGCTATTTTATTCGAACAGACTATGGACCGCACTATCGAAGGTAAATATACCGGTGACTTTTTAGCGGACAAAGGTATCGTTCCATTCTTAAAAGTGGATAAAGGCCTTGCTGATGAAGAGCATGGTGTTCAGCTTATGAAACCTATGCCTGAACTGGATGACCTGCTTTCACGTGCAGTAGAACGCAACATCTTCGGTACGAAAATGCGTTCCAACATTTTGGAAGCAAATGAATCAGGCATCAAAGCTGTCGTAGAACAACAGTTTGAAATTGGTAAGCGTACTGTAGCTTCAGGCCTCGTTCCAATTATCGAACCAGAAGTGAACATCCACGCTGAAGAAAAAGAAGAGATTGAAGAAATTCTTAAAAATGAAATCATGAATCACTTAAATCAATTGAACGATGATGAATTTGTAATGCTGAAACTTACTATTCCGACAAAAGCTAACCTTTACAAAGAGCTTATCGACCACCCGCAGGTTATCAGAGTGGTTGCGCTTTCCGGCGGATACACACGCCGTCAGGCAAATGACAAGCTGAAAGAGAACGACGGCCTCATCGCCAGCTTCTCAAGAGCGCTTGCTTCTGACCTGAAAGAAGAATTGACGGATGACGAGTTCAACACTACATTGGACGAAGCAGTAGAGGACATCTTCGACGCTTCTGTTCATAAAACTTTAAAATAATATGCTTAACCGGACGGATGGATAATTTCCATCCGTTTTTTTATGGAGATTGGGAATGTGAAGAGGCTGCCACAATTCAGGAAGATTTCGGTTCTTAGTGGCGGTTTCGAGTCCCCGCTGCCATAAGTCAGGCAGATTTCAACGCTAAGTGGCATTTTTAAGCATGAACTGCCATAACCAAGCTTAATTTTAACTTTTCGTGGCAGCGCAACGCATCACCCCATCAGACCGCCCCTCACACCGTAACAGCCTTTAAAATCAACATATTGGAGCAGACTGCCATTTTTAAGTATAATATTATGTAACTTATAACCGATAGGAATGATTCCATGTGTTTAATTAATTTCCAGCTGAATGACCACAGTAAATATAAGCTCGTCATGGCAGCGAACCGTGATGAAGAATACAGCCGCCCCACCGAAGCGGCACACTACTGGGAAGATCATCCTCACATATTGGGCGGCAGGGACCTTCGCGGCATGGGTACATGGCTCGGCATTACTAAAAACGGCAGAATATCTGCGCTCACGAATATCCGCAATACAAAAGAGCTGCTCTCCACCCATCAGAAGTCGCGCGGCTATTTAGTAAGCAGCTATTTGATCGGCGATCAAAGCCCTTCAGAATATTTGAATGATATATCAAAGAGCGGTAAAGATTATGCCGGGTTCAATTTACTGGTCGGCAATCAGGATGAGATTTTTTATTTGAACAACTATGAAAATGAAGTCAGCAAGGTCGACCAGGGGGTCCACGGCCTTTCCAACCATCATTTGGACACACCTTGGCCAAAAGTCGTCAAAGGCAAAGACGGACTTAAAAAAATCATGGACAGTAAAGATGGCGATGTAGAAGATTTGTTCCGGCTGCTCCGGGATAATGATACTGCGGAAAATAAAGAACTCCCTGACACAGGGCTTTCAGAAGAGATTGAAAAGAACTTATCACCGCTGTTCATCAACATGGATAAGTACGGCACGCGGTGTTCTACCGTGATTTTGATCGACCACTCCGATAATGTCACGTTTGTTGAACGTACTTATTCAGACGGAGAACAGTCCGGAGAGGAAAAGTTTGAATTTAAAATAGAAAGTTAAAAAAGACATTAATAGACCACGCATAATAAAAGTTCATATTGCCGAACTTATGCGTGGTCTTTCTTTCATATTCCTAATTGTTATTTTCATAATTTATCAATTATATTAAACCAATCAACGATAATACCGCTGCGATTACTACTATGAGACCAATAATATAAATAATACTTCTCATTTTTTTACGCCTCCTATGAAGATCAAATTCATCTTTCATAAGTTCAATTCCCCTCACATACATGGCATAAACATATTTCACTAAAAAGTGGACAGCCCGGTGTCTTCCTGAATTCTGTATAATATATTTTTCCACCATACATCTTCTTTGTAAGTGTCATAGTCGGCAGTATATGTCCCGTCCTCATTATTCCATATCCGGTCGTAATACCCGGTCACTTCAGTCATAAGTTCGGAATCAGCAGAACCGGTCACCGTAAGGTTTGTTTCAAGATTATAATCTTCTATATTTCTTCTCGTAAAGTTTGAAGAGCCGCCTGTAATCGTCACTTCATCATCTGACTGCACCATCAAAAACTTCGCATGATACTGTTCACCATGGGATTCATACCAGCGGATTTCAGGCGTCTTTTCATTGTCCATCAATTCTGACGCCACCGGCCTGTTCGGAATCCCTATTTTTTCATTGCCGAAAGCATCCTGGTTCACATCGAGAATCATCTGTACATGAACATCCCGGTTCAAAGCGTCTTTAAGCGCATTGATGACATCCCTGTCAGAAATATAAAACATTCCGGTCTGAATCGTATCACCGGCCGACGCACCTTCAACCATCTCGAGTATCTCCTCTTTAACTTTCCCTTCCGTGACGAGACGCACTTCATATTCGCCTGCTCCGGATTCTTCAGTATTCACTTCAAAATCATCAAAAACAGAAGTATCCACACCTGCCATATCAAGAACAGCACGCTCCGAAAGCATCAAATCCTCCAAAACTCCACCCTGTACCTTAAAAGCGATATTGGAATGATAAAAGCTCGCATCATGCGGATTGCCTGAGGAAACCAGCGCAGAATCCTCATGCATCACCGTTTTCCTGTGATTCGCCTTAAAATTCAGCATGCTGAAATAAGAACGCAAGTTCACTTCAGGACCTTCCGGCCTCAGGGCATTCGGCAGCCATTCACCGGACGATGAACCAAACCACTGCAGATAAGCTCTGTAATAGCTGGAGTAAAGCGGATTGGAGTCACGGAGCGGTGCCAGATCTGTCTGATGGACCGATATCCCGGCCTCCGTCATCTTTTTAATATGAGGCGGCTCATATGTCTTGTAGAAAGTATTGATCGGGTCTGTGATAAAAATGATTTCCATATCCGGATTCTCGGACTTTTTCTGAACGAGAGCATCGGATAACTCATCCGACAGCGCCGGAAAATCCAACTCCGGATCGCCGTGATCATAATCATCATTGAACAAAAACATATCGATCAGCAGAAATTCCTCCGCTTCATCAATCATCTGGAACACTTCGTCAAAAATCTCCTGCTCATGTGTTTCCTCGCCGTCAGCGTCAGCATAAGTTAAATCATAAAGAAACTCCACAGAATCCGTAGAATAAACTTCACTTTCATATGTAATATTTTCAGGTGTCGACTTAAAATAATTGAACAGACCCACTGTGAAAGGAATAAGGATTAAAAAGACTAAAACCAGTACACCCGTTGATAACCAGATCTTCTTTTTACGTTTCATAAACTAATATCCCCCTTTTTCTGTGACTTTCGTTCCAGCAATGACATCCGGGATATGTTTAAAGTTTTTACCGAATAAAACCATGAAAATATATATGACGGCCAAAAGAATACCGATATTTGCCACCATAAACCACAATGTTGAATAGTCATGATACATTGCTCTGATGACGCCGGTGTGGCCGATATGCCATGGCAGAAACTTCAAAGCATTCCGAAGCAGACTGTTTCCATACGTCCGATTTTTATATGATACTTCAAGCCCCATCCGCCTCTTCCCCAATGTACCGTAAGGATACTTGTACTCCATAATTGAGAAAGCTATGACTGCAGGGATGACTGTTGTAAATAAAGACATTAAATGCGAAGCAGTTTCAGTGAAAACAGGAATACTGTCGAGAACAATCATATAAATGACCGCAAAGAACAAAAACAATAAAATAAGATAAATCCAAATGACAATATAATCGATAGCCAGTGCCATAAACCTTTTTTTCAAATACGATTTTCTCATAAAGAACATCCCCATATTCCTCTGGTTTTATCATACACTACAGCAAAAATACCCCGCGACTTATATTGTCAGTCCTAAAAAGATTGCGGTAACAGATGCCATGATCAGCATCTTTTTCTCAACCGCGGTCACCGCTTCAACATCTCTGTTCTTCATATCAAAAAGCATCAGCACTGTGACGATTGAAAGGACCAGTGCCACCATGCCGGCAAGTTCACGGGTCGACGTCATCACGACGGCAAGTGCTGCAACCAATATCAAATAAAGTACCGCAGGCATGTGTGCCGCACGTCTCCCCCACCTATTCACTGCATACAGCACCGTCGTGTTTTTCACCGGCCGTGCGCTCTGATCGGCGTCAATGTCCGGTATATGATGCACCATTACCCATGACATGCACCATACAGCATTAATAGCAGCGTTAAACCATGCCCAGACAGGAATTGCATCAAGCATAATCCACGGTGCAGCGAGCCCTAAAAACAGCATCGACGGAAACAGGCTGAGCCACTCACCCGCAAGCGGCCGATATGCAAAGCTGAAGGGCTTTATTGAATAGGAAAGTGCGCCCCATATGCCGATGATTGTCAGTATTCCAAGCTTCACATGACCGAAAATGAAAAACAATATGGCTGCGAGCATCATAACACTGCTCAGTATAATGCCTAATAATTTCAACTGGCTGTATGTGAAAAGTTTTTCCTGAATGACCCGGCTGCCGCCTGAAAGTACGCCCGGACTGGAGTCATCTGTACCTGATTTGAAGTCAGCCAGATCATTGACGATATGGGTCAGTAAGCCGTGCGTCAAAAAAGAACCCAGAAGCAAAATACCGATCAGTATCAATAAAGCTCCATTATCCAGTGCCGGGTAGAATAAAATCAACGGGATGGAAGTGGACAGAACCGTGACAAAACTGGAAAAAGCGACGGCTAAAATGCGCGTAAGCATACCAAACCCTTTTAAAAACTTTAAGTTACCCTTCAACGATTAGTCTCCTTCTTAAATTATGTTCATTCTTTAATTCAGGTTATCCCCTTCGCTCGGATACCAACTATTTGTGCAATTATACCAAAAAACACATATAGTTACCCTGATTCTTAATAATTGTACTCATACTCAGTTTTGCCAATATCAAAACGGAAGATATAAGTGAAGCGGTGGAAAGACTCTCCAAAATCATTGAATGACCTCATATAAAGCAGAGTGAACATGAAAAACAACGTAAAACACAAAAACAGCCGGCCATCCGTCTCTTGGATGACCAGCTTCTCACAGTTTACAATCGTATGTTTTTGCAATTAAACACACATTGTCCGAGCTTTCTTTATCTAATTGAACTACCATCATAGAATTCACTTTCCATTTCAGGATATGAACAAAATTGATTAAGTGCCGTAATAAGAACAGTGATTCACATATAACAGTCATTTTCATCTCTATGGCAGCTGATGTTCTCTATACAAGCTCTTAGATCAAATAAAAAGAAACATGATTGTTTAGGCTATATGGTCTTCTTTGGGAATATCATTGTTTTCCTGTCTGATGTAGTAACCGCCTTTAGTTGCGACAGCAATGACCACCGTCAGTACAGCTGCAAGTAATGCCGCGAAGAATGCTGCGGTACTCGCAAGGAAAGGACCCATGAATCCTAAAGCGGCAATTGTGCCGAGACCACTCGCAACTATCAGTGCAGTAACGCCGACCGGATTCCATCTGAACAGATTAGACTGTCTGGCTTCATAGTAAGCAGGCCCGATTTTCAACAGTCTTTTGACTATCACTGCATCTGCGACCAGCACCGATGCCCATGACAGCAGGAACACTCCCTGGAATGTCAATGCCGTATCCAGGTTCTCCGTAATACCGCCAAGCATCAAAATAATAGCGACCGCCCCGCTCACAACGACCCAAAAACGGCGTCCCGGCCTGAAGTTCGCTATGTTTTCAAAGAAGTTTGATAATGACAACGAACTGCTGTAAATGTTCGTTACATTAATTCTCAACTGAGTGATCAGCGTGAACAGGGCCCCGCCGATACCCAGCAGGTGAACGATATAGACACCCGGGTTGGGTTCTGACAGCAGAACACCGAACCAGATGCCCAGGCCGCCCATGATTCCATAACAGAAAATCTGTGGAATAAAACCGATTGCCACTGTAGCTTTCATATCTTTCGGTTTAAGGAATCGTGCGTAGTCTGAAGGTATCAGAGCTGTCAGGCCCATGATACCGTGGTGCATACCGATACATAATAATAAAGCTGTACCGCCAACCTGCACGCCTTCCGGCATATAAGTAAAGACATTTCCAGTGTATTCAGGCGTCACAAAAAACGCCATGATAATTGCTGCAGCTAAAAAGACAAAAAATATTGGTAAAGACCACTTTTGCAGTTTATCCAGCTGTTTGATTCCAAACCAGTTAAGCGGTATAACTACTGTTCCAAAAACAATAATATACACCCACATAGGAATCGCAGGGAAAAATTCATTCAAAGCATATACAAGTATCATACCTTCTAAAGCACAATACATAATAAAGTTCGATGCATATATCAGAGAAGTCAGCGAGGCGCCAATATAACCGAATCCGCCCCCTCTGGACAGTAAATTGACATTCAAGCCACTTTTAGCAGATAAATATGAAATATATGTACTCAAAATCCCTGCTACGACAATCGCATATATTGATGAAATAATTGCGTTGATCGCACCAAACTGTAATGCCATCACACTTCCCAGCTGAAAATAAAAAATCGCCGTAGCGATTCCGAATGTGATATTGGTTATGCTTAACCAACCCATATTTCTTTTGCTTCTCGGGACTCTCTCTAATGAATAATCATCACTTTGTCCCGTTTCTTCTACAAGTTCATGTGTACTGATGTATATCTACTCCCTCATAATAATAATTTATAAATGAACCATTAATATGTGTAAGTATTCACATCCTTATTACGACTGCGATTCTAACTATAGCATTAAGCTAGGGTTTAATCAAACCTTCTTGAGCACTAAATTTAAACTAAATAATTTTATTTAAATTTTCTAATAAAGGTATTTATTACCATAAATGTAGTATGATTTACTATATAATCATCTATTTAAAATAATTAATAATTGGAGTTGAAACTATTGAAAAAATATCTGCTCACCGGTGGTTTATCAGTTGTCTTAATGTTGGGCGCATGTGGGGAGACCCCCGGGGCCAGTGAAGAAGCAGAAGCCGAAGAGAGCGCAGAGCAACCAGAAAATGAAGCCGCAGAGGACAATTCAGAAGCGCTCCAGGAACTGAGTGCCGAGAATGATTCATTGCAAAACAGAATCGTCGAATTGGAAGAAGAAAATGAGGACGTTGAATCATTACAGGATAGAATTACAGAATTAGAGACGGAAAATGAAGCGCTCGAAGAAATGGCTGAGAGCGATGCTGAAGCTGAAATAGATGCGGCTGAAGAAGATGAGCCGGCAAGCGATTCAGAAGATAAAGCTGATGGATCCGAAGAGGAATCAAGTTCTGACTGAGAAGGCACCCGTTCTGATCCGAGGACAATTGGCAGTACTGCACAATTGGATGTAACAATTAATGGAGATGATTATGATGATCGATATGAAGCAGTAGTCAATTTAACTGTAAATGATATCATAATCGGTGATGAAGCATACGATATGTTATTGGCTGAAAATCAATTTAACGACCCTGCTCCTGAAGGTTATCAATGGGCTTTGATAAATGCTTCAATTGAACTTGTTGAGTCTGAAACTGATGATTATGCTTATTATGTAATGGACCACTTTAAAATAGTGGAGGGTGATGGTTCTTCTGCACCTAGAGAAAGTGCAGTGCCCCCTGATGAATACGGAAGTGAAGATATATATTCTGGCGGTACAAGCTCAGGATATTCGTCTGTATTAATTCCGGAAGATAACGACTTTTTAATTAAGTATGAAGGATTTTCTTCCAATACAGTATTTTATAAAATCAATTAACAGAAAAAAGCTATCCAGAATTCTGGATAGCTTTTTATTATTGATTATAAATGGCTGATTACATCATGCCCGGCATTCCGCCGCCCATGCCGCCACCCATATCAGGGGCGCCGCCGCCATTTTCGTCCGGAATGTCTGCAACGACTGCTTCAGTCGTCAGGAACATCGCAGCAACAGAACCAGCGTTCTGAAGTGCTGAACGTGTCACTTTTGTCGGGTCGACGATTCCTGCGTCCACCATGTTTACCCACTCGTCAGTTGCAGCGTTAAAGCCGTAACCTGCTTCTTGGGATTTAAGTTTTTCAACAATTACAGAACCTTCTAAACCAGCATTTTCAACAATCTGACGTAACGGTGCTTCGAGTGCTTTAAGCACGATGTTGATACCTGTCTGCACATCGCCGGATTCCTGAAGTCCTGCAACTCTTTCATGAACCGCCACCAATGCTGTACCGCCGCCGGATACAATACCTTCTTCAACAGCTGCACGTGTTGAGTTCAATGCGTCTTCAATACGGAGTTTACGCTCTTTCATTTCAGTTTCAGTCGCAGCACCTACTTTGATAACTGCCACACCGCCTGAAAGTTTCGCAAGTCTCTCCTGTAGTTTCTCTTTGTCGAAGCTTGAAGTCGTTTCTTCAATTTGTGATCTGATCTGGCCGATACGAGCTTCAATATTATTTGTCTCTCCGGCACCTTCAACAATTGTCGTATCATCTTTGGATACGTTCACTCTTGAAGCATTACCGAGCATGTCGATTGTCGTATCTTTCAGTTCAAGTCCTAAATCTTCAGTAACAACCTGGCCGCCAGTCAGTATCGCAATATCTTCAAGCATTGCTTTGCGGCGGTCACCGAATCCAGGTGCTTTAACAGCAATTGCTGTAAACGTACCGCGCAGTTTGTTCAGCACGATATTCGCCATTGCATCGCCTTCAACATCGTCAGCGATAATCAGGATCGGACGTGACTGCTGAACGACCTGCTCCAGCAGCGGAAGAACATCCTGGAAGTTTGAAATCTTCTTATCAGTGATCAGAATATAAGGATTCTCAAGATCAGCGACCATTTTCTCGGAATCTGTCACCATGTAAGGTGAAGTGTAACCGCGGTCAAACTGCATACCTTCCACTACTTCAAGTTCAGTTTTGAATCCACGTGACTCTTCGATGGTGATTACGCCGTCTTTCCCTACTTTTTCCATAGCTTCGGAGATGTACTCACCGACAACAGGGTCATCTGCTGAAATCGCACCGACCTGGGAGATGGATTCTTTGTCCTGAACCGGACGGGAAATATTCTGAAGCTCTTCAACTGCAGCTTCAACCGCTTTATTGATACCGGTACGGATACCTACAGGATTTGCACCGCTTGTTACGTTTTTAAGACCTTCCTGAATCATTGCCTGAGCAAGAACTGTTGCCGTTGTCGTTCCGTCACCGGCAATTTCGTTTGTCTGGTTCGCAACTTCAGCAACCAGTTTTGCACCCATGTTTTCATATGCATCTTCAAGTTCAATTTCTTTTGCAATCGTCACACCATCATTTGTAATCAATGGTGATGTGAACTGTTTATCCAAAACAACGTTACGGCCTTTTGGCCCCAATGTCACTTTTACTGCATTCGCAAGCTTATCCACACCGTCCAGCATGGACTGGCGTGCATCTTCTGAAAATTTAATTTCTTTTGCCATTACTTCTGCCTCCTAAAAATTTGAGTGGTTTTATTTTATCTTTTACTCAACGATTGCTAAAATTTCATTATCAGCTAAAACTAAATAGTCTTTGTCTTCATGTTTTATTTCAGTACCGGCAAATTTGGAGTAGACGACTCTATCTCCTGGTTTTACCTCTACTTCCAAACGAGTACCATTGTCCAGGACTTTACCTGCACCTACTGCAACAACAGTACCTTCCTGAGGTTTCTCTTTCGCTGAATCTGTTAAAACGATACCGCTTTTGGTTGTTTCCTCTTTTTGAGTCAAATCAATCACTACACGATTTCCTAAAGGTTTTAACACTTTAATGTCCTCCTCTTATTTCATCATTGCAATTATTATTTTAGCACTCTACTCGCTTCAGTGCTAACAATTAATATAATAATCAAAGAAGGTCAAAATTGCAAGTGTTTTATATTGCTTTAAGTTGACTTCGATTTCATGTAAAATAATTTTATTGCCATTGGAGGGAATCGCTTGAAGAAACTTTTTAGAAATCGACAAATTAACAGTGCTTTAATTTTACTGATATTCATCGGCGTACAGCTCGCTGTCATACCTGTGGGTATTATAATGGGGGTTACGAGCCCCGAATTAAGTCCTGAGGAACTGATCACTTCAGTCATTCCTTATCAATTCATTGCATTTTTAATTGGTACAATACTCGTTATCATTATCGGCAGTCTTCACCAAAATAAAAATGCGATTGAAAGAGGCCCACAGACAGACATGCCTGTCACTCTCGTCTGGATTGTCGGTGGTGTTATACTCGCGTATGCATCACAGGTGATTGCAGGTATGATCAATGTTTATGTATTTGACAACCCGTTGGAAAGTCAGAATACAAATGAAATCATTGAGATGATCGAGTCCATGCCTCTGATGATTTTAGTCGTTGTAATACTCGGTCCGATCATAGAGGAATATGTATTCAGACGTGCAATATTTGCTGAGGTCTACACACTATTTCCAATGAAAAATCCAGGGTATAAAGTCCTTGCTTTCTTAGTGGCCGGTTTAGTCAGCGGTTTAATATTTGCTGTGGCTCACTTTGACTTTACCCATATCATCATATATCTGGCAATGAGTTACGCATTCAGCTTCTTATACGTCATTACAGGACGACTGCTTGTACCTGTTATCATTCATATAATAATGAACGGTCTTGTTGTCGGTATTCAAATCATCCTGGGCGATCGGTTAGATGAACTTCAACAACTTCAGGAAACAATCGGTATTGTATTTTCAACTGTAAGAAATATTTTATTCTAAAATTATAATGCACAGAAAAAAAGACTGGATTTTTCCAGTCTTTTTTTCTGTGTTCCTAGAATCCCCGGCCGGCACCGCCACCGCCGCCGGATCCTCCGCCGAAACCGCCGAATCCCCCGGAACCGCCGCCTGAACCAAAGCCGCCACCACCGGAAGGCGGGAACAGTACTACAGGACCGCCCCGTCTTCTTCTCGTGCGTCTGTTTCTGCCGCCCGGCCCGCCTGGGCCTCCTGAGTTATTCGAAAACATTTTATATAGAACATATATTGCAACCATCATGAATAAAATTCTGGCAATGATATTAAACAAGCTGAGTTCACCGTCATCATCAGCAGGCTCTTCACGGGTAAACTCCCCATCCGTAAAGCCGTACGCATCCAATGACTCCTGATATATTGCATTGTATAAATTTACTAAACCTTCTTCATAATAAGCATTTGCTGCACTTTCATCATCCGCTTCTGCTGCACTTTGGAAACTTTCCATCGCAGTATTATCAATAATTCTGCCAATTTTAGCATCATTCAGGTATCCCTCGACACCGTATCCCACTTGGATATCAACACCCCGATTATTAAATTCGTTACCGTTGTCCAAGTTTAAGAATATGACGATTCCGTTATCATGCTCTTCTTTACCAACGCCATACTCTCTCAAGACTCTGAGCGCATAATCCTGACGGTGCTCCTGACCGACACTCGGCATGGTCATGAGGAGAAGTTCTGCCCCCGTCCCTTCCTCAAGATGCTCACCCAAGTCATTCAATGACTCTGTCGCTTCCTGGCTCAGAATATCGGCATGATCCTGCACAAAATAGTTGTTTGTATCAATTTCCGGCAGGTCCGTTCTTGCAAAGGCATCCGGGCTAAAAGATAAAGAAAGTAACACTGCCGCTATGATTAAAAACCAGCGTTTCATTATTCATCACCAGAGTCGTCTCCACCTGAATCAAAATTGACTTCAGGCACCTCATCTGCAGAATCATCCGCTTCGAAGTAGGGTTTTTCTTCAAAACCGAAAATTCCGGCGATTAAATTACCGGGAAATGTACGTGTATTTCTGTTATATTCCTGGACAGTAGTATTGTAATCCTGTCTCGAAACAGCAATCCTGTTTTCCGCACCGGCAAGTTCATCACGCAATCCTGTGAACTGCTCACTCGCCCGGAGTTCGGGATAGTTCTCCGCAACAGCAATCAGCCTTGACAGGGCTGATCTCATGTCTGAATCCGCTTCAGACACTTCTTCCATGTTGTCAGCATTCGTTATGTTGCTTCTAGCGTCAGCAATATCTGTGAATACTTCCTCTTCATGATCCGCATATTCCTGAACCGTATTAACGAGATTTGGAATCAGATCGGCACGCCTTTGCAGCTGGGTATCAATATTGGATTCTGCATTATTCACATCTTCATCGAGATTAACCAGTGAGTTATACCTCGGAACAATTAAAATTGCGATGAGAATAACGAGACCAATGAAAATCCCTGTTGGAATTAAATATTTTTTCATGTTCGCTTCCTCTTTCCATTCAATAAACTTCATTTAAAATTATACATGAAAAATTAATTCCGCTCATCATTTAACACTTTTTCACACGCAGATATAATTTTCTTTAAAACTTGTATACGGGCATACTTTTTATTATTCCCCGGGATGATATGCCAAGGTGCATATTCTGTACTGGTCTTTTGAATCATATCTTCACTCGCTTCAAGATACTGATCCCATTTTTCACGGTTTCGCCAGTCTTCCTCAGTAATCTTCCACTGTTTTTCAACGTTCTCTTCTCTCTCTTCAAAACGTTCCAGCTGTTCATCTTTATCCAGTGACAGGAAAAATTTCAGAATGACTGCGCCTGAATTATAAAGTGATTTCTCAAAATCTTTGATTTCATCATAAGCCTGAGTCCATTCTTTCTGACTCGCAAACCCTTCCACCCGCTCAACCAGCACTCTGCCGTACCAGCTGCGGTCAAAAAATCCTATATGTCCGCTCCGGGGTATGTCCGTAGCAAAGCGCCATAAATAATGATGAGCAAGTTCAATATCAGAAGGGGCGCTGACCGCATTGATTGTATAGCCTGTCGGATCCAGCTGCTGGCGTGTGCGCTTGATATTACCGCCTTTACCTGCGGCGTCCATCCCTTCATACACCAGAATCAAAGGAATTTTATGCTGATACAGCTGAAACTGAATATCCCGCATTTTTAACTGTAATTCTGGAAGAATTTCTTTATATTTCTTTTTTGATATTTTTTCTTTATCGAAATCGAACGTGAAAAGCTCCGTCTCGAAATACTTGGTGAAATCACTGACGATTCTTTCCACAGGTGTCGTACGTTCTTTCTCAATCCTGTCTTCGAGAGTATTTATGATGGTCTTAAACATTGTATTGATTGCTCCATTTTTATCTTCGAAATCAATTTCAGTCCATGGAATCTGCTGTTTTTGATCGATGAAACCCTGCATTTCTTCTTCATAATTAAATAGTTCAAGGTGTTCTTCAAATTCTTCAGCTTTCCACTTTAAAGTCGGATTGTCTTTTAATTTATCCAAATGTTTCTTTCTGACTTTTTCCGATGTATTCACATAGAATTTTATAATTTCGTAGCCGTTCTGCTGAAGGGTCTTCTCAAAGTTCTCCATATCCGTAGATATCTCTTTAAAGTCAACCGCAATATTATCGGTTATCTCTGCTTCCTTATATTCGATATATTGTGCGTACCAGCTTCTGAAGTGGATATTCACATCTCCTGATTTAGGCAGATGATTCCAAAATCTCTGCATGAATGGATAACGCAGATCAATATCCCTCGGGGGTCTTGTTGCTATGAAATCTGTATATTTTGCATCGAGCGCCATATAGAGTGCATTGGACAAACGTGACTTTCCGGAAGCCGGCGGTCCTTCAATAATAATCATCACAGGAATGTCCATCTCATGTGTTTTCCTTGTAACCTCTCCAATTCTAAACTCCAGTTCTTCATCTATTTCAATCATATTTCTCCCCCTAACCACTAGGTATATATATACCCTTTATTTTAATAAAAATAGCATAATTCATAAATTAGGAGCTATCAAATTTTAGATTGTCAACGGGTGGTTATGATAGAATATTTATGAATAACAATAAGGGGGAAACAAAATGGTCACGAAGTTTCAGGACTATAAATATGAAAGACCCGATTTAGAAAAGATATCAAAAGAAGTATCCGGGCTGATTGAAAAATTTGAGGATGCAAAAGATGCGAATGGACAAAGTACAGTCATAGACGAATTGAACAAGATTTTCAACCATGTGGATACAATGGTCACACTCGCCCATATCCGTGCATCCATCGATACTAAAGACGAGTTTTATGATGCAGAAAGAAACTTCTTCGATGAATATGATCCTGTCATCACAGAAATAAACAACAAATACTACGATGCTATCGTAAACAGTGACTTCCGTTTCGAACTTGAAGATCTATACGGCAGACAGCTTTTTGCTCTTGCTGAAAACCAGTTGAAAAGTTATGACCCTGCAGTGAAAGAGTTGATTCAGGAAGAAAATCGTTTATCCACTCAGTATTCCAAACTGTTGGCAGGTGCTGAAATTGAATTCGACGGTAAAACTTTAAACCTCTCAGAGTTCAGCCCATATATGGAAGACCCTGACAGAAGCGTCCGTAAAGCCGCAACCGAAGCTGTACAGGGCTTTATGGGAGATAACCTGGAAACTATAGATGATATTTACGACCAGCTTGTAAAAACAAGAGATGAAATTGCCAAGGTGCTCGGTTATCAGGATTTTATCGAACTTGGCTATGTAAGAATGAACCGAATCGACTATGACCGCGATATGGTAGAAACATTCAGAGACCAGGTTGCAGAGTATGTCGTCCCTGTTGTAACAAAACTTAAAGAACGTCAGGGTAAACGTATCGGATTATCCGAACTGAAATCATATGATGAATCATTCGATTTCCTTACAGGTAACGCGGCTCCGAAAGGCAAAACAAAAGATATCATGAAAAACGGTGCGAAAATGTATAAGGAACTGTCACCGGAAACAAATGAATTCTATACATTTATGACAGAACGTGAATTGTTTGATGTCGAAGCCAAGAAAGGTAAAGAAGGCGGCGGATACTGCACATTTATCCCTGAATATGATTCACCGTTTATATTCTCAAACTTCAACGGTACTCTGGGCGATGTCACTGTGCTGACTCACGAAGCCGGCCACGCCTTCCAATCATATATGTCACGCGGTTTCGATGTCCCTGAGTACCAGTTCCCGACACTTGAATCTGCTGAAATTCACTCTATGAGCATGGAATACTTCACTTACCCATGGATGGATTTATTCTTCGGGGAAGATACGGATAAATTTAAATTCTCACATCTGGCAAGTGATATTTCATTCCTGCCATATGGTGTTGCAATTGATGAATTCCAGCACATCGTTTATGAAAACCCTGAACTTACACCAAAAGAACGTCGTGATGAGTGGAAGAAACTAGAGCATAAATATTTACCGCATAGAGATTATGATGGTATCGAACCACTCGAAAGCGGTTCGTTCTGGCACTATCAGGGCCATGTATTCGGTGCGCCATTCTACTACATCGATTACACGCTCGCACAAATCTGTGCCATCCAGTTCTGGAAACGTGCCAAAGAAGATTTTGATGGTGCCTGGAAAGACTACCTTGCATTATGTAAGCTCGGCGGGTCACTGCCATTCAACTCTTTAGTTGAGGCAGCAAAACTGAAATCACCATTTGAAGAAGGCAGCTTGAAAGAAGTGGTTGAGGAAGTCAGCGATTATCTGGATTCCATTGACGATACACAGCTGTAATAAAAATCTTAAAGACAGGATGAAATCTTTTAATGAGGTTTTACCCTGTCTTTATTTTTGTATTAAAGTTCATCACATGTCATCGTTTTGCGTGCCATGATACGAGGTCAGATTCATTCTTATATTGTAATTCAAGATATACAAAAAGCGAGTGTGATTCATGAGGATTCACACTCGCTTAAATATTGAAGTTATTTATTATTCGTTGCCGGGTCTTTTTGTTAAGAAAAATAAAATTCCTCCGGCTAATAGTAATACGACACTATAGAGCGAATTATATTGGTTTGTATCTCCCGTATTTGGCAAAGTGTCTCTATCAGAAGATGAGGAGATCACGCCTGATTCATTTTTGATTTCCTCTTCAATTTCTAAAATTTCCTCTTCTGTCATATCATCTTCTTCGACAATTTTGGAAGTCATGATACGGTTAATTCTTTTGTCCAATTCTGAGTAATTTTCTTCTGTACTTCCCGGTTTTATATCAATACCGTTTAAAATATTCCCATAGTTATAGCGATACAGCTTCTTACCGGCTACACCCGACTTTTTATTTTGCTGGACTTCAGTCTGCTGTTCTTCTCCACCGGTTTCATATCCACCTTCGATTACCCGGTCAGTCTGAGTCGCCTCATCAGTATCTGAAGCACCGTAGTCCACCTCTTGATCGTTTGGTCCTGATGCAGCGCCGCCGCTGCCGTGTGGAAGATCTCCTGCTCCAGGTTCAGATGATTGATTTTGCTGGTTTCCATTAGTCTGGTCACCTTCATTATTTCGGTCTTCTGTATTACTATCATCTGATATTTCATTACCAGTCCCAGGATCTTGTCCTTCGACTTCAGTGCCGCCCTCAGACGATTCTTCACCGCCTGAACCATCTCCTGCATCAATTCCGCCCGTGTCCCCGGTACTTTCATCGGACTCTGGAGCTTCTTCAATTGGTGCATTTTCGTTCACATCATCATTGATGTTCTCATTGTTTTCAGGCTCTGCCTGTTCATTATCATTGTTGTCATTATCTTGTTCCTCAGGATTATTTTGATCATCCTCAGGCATAGTTTCCGGGTTTTCTTCTAACCCACCATTGTCACCACTACCGTCATCATTATTCTGGTCTTCTTCTTCCGACGGCGCTTCCGGGCTGTCTCCGCCAAAGTCTTCTTCAGGTACTAGAAGTTCATCATCAGATTCTGTTTCAGTACCGGATTCATTTACCGGTTCCTCTTCAGCACCTGGATTTTCTTCATCGGTTCCATCCAAATCGCTTTCCTCGCTGTCGACTTCATAAGTTTCCTGCTCAGTCACAGGCTCTTCTCCAGTTTGTGTTTCACTGTCCTGATCAGTTTCTGTCGTTTCTTCTATATTTTTTGTCTAAAAAAAATAGCATAAAAATCTAGTTATCCGCATAAAAACTGGACTTATCACACTTTATCAAGGTCAAAACCACTCAATTTACTACTAATTTACTACTTATGAATGAGCTTTGATACGACGATTTATCCTTGAAAAGTGAAGATATAAAGATACTTCCAATAAAATTTGAATATTTAATAGGTAGACACTTCAAAAAATGAGGTGTCTATTTTTTTACCCGATTTTGAAAGGAAGTGAACTTATGAAAACAAAAAATCAAGAATCAAAAGGTCGTTCCCCACTCTTTAAGACCATCAAACATTCATTCAGCCAATAAAAAAGAAAGGATAGGTAAAAATATGGAACTTAAATTTGTGATTCCCAACATGGAAAAAACATTCGGCAATTTAGAATTTGCTGGCGAGGATAAAGTCGTTCAGCGAAGAATCAACGGACGGCTAACTGTCTTATCAAGAAGCTATAATCTCTATTCTGATGTTCAAAGAGCAGATGATATTGTGGTGGTGCTTCCTGCTGAAGCTGGCGAAAAACATTTCGGCTTTGAGGAACGTGTGAAGTTAGTCAATCCACGTATTACCGCAGAGGGCTACAAAATCGGCACTCGTGGTTTTACAAATTACCTTTTACATGCTGACGACATGATAAAAGAATAAAGAAAGAGAGGAAAAATGATGAGATTAGCAAATGGCATTGTATTAGATAAAGACACGACTTTTGGAGAATTGAAATTCTCTGCTCTACGTCGTGAAGTGAGAATCCAAAATGAAGACGGGTCGGTTTCAGATGAAATCAAGGAACGTACCTATGACTTAAAATCCAAAGGACAAGGACGCATGATTCAAGTAAGTATTCCTGCCAGCGTGCCTTTGAAAGAGTTTGATTATAACGCACGGGTGGAACTTATCAATCCCATTGCGGACACCGTTGCTACTGCCACCTATCAAGGAGCAGATGTTGACTGGTATATCAAGGCAGACGATATTGTGCTGACAAAGGATTCTAGTTCATTCAAAGCTCAACCACAAGCAAAGAAAGAACCGACACAAGACAAATAGTCGCTAGGTAGAAAGGAGACTTTTTCGCATGAAACAGCGTGGTAAAAGGATTCGCCCATCTGGTAAAGATTTAGTCTTTCATTTTACGATAGCGTCACTCCTGCCTGTTTTCCTGCTGGTTGTCGGACTGTTTCATGTGAAGACAATCCAGCAGATCAACTGGCAGGATTTTAACCTATCACAAGCAGATAAGATTGACATTCCCTATTTAATTATCAGTTTCAGTGTCGCAATTCTTATCTGCTTGCTGGTAGCGTTTGTATTCAAACGGGTTCGCTATGATACGGTTAAACAACTTTACCACCGTCAAAAACTGGCAAAGATGATACTTGAAAACAAGTGGTATGAATCTGAACAGGTCAAAACAGAGGGTTTCTTTAAAGATAGTGCTGGTCGTACAAAGGAAAAGATAACCTACTTCCCTAAAATGTATTATCGACTTAAAAATGGCTTGATACAGATACGGGTGGAAATCACGCTGGGAAAATATCAAGACCAACTCTTACACTTGGAAAAGAAATTAGAGAGTGGCTTGTACTGTGAGCTGACGGATAAAGAGTTAAAGGATTCCTATGTGGAATATACTTTGCTCTATGACACCATAGCCAGTCGTATTTCTATTGATGAAGTAGAAGCTAAAGATGGTAAACTTCGCTTAATGAAAAACGTATGGTGGGAATATGATAAGCTCCCTCATATGTTGATTGCTGGTGGTACAGGTGGCGGTAAAACTTACTTTATACTGACACTGATTGAAGCCTTGCTTCATACAGATTCAAAACTGTATATTCTTGACCCGAAAAATGCTGATCTTGCGGACTTAGGTTCTGTGATGGCAAATGTCTACTATAGAAAAGAAGACTTGCTTTCTTGCATTGAAACATTCTATGAAGAAATGATGAAACGTAGTGAGGAAATGAAGCAGATGAAGAACTATAAGACTGGCAAAAATTATGCTTACTTAGGTCTCCCGGCACACTTCTTAATCTTTGATGAATACGTCGCTTTCATGGAAATGCTGGGAACAAAAGAAAACACCGCAGTTATGAATAAGCTGAAACAGATTGTCATGTTAGGTCGTCAAGCTGGCTTCTTTCTAATACTGGCTTGTCAACGTCCAGACGCAAAATATTTAGGCGACGGAATCCGTGATCAGTTTAATTTCAGAGTGGCTTTAGGTCGTATGTCTGAAATGGGCTATGGCATGATGTTTGGCAGTGACGTACAAAAGGATTTCTTCTTAAAGCGAATCAAAGGTCGTGGCTATGTTGATGTAGGAACAAGTGTCATATCAGAGTTTTATACTCCCCTTGTACCAAAAGGATATGATTTCTTGGAGGAAATTAAAAAGTTATCCAACAGCAGACAGTCCACGCAGGCGACGTGCGAAGCGGAAGTCGCAGGTGTGGACTGATCTTGCTGGCTGGTGTGGCAATAGCCACGCCAGCACTTAACCCCCCGTATCTAACAGGGGGGTACAAATCGACAGGAAACAGTCAAAAAAACATTAGAAAATCCTTTGGTTACAAGGGATTTACAAAATTTCAGCGTATGTCAAATGGGCTTTAAAAGTTGACATACGCCTTTTTGATTGGAGGGATTTTTACTGAATGAACAAACTTGGTTACAGCATTTAAAAGAAAAACGCTTGGCTTATGGACTATCTCAAAACCGTTTAGCTGTTGCGACTGGTATTACAAGGCAGTATCTAAGCGATATTGAAACAGGAAAAGTCAAGCCATCAGAGGATTTACAGCAGTCCCTTTGGGAAGCTCTGGAACGCTTCAATCCCGACGCTCCCCTTGAAATGCTGTTTGATTATGTAAGAATTCGCTTTCCGACAACAGACGTACAGCAGGTGGTCGAAAACATCTTACAACTGAAACTGTCCTATTTTCTTCATGAGGACTATGGTTTCTATTCTTATTCAGAGCATTATGCTTTAGGCGACATATTCGTCCTTTGCTCCCATGAACTGGACAAAGGAGTTCTGGTGGAATTGAAAGGTCGTGGGTGCAGACAATTTGAAAGCTATCTTCTGGCACAACAAAGAAGCTGGTATGAGTTCTTTATGGACGTTTTGGTGGCTGGCGGTGTGATGAAACGCCTTGACCTTGCCATTAACGATAAGACAGGGATTTTAAATATCCCTGTACTCACTGAAAAGTGCCAACAGGAAGAATGTATCTCCGTCTTCCGCAGTTTTAAAAGCTATCGCAGTGGCGAACTGGTACGCAAAGAGGAAAAGGAATGTATGGGAAACACCCTCTATATCGGTTCATTACAAAGTGAAGTTTATTTCTGTATCTATGAAAAGGACTACGAGCAGTACAAGAAAAATGATATTCCCATTGAAGACGCAGAAGTAAAAAACCGTTTTGAGATTCGATTGAAAAATGAGCGTGCCTATTATGCAGTCCGTGATTTACTCGTCTATGACAATCCAGAGCATACCGCCTTTAAAATTATCAATCGGTATATCCGTTTTGTAGATAAAGACGATTCCAAACCTCGTTCTGATTGGAAACTGAATGAAGAATGGGCTTGGTTTATTGGGAACAATCGTGAACGATTAAAACTAACCACAAAACCAGAGCCTTACTCCTTCCAAAGGACGCTGAACTGGCTATCTCATCAAGTTGCCCCGACCTTAAAGGTTGCGATTAAACTTGATGAAATCAACCAGACGCAGGTTGTAAAAGACATTCTCGACCATGCGAAACTGACAGACCGACACAAGCAGATTTTGAAGCAACAGTCAGTAAAAGAACAGGACGTGATAACAACAAAAAAATAACTCAAATACAAATTCATTGAATATAGAGAGGAGAACATTTTTATGAATTTTGGACAAAACCTTTATAACTGGTTTCTATCAAACGCTCAATCACTGGTGCTTTTAGCAATCGTTGTGATTGGCTTGTATCTTGGCTTCAAGCGTGAGTTTAGCAAACTGATTGGCTTTTTAATTATTGCGATTATTGCGGTTGGCTTAGTCTTCAACGCTGCTGGAGTAAAAGACATTTTACTAGAGCTATTCAATCGCATTATTGGTGCTTAAATAAAACCGTTCTTTTGTGGAATATAAGTGGTTTTCTTATGTTCCGCAAAGGAATGGTACACCAAACGAAGTGCGGTAGGGATTTTTGAATCTCTACAAAGAAAGGACGTGAATATATGGACGATATGCAAGTCTATATTGCGAATTTAGGCAAATACAATGAGGGCGAATTGGTCGGTGCGTGGTTTACCTTTCCCATTGACTTTGAGGAAGTCAAAGAGAAAATCGGCTTGAATGATGAATATGAGGAATACGCCATTCATGACTACGAGTTACCCTTTACGGTTGACGAATACACTTCCATTGGCGAACTCAATCGACTATGGGAAATGGTATCGGAATTACCCGAAGAATTACAATCGGAGCTATCTGCTCTGCTCACTCATTTTTCAAGCATTGAAGAACTAAGCGAACATCAAGAGGATATTATCATTCATTCCGATTGTGATGATATGTATGACGTGGCACGCTACTACATTGAAGAAACGGGTGCTTTAGGCGAAGTACCAGCTAGTCTTCAAAACTATATTGATTATCAAGCCTATGGTCGGGATTTAGACCTTTCAGGAACGTTTATCTCAACCAATCATGGGATTTTTGAAATCGTCTATTAAATCTGTCGGTACATTACTACTGGCAGATTTTCTATTTTACGGGGTGGCTCAATCAGCTACCCCTATTTTTTATGAAAGGATTGATTACATGAAGAAAATACGAAGCTATACCAGTATCTGGTCTGTGGAAAAGGTACTGTATTCTATCAATGATTTTAGACTTCCGTTTCCCATAACCTTTACGCAAATGACATGGTTTGTCGTGTCACTCTTTGCAGTGATGATACTTGGCAACTTGCCCCCTCTTTCCATGATAGAGGGAGCATTTCTCAAATACTTTGGGATTCCTGTGGCTTTCACATGGTTTATGTCTACAAAAACTTTTGATGGTAAAAAGCCTTATGGATTTTTGAAGTCTGTCATTGCTTATGCACTGCGACCAAAGCTGACCTATGCAGGAAAAAAAGTAACGCTTGGCAGAAACCAGCCACAAGAAGCCATTACAGCAGTTAGGAGTGAATTTTATGGCATATCCAATTAAATACATTGAAAACAATCTCGTCTGGAATAAAGACGGGGAATGTTATGCTTACTATGAGCTTGTTCCTTACAATTACTCATTTCTAAGTCCAGAACAGAAAATACAAGTGCATGATTCTTTCAGACAGCTTATCGCACAAAATCGTGATGGCAAAATTCATGCTTTACAAATCAGTACAGAATCCAGCATACGTTCTGCACAAGAGCGTTCCAAAAATGAAGTCACTGGCAAGCTCAAAGCGGTTGCCTATGACAAAATCGACCAACAGACAGACGCTTTAATATCCATGATTGGCGAAAATCAAGTGAACTACCGTTTCTTTATCGGCTTTAAGTTGCTTCTCAACGATCAGGAGTTTTCTATGAAAAGTCTTACCGTTGAAGCAAAAAATGCTTTGTCTGATTTTGTCTATGATGTGAACCATAAGCTGATGGGCGATTTTGTTAGTATGAGTAATGATGAAATCCTGCGTTTTCAGAAGATGGAAAAGCTCTTAGAAAATAAAATCTCTCGTCGTTTCAAAATCCGCAGGTTAGATAAGGACGACTTCGGCTATCTGATTGAACACCTTTACGGACAGACAGGCACTGCCTATGAAGAGTATGAGTACCATCTATCAAAGAAAAAGCTGGATAATGAAACGCTGATTAAATACTATGACTTGATTAAGCCTACTCGCTGTTTGGTGGAAGAAAAACAGCGATATTTGAAAATCCAGCAGGAAGATGAAACCGTCTATGTAGCTTACTTTACCATTAACAGCATTGTCGGAGAACTGGACTTCCCGTCCTCTGAAATCTTCTACTACCAGCAACAGCAATTTACATTCCCGATTGATACGTCAATGAATGTGGAAATTGTAGCGAATCGTAAAGCCCTATCTACTGTCCGCAATAAAAAGAAAGAACTGAAAGACTTGGATAACCACGCTTGGCAAAGTGATAATGAAACCAGCTCCAATGTGGCGGAAGCTCTGGAAAGTGTGAATGAGCTGGAAACCAATTTAGACCAAAGCAAGGAATCTATGTACAAGCTGTCTTATGTGGTAAGGGTATCAGCAAATGATCTTGACGAACTCAAACGTCGTTGTAATGAAGTGAAAGATTTTTATGACGATTTAAGCGTAAAACTGGTACGACCATTTGGGGATATGCTCGGCTTACATGAAGAATTTTTACCTGCCAGCAAGCGTTATATGAATGATTATATTCAATACGTGACCTCTGATTTCCTCGCTGGTTTAGGTTTTGGTGCTACTCAAATGCTGGGGGAAAATGAGGGGATTTATGTTGGCTACAGCTTAGATACTGGACGCAATGTCTATCTGAAACCTGCTCTTGCCAGTCAAGGGGTTAAGGGTTCAGTAACCAATGCGTTAGCGTCGGCTTTTGTTGGTTCGCTGGGTGGTGGTAAATCCTTTGCGAATAACCTTATCGTCTATTATGCGGTGCTTTATGGGGCACAAGCAGTGATTGTAGACCCAAAAGCAGAACGTGGCAGATGGAAAGAAACCTTGCCAGAGATTTCCCATGAAATCAATATCGTCACTCTGACTTCTGATGAGAAAAACAAAGGCTTACTTGACCCTTATGTGATTATGAAAAATCCCAAAGATTCTGAATCACTGGCTATTGATATTCTGACATTCCTTACGGGGATTTCCTCTCGTGATGGGGAACGCTTCCCAATCCTTAGAAAAGCCATTCGTGCAGTAACCAATAGTGAAGTACGAGGGTTGATGAAAGTGATTGAGGAATTACGGGTTGAGAATACGCCACTAAGTACCAGTATAGCCGACCATATCGAAAGTTTTACAGACTATGACTTTGCACATTTATTATTCAGTAATGGTTATGTGGAGCAGTCTATCAGCTTAGAAAAACAACTGAACATTATACAGGTTGCGGACTTGGTACTTCCCGACAAGGAAACTTCCTTTGAGGAATATACCACTATGGAGCTTTTATCCGTTGCTATGCTGATTGTCATTAGTACCTTTGCTTTAGACTTTATCCATACAGACCGAAGCATTTTCAAGATTGTAGATTTAGACGAAGCATGGAGCTTTTTACAGGTAGCACAAGGAAAAACACTATCTATGAAGCTGGTTCGGGCTGGTCGTGCTATGAACGCTGGGGTATATTTCGTGACCCAAAATACAGACGACCTCTTAGATGAAAAACTGAAAAATAACCTCGGCTTAAAATTTGCATTTCGTTCCACTGACCTTAACGAGATTAAAAAGACCTTAGCCTTTTTTGGTGTAGACCCAGAGGACGAAAACAATCAGAAGCGATTGCGTGATTTGGAAAACGGGCAATGCCTTATCAGTGATTTATATGGTCGTGTCGGTGTGATACAGTTCCACCCTGTATTTGAAGAACTGCTCCATGCCTTTGATACCAGACCACCTGTGCGAAAAGAGGTGTAAATGTGAAACCATCAATAGTAAACAGAATAAAATCAAACTGGACGCTGAAACGTCTAGGTAAAGTGGCAATGACAGTGGCTTTCACACTTGTGATTGCCATTTTTCTTTTAGCCATGCTGGGAACGGTGGTTCAAGCTGCGGGCTTGGTAGATGATACGGTCAATGTGGCAAATGAATACAGCCGATACCCACTTGAAAACTATCAACTGGATTTTTATGTGGATAATAGCTGGGGCTGGCTTCCGTGGAACTGGTCGGACGGGATTGGAAAACAGGTCATGTATGGACTATATGCCATTACCAATTTTATTTGGACAATCAGTTTGTATGTTTCCAATGCGACAGGTTACTTAGTACAGGAAGCCTATTCCTTAGACTTCATTTCCGCTACAGCAGATTCCATTGGTAAGAATATGCAGACCTTAGCTGGTGTGAGTGCAAACGGATTTTCAACAGAGGGTTTCTATGTTGGATTCCTCTTACTCTTGATTTTGGTTCTTGGGGTTTATGTTGCCTATACGGGACTGATAAAGAGAGAAACCACAAAGGCAATTCATGCCATTATGAATTTTGTGCTGGTGTTTATCCTATCGGCTTCCTTTATTGCCTACGCTCCCGACTACATTAAAAAAATCAATGACTTTTCATCAGACATCAGTAATGCCAGTTTATCACTTGGCACGAAGATTGTCATGCCCCATTCCGATAGTCAAGGCAAGGACAGCGTGGACTTAATCAGAGATAGCCTGTTTTCCATACAGGTTCAGCAACCGTGGCTACTGCTTCAATACAACAGTTCAGACATTGAAAGTATCGGTATTGACCGTGTGGAAAGCCTGCTCTCCACCAGCCCAGATTCCAACAATGGCGAAGACAGAGAAAAAATTGTTGCGGAAGAAATTGAAGACAGAAGCAATACCAATCTAACCATTACAAAGACCATTAACCGTTTAGGTACAGTCTTCTTCCTATTTGTCTTCAATATTGGGATTTCCATATTTGTATTCCTATTAACAGGAATCATGATTTTCTCGCAGGTACTTTTTATCATCTATGCTATGTTTCTGCCTGTGAGCTTTATTTTAAGCATGATTCCATCATTTGATGGTATGTCAAAACGAGCCATAACAAAGCTCTTTAATACCATTTTGACACGAGCTGGAATCACATTGATTATTACGACAGCATTTAGTATTTCAACCATGCTCTATACCTTATCGGCTGGTTATCCGTTCTTTTTGATTGCTTTTCTACAGATTGTGACCTTTGCAGGAATCTACTTCAAGCTGGGCGATTTAATGAGTATGTTTTCTCTACAGAGTAACGATTCTCAAAGTGTGGGAAGTCGTGTGATGAGAAAACCTCGTATGCTTATGCACGCTCACATGCACCGTCTACAGCGGAAACTTGGACGTTCCATGACTACTCTAGGGGCTGGGTCTGCCATTGTTACAGGTAAAAAAGGACAGTCGGGTTCGGGGAGTTCTGCAAGGACACAAGCAGATCACTCCCGACCAGACGGAAAGGAAAAATCAACACTTGGAAAACGTATCGGTCAAACCATCGGTACAGTAGCTGATACCAAAGACAGAATGGTAGACACTGCTAGTGGTTTGAAAGAACAGGTTAAAGATTTGCCGACCAATGCAAGATATGCAGTATATCAAGGAAAATCCAAAGTAAAAGAGAATGTCCGTGATTTAACCAGTAGTATTTCTCAAACCAAAGCGGACAGAGCCAGTGGACGCAAGGAACAGCAGGAACAAAGGCGAAAAACCATTGCGAAGCGTCGCTCTGAAATGGAACAGGTCAAACAGAAAAAACAGCCTGCTTCTTCTGTTCATGAAAGACCGACTACAAGACAAGAACAATATCATGATGAACAGACCTCAAAACAGTCTAATATTCAGACTTCATATAAGGAATCTCAACAAGCCAAACAAGAGCGTCCAGCAGTTAAGTCCGATTTTTCAAGTCCAAAAGTGGAACGCCAAGGCAATACCGTTCAAGAAAAAACCGTTCAAAAGCCAGCAACTTCAACCACTACAGCAGATAGAACTTCACAACGTCCAATCACAAAAGAACGTCCGTCTACTGTTCAAAGAGTACCACTACAAAATACAAGAAGTAGACCACCAATCAAAACCGCCACCATTAAGAAAGTCGGTAAGAAACCATGAAGTTGAAAACTTTAGTGATTGGTGGTTCTGGATTATTCTTGATGGTCTTCTCACTGCTTCTGTTTGTTGCCATTTTATTTTCAGATGAACAGGACAGCGGAATTTCCAATATTCATTATGGAGGTGTGAATGTTTCCGCAGAAGTGCTGGCTCATAAGCCTATGGTAGAAAAATATGCCAAAGAATATGGCGTTGAAGAATATGTCAACATACTTCTTGCGATTATACAGGTGGAATCGGGCGGTACTGCGGAAGATGTTATGCAGTCCTCGGAATCCCTCGGTCTTCCACCTAATTCATTGAGTACAGAAGAATCCATTAAGCAAGGTGTGAAGTATTTCAGTGAATTATTAGCCAGTAGCGAAAGGCTCAGTGTAGATTTAGAATCGGTTATCCAGTCCTACAATTATGGTGGTGGTTTCTTAGGGTATGTGGCTAATCGTGGAAATAAATATACCTTTGAACTGGCTCAAAGTTTCTCAAAAGAGTATTCAGGTGGCGAAAAAGTGTCTTACCCCAATCCCATAGCCATACCTATCAATGGGGGCTGGCGATACAACTATGGCAATATGTTTTATGTGCAACTGGTAACGCAGTATCTTGTCACAACAGAGTTTGATGATGATACGGTACAAGCCATCATGGACGAAGCACTGAAATATGAGGGCTGGCGATACGTTTACGGTGGAGCTTCCCCGACTACTTCTTTTGATTGTAGCGGACTGACACAATGGACGTATGGAAAAGCTGGAATTAACTTACCACGAACCGCACAACAGCAATATGATGTGACCCAGCATATCCCACTATCGGAAGCACAAGCTGGCGATTTGGTTTTCTTTCATTCTACCTATAACGCTGGCTCTTATATTACTCATGTTGGGATATACCTTGGCAATAACCGTATGTTTCATGCAGGCGACCCAATCGGTTATGCCGACTTAACAAGCCCCTACTGGCAACAGCATTTAGTGGGAGCAGGACGAATCAAACAATGAGAAAGGAAGATTTAATGATGAAATTTAGAAAAAATCAGAATAAAGAAAAACAGATACCAAAGGAAAAGAAACCTCGTGTCTATAAGGTCAATCCTCATAAAAAGGTTGTGATTGCCTTGTGGGTACTTTTAGGGCTTAGTTTCAGCTTTGCGATATTCAAGCACTTTACAGCTATAGATACTCATACTATTCACGAAACAACTATCATAGAAAAGGAATACGTTGATACTCATCATGTAGAAAATTTTGTAGAGAACTTTGCGAAAGTCTACTATTCATGGGAGCAATCCGATAAGTCCATTGATAATCGAATGGAAAGTCTAAAAGGCTATCTGACAGATGAACTTCAAGCTCTCAATGTTGATACAGTACGCAAAGATATTCCTGTATCGTCTTCTGTAAGAGGATTTCAGATATGGACGGTAGAGCCAACTGGCGACAATGAGTTTAATGTAACCTACAGTGTAGACCAGCTCATTACAGAGGGAGAAAATACAAAGACCGTCCACTCTGCTTATATAGTGAGTGTCTATGTAGATGGTTCTGGAAATATGGTACTGGTTAAGAATCCGACCATTACCAACATACCTAAGAAATCAAGTTATAAACCAAAAGCCATTGAAAGTGAGGGGACGGTTGATTCCATTACAACCAATGAAATCAATGAGTTTTTAACGACGTTCTTCAAGCTCTATCCTACAGCGACAGCCAGTGAACTTTCCTACTATGTGAATGACGGGATATTAAAACCAATCGGAAAAGAGTACATCTTTCAAGAACTGGTAAATCCTATTCACAATCGTAAGGATAATCAAGTCACGGTATCGCTGACAGTGGAGTATATCGACCAGCAGACCAAAGCAACGCAGGTATCTCAATTTGATTTGGTACTTGAAAAGAACGGGAGTAATTGGAAGATTATAGAATAACAAATATTGGTACATTATTACAGCTATTTTGTAATCACGTACTCTCTTTGATAAAAAATTGGAGATTCCTTTACAAATATGCTCTTACGTGCTATTATTTAAGTATCTATTTAAAAGGAGTTAATAAATATGCGGCAAGGTATTCTTAAATAAACTGTCAATTTGATAGTGGGAACAAATAATTGGATGTCCTTTTTTAGGAGGGCTTAGTTTTTTGTACCCAGTTTAAGAATACCTTTATCATGTGATTCTAAAGTATCCGGAGAATATCTGTATGCTTTGTATGCCTATGGTTATGCATAAAAATCCCAGTGATAAAAGTATTTATCACTGGGATTTTTATGCCCTTTTGGGTTTTTGAATGGAGGAAAATCACATGAAAATTATTAATATTGGAGTTTTAGCTCATGTTGATGCAGGAAAAACTACCTTAACAGAAAGCTTATTATATAACAGTGGAGCGATTACAGAATTAGGAAGCGTGGACAAAGGTACAACGAGGACGGATAATACGCTTTTAGAACGTCAGAGAGGAATTACAATTCAGACAGGAATAACCTCTTTTCAGTGGGAAAATACGAAGGTGAACATCATAGACACGCCAGGACATATGGATTTCTTAGCAGAAGTATATCGTTCATTATCAGTTTTAGATGGGGCAATTCTACTGATTTCTGCAAAAGATGGCGTACAAGCACAAACTCGTATATTATTTCATGCACTTAGGAAAATGGGGATTCCCACAATCTTTTTTATCAATAAGATTGACCAAAATGGAATTGATTTATCAACGGTTTATCAGGATATTAAAGAGAAACTTTCTGCCGAAATTGTAATCAAACAGAAGGTAGAACTGTATCCTAATATGTGTGTGACGAACTTTACCGAATCTGAACAATGGGATACGGTAATAGAGGGAAACGATGACCTTTTAGAGAAATATATGTCCGGTAAATCATTAGAAGCATTGGAACTCGAACAAGAGGAAAGCATAAGATTTCAGAATTGTTCTCTGTTCCCTCTTTATCATGGAAGTGCAAAAAGTAATATAGGGATTGATAACCTTATAGAAGTTATTACTAATAAATTTTATTCATCAACACATCGAGGTCCGTCTGAACTTTGCGGAAATGTTTTCAAAATTGAATATACAAAAAAAAGACAACGTCTTGCATATATACGCCTTTATAGTGGAGTACTACATTTACGAGATTCGGTTAGAGTATCAGAAAAAGAAAAAATAAAAGTTACAGAAATGTATACTTCAATAAATGGTGAATTATGTAAGATTGATAGAGCTTATTCTGGAGAAATTGTTATTTTGCAAAATGAGTTTTTGAAGTTAAATAGTGTTCTTGGAGATACAAAACTATTGCCACAGAGAAAAAAGATTGAAAATCCGCACCCTCTACTACAAACAACTGTTGAACCGAGTAAACCTGAACAGAGAGAAATGTTGCTTGATGCCCTTTTGGAAATCTCAGATAGTGATCCGCTTCTACGATATTACGTGGATTCTACGACACATGAAATTATACTTTCTTTCTTAGGGAAAGTACAAATGGAAGTGATTAGTGCACTGTTGCAAGAAAAGTATCATGTGGAGATAGAACTAAAAGAGCCTACAGTCATTTATATGGAGAGACCGTTAAAAAATGCAGAATATACCATTCACATCGAAGTGCCGCCAAATCCTTTCTGGGCTTCCATTGGTTTATCTGTATCACCGCTTCCGTTGGGAAGTGGAATGCAGTATGAGAGCTCGGTTTCTCTTGGATACTTAAATCAATCGTTTCAAAATGCAGTTATGGAGGGGATACGCTATGGCTGTGAACAAGGATTGTATGGTTGGAATGTGACGGACTGTAAAATCTGTTTTAAGTATGGCTTATACTATAGCCCTGTTAGTACCCCAGCAGATTTTCGGATGCTTGCTCCTATTGTATTGGAACAAGTCTTAAAAAAAGCTGGAACAGAATTGTTAGAGCCATATCTTAGTTTTAAAATTTATGCGCCACAGGAATATCTTTCACGAGCATACAACGATGCTCCTAAATATTGTGCGAACATCGTAGACACTCAATTGAAAAATAATGAGGTCATTCTTAGTGGAGAAATCCCTGCTCGGTGTATTCAAGAATATCGTAGTGATTTAACTTTCTTTACAAATGGACGTAGTGTTTGTTTAACAGAGTTAAAAGGGTACCATGTTACTACCGGTGAACCTGTTTGCCAGCCCCGTCGTCCAAATAGTCGGATAGATAAAGTACGATATATGTTCAATAAAATAACTTAGTGTATTTTATGTTGTTATATAAATATGGTTTCTTGTTAAATAAGATGAAATATTTTTTAATAAAGATTTGAATTAAAGTGTAAAGGAGGAGATAGTTATTATAAACTACAAGTGGATATTGTGTCCTGTATGTGGAAATAAAACACGATTAAAGATAAGGGAAGATACTGAATTAAAAAAATTCCCCCTCTATTGTCCGAAATGCAGACAAGAAAATTTAATTGAAATAAAGCAGTTCAAAGTAACTGTGATTACAGAGCCAGACGCAAAGACGCAGAGCCGATAAAATGAGATTAATACAATCTCATTTTATCGGCTCTTTCCGTTATGTATGGATTCTTTTAATTAGTCTTCGATGTTTCTTGCTTCGTTGATACCGCTGGCTAAAGATTCCATTAAGGATAGTTCTTTGTCTGTAAAGCTATCCATGTATTTCTCTATCTGTAATCGTCGGGTGCTTTTTACCAAGTTATTAGCAGGTAAGAAAAATTCATCAACGGAAACATGAAGTAACGATACAAGGTCATAAAGAACTTGTATGCTGGGGTGTTGCCCTTTATTTTCAATATTAGTTAAGTACCGTGGGTCAATTTCAATCAATGCTCCCACTTGTTCACGAGTTAAACCTCGTTTCAATCGAGCTTCTTTAATGGCTAAACCAAAGGCTCTAAAATCATATTTATCTTCTTTTTTACGCATAGTAGACCACCTCTATACATTTTATTGTTCCTACTGAATTAAAAACAGGTATAGAAAAACGTGTTATATGGTTTATAGGTTTATATTTAATAAAAAGCACTACTAAACGCCAATAAAAAAAACCGTTATATGGTAGTGCTATTTACGCTGTTAAAATATTGTATATTACTTCCAAATGGCGGTTTGTTGGAGGTCAACGTCGCCATGAAGTACATCATATACAATAAATTTCCTTACATTGGGTTCTTGTCAAAAAAAGTCGTCTATCTGCAATAGATAAGTACGTCCACCAATGTGGTTTTATAAATCATATAGATAGAATAACAGAAGCATGTAAACAGAGAAATAAATCTGTTTATATGCTTTTTTGGCTATTCAGAACTTTTTTACAAAGTTTATTTATCAGTAATGCAACAAATCCCCCTTTCACATTGGGACTAAGAGTGAAAGGAGATAAACGAGCAAGGCTCACTTCCTTTCCTAGACAGAAAGGGGGTGAGAAACATGAAACCATCTTCTTTTCAGACCACAATAGAAAATCAGTTTGACTATATCTGTAAACGTGCTATGGAAGACGAGCGAAAGAATTATATGCTTTATCTTTCAAGGATTGCAAAGCGTGAGGTGTCCTTTTCGGATGTTGGCGATTATCTTGTTAGCCAGTTTGCGACAACAGATAACTATTCAACTGACTTTCAGATTTTTACACTCAATGGGTTATCAGTAGGCGTTGAAAATGATTTGTTGAGTGAAGCATTACGTGAGTTGCCAGACAAGAAACGTGAAATTCTACTGCTGTTTTACTTTATGGACATGAGCGATTCAGAAATTGCAGACCTGTTGAAATTGAACCGTTCTACTGTCTATCGGCATAGAACCAGTGGACTAGCCTTAATTAAAAAGTTTATGGAGGAATTTGAAGAATGAAAACACAATATCCTATGATTCCCTTTCCTCTCATTGTAAAGGCAACAGATGGCGATACCGAAGCGATTAACCAGATTCTACATCATTACAGAGGGTACATAACGAAGCGTTCCCTACGACTTATGAAAGATGAATATGGCAATCAAAGTATGGTCGTTGATGAAGTCTTACGTGGAAGAATGGAAACCAGACTGATTACAAAGATTTTGTCATTTGAAATTAAGTAATATCCTCTCTCCTTTCGTGGAAGCGTGCTAAACCATTCCACGCTTCCCGAACAGGGAGGTTTGTTATTCCACCAAAGCATATTGAGCTTTCAATGTGTTTTGATAGGCTAACGAGCCATTGTTCTTTGAAAACTGAATAAAAGTAATCGAATACGTTTCGATAAGAAAAGAGCCAACGGAACTAACCGCCATGACCTATCTTATAAAGATAGCGAGCGATTCATGTTAGTGATCCGAGAAGCAATCTTTAGCAGGATTGCCTGCAACGACATTCTTATCGTGATAATGATACTCCCATACAGTCAATAGTCCGAGCGTGATAAAACCGTCGCAGGCAATGAGTATGGCTACATGAGAACCATGCAGGGGTGGAACTCCCGTGAGCTTTGCTAAAGCTGTTCGATTGCTGGTAAAACAACTTTTATGAAATCCAAATAAGTGATTTGGAAAGGAGGATTTTATGAAGCAGACTGACATTCCTATTTGGGAACGTTATACCCTAACCATTGAAGAAGCGTCAAAATATTTTCGTATTGGCGAAAACAAGCTACGACGCTTGGCAGAGGAAAATAAAAATGCAAATTGGCTGATTATGAATGGCAATCGTATTCAGATTAAACGAAAACAATTTGAAAAAATTATAGATACATTGGACGCAATCTAGCGTCGCCAAAGGGTCTTGTATATGATAAAATAGTATTAAGTCGTATCAAGGCTCTTTCCATAAAGGAAAGGAGCAAATGCCATGTCAGAAAAAAGACGTGACAATAAAGGTCGAATCTTAAAGACTGGAGAGAGCCAACGAAAAGACGGAAGATACTTATACAAATATATAGATTCATTTGGAGAACCGCAATTTGTTTACTCGTGGAAACTTGTGGCTACAGACCGAGTACCAGCAGGAAAGCGTGATTGTATCTCACTTAGAGAGAAAATCGCAGAGTTACAGAAAGACATTCATGATGGTATTGATGTTGTAGGAAAGAAAATGACACTCTGCCAGCTTTACGCAAAACAGAACGCTCAAAGACCAAAGGTTAGAAAAAACACTGAAACTGGACGCAAATATCTTATGGATATTTTGAAGAAAGACAAGTTAGGTGTAAGAAGTATTGACAGTATTAAGCCATCAGACGCTAAAGAATGGGCTATTAGAATGAGTGAAAATGGTTATGCTTATCAAACCATCAATAACTACAAACGTTCTTTAAAGGCTTCATTCTATATTGCTATACAAGATGATTGTGTTCGGAAGAATCCATTTGACTTTCAACTGAAAGCAGTTCTTGATGATGATACTGTCCCTAAGACCGTACTAACAGAAGAACAGGAAGAAAAACTGTTAGCCTTTGCAAAAGCTGATAAAACCTACAGCAAAAATTATGATGAAATTCTGATACTCTTAAAAACAGGTCTTCGTATTTCAGAGTTTGGTGGTTTGACACTTCCAGATTTAGATTTTGAGAATCGTCTTGTCAATATAGACCATCAGCTATTGAGAGATACTGAAATTGGGTACTACATTGAAACACCAAAGACCAAAAGTGGCGAACGTCAAGTTCCTATGGTTGAAGAAGCCTATCAAGCATTTAAGCGAGTGTTAGCGAATCGAAAGAATGATAAGCGTGTTGAGATTGATGGATATAGTGATTTCCTCTTTCTTAATAGAAAGAACTATCCAAAAGTGGCAAGTGATTACAACGGCATGATGAAAGGTCTTGTTAAGAAATACAATAAGTATAACGAGGATAAATTGCCACACATCACTCCACATAGTTTGCGACATACATTCTGTACCAACTATGCAAATGCAGGAATGAATCCAAAGGCATTACAGTACATTATGGGACATGCTAATATAGCCATGACGCTGAACTATTACGCACATGCAACATTCGATTCTGCAATGGCAGAAATGAAACGCTTGAATAAAGAGAAGCAACAGGAGCGTCTTGTTGCTTAGTAGTACAAATGAATTTACTACTTATTTACCACTTCTGACAGCTAAGACATGAGGAAATATGCAAAGAAACGTGAAGTATCTTCCTACAGTAAAAATACTCGAAAGCACATAGAATAAGGCTTTACGAGCATTTAAGAAAATATAAAAAGATAATTAGAAATTTATACTTTGTTTA